>JBJMSU010000171.1:0-14417 GCA_045801465.1 Xanthobacteraceae bacterium | reverse complement strand
GTCGAGGTCGACTCGCGCAAGCTCCCGGGCAAGCTCTCGGCAGCGACGCCGGGGGAAGTGAAGCTCGACGGCTTCGATCTGGTGGTCCTCGCGATGCAGGAGCCGCAGTACCGCTCGCCCGGCGTGCGCGAGCTGCTCGACGCCGTGGCGAAGGCGAAGATTCCCTGCATGTCGATCATGAACATGCCGCCGCTGCCCTACGTGAAGCGGATCCCGAACCTCACTACCGATCCGCTGAAAGCGGCCTATACCGACCCGACCGTATGGGACAGTTTCGATCCCGCGCTCTTGACGCTGTGCAGTCCGGACCCGCAGGCGATCCGGCCTCCGGACGAAAAGGTCAACGTGCTGCAGGTTACGCTGCCGACCAATTTCAAGGTCGCACGCTTCGATTCCGACAAGCACACCGCCCTCCTGCGGCAGCTGCAGGACGACATCGAGGCGATCCGTTTCGATACCGGCGATGGCAAGATCGAGCTGCCGGTGAAGCTCAAGGTCCACGATTCCATCTTCGTCCCGCTCGCCAAGTGGGCGATGCTGCTGACCGGCAATTACCGCTGCGTCACCAAGGACGGGGCGATCAACATCAAGGACGCCGTGCATGGTGACATCGAAACGTCGCGCTCGGTGTACAACTTCGTGCGCGACCTGTGCATCAAGCTCGGCGCGGCGCCCGACGATCTGGTCCCGTTCGAAAAATACGCCGCGGCCGCCGAAAGCCTCGTTCGCCCGTCGTCGGCCGCGCGCGCCCTCAACAATGGCGTGCCCAACATCGAACGCGCCGACAAGCTGGTCCAGCTCATCGCCGCCCAGAAAGGCCTGCGTGACCCCGTGATCGATGCGACGGTGGCCCTGGTCGATTCCCGGCTCGAGGCCAATCGCAAGAAGGCGGCCTGACGGATCATCGTCAAACCCCAGTGGAGTGCGGGGAGCCGCGGCCAGCCGCCACGCCCGGCCTGTTTCGGCGCCTCCGAAGCGCCCCGCTCGGCCCCACAACCGTACCTGCTGTGAATTCTCAACGCGTCCAATAGCCAACGGATGCGGTATTATGTGACCTATTTGCAACGGCCGCTTACAATCATTTTTGCAACGGCGTTTTCCCCAAAAAAAGCAGCATTTGCTGAAGCTTTCATCCAGGTCTTCACGCTCGACCTGCGCTTCCACGACACCGACCTGAGCAAGCAGGAATGCTTCGTGCTCACCGGCGACCTGCGCGGCCTGCCCGGCGGCGGCGACCCGCTCGGCACGTCGCGGTGGTGCGGCAGCGCCTTCATCGCCAAGGGGTCGTTCGATCTCACTTGGCTGACCAACCTGAAGCTTTAGCCACGTGGGTTGGCGCGGCGGCCGGCGGCGGTTCAACCAACCGCCGCCCGTTTCATTTCGTCGTCATGGGGCTGGTCCCGGCCATCCACGTCTTTGCTTTTGTTCGCCTTGGCCCGGCCGGGCATAACGCCCAGGCCAAGCTGCTCACTCCGCCGCCGCGACAAGCTCGCGCTCGCGCACGCGGTGCCGGTCGCCCTCGCGTTCGAGCACCAGGCGACGGCGGTGGAACGCGCCCAGCGTCGAGCGGTGGCCGATCGACACGATGGCGGTGCGCGGCAGGCGCTCCTGCAGCAGGCGATAGAGCGCCGCCTCGGACGCCTCGTCGAGCGAGGCGGTCGCCTCGTCGAGAAACAGATAGTCCGGCTCGAGCAGGATCGCGCGTGCGAGCGCGAGGCGCTGCTGCTCGCCGAGCGAGAGCATGCGGTTCCAGTGGGCATGCTCGCCGAGGCGCAGCGCCAGAGCCGGAAGACCGACGGCGACGAGCACCTCGGCGAGCCGGCTGCCCTCGAACGTTCCGGGCACGGCCGGGTAGTTCATCGCCGCTTCGAGCGAGCCGACCGGGAAATACGGCCGCTGCGGAAGCATCATCGCGCGGGCACCCGCCGGCACCGCAATGGTGCCGGCACCAAACGGCCAGATGCCGGCGATCGCGCGGAACAGGGTCGATTTGCCGGAACCGGTCGGGCCGGTGACGAGCACCCGTTCGGCCGCCGGCAGCGCGACATCCCGGACCGCGACCAGCGGCGTGCCGGCCGGCAGGTCGACCGTGACATCGCCCAGCCCGATCGCCTTGGCGTCCGGGCGGAGCGAGAGCGAGACGACGGGAGGTGTTTGCGTCGCGTGCCAGCCGGCCGCCACCGCGCGGTCGAAGCCGGCGAGCCGCTCGATCACGGCGCGCCATTCGGCGAGCTGGCGATAGACATTGATGAAGAACGATAGCGAGGTCTGCACGCTGTTGAAAGCGGACGCCGTCTGGGTCAGGACGCCGAGCTGGATATGGCCGGCAAAATAGGCCGGGCTGACGACCACATAGGGAAACACGACCGAGGCCTGGTTGTAGCCGGCGGTGAAGAAGGTGAGCTGCTTGGTGCGCGACATGATGGCGAGCCAGTTGGTCATGATGGCGCCGAAACGGTCCATCAGGCGGTCGCGTTCGGCCGTCTCGCCGCGGAGCAGCGCAATCTGCTCGGAGTTCTCGCGCACGCGCACCAGGTTGAAGCGGAAATCGGCCTCGAAGCGCTGCTGGTTAAAGTTAAGCGCGATCAGCGCGCGGCCGATCAGGTGCGTCAGCAGCGTGCCGACGGCCGCATAGATCATCGCCGCCCACACCAGATAGCCGGGAATGCGCCACTCCACGCCGAACAGTGCCAGCGGCGCCGCTTCCGAAAGCCCCCACAGGATGGCGAAAAACGACGCCAGCGAGACCACGGCGCTGAGCAGTCCAATGCCGATCGTCAACGTGCGCTCGACGAACAGCTGGATGTCCTCGGCGATGCGCTGGTCGGGATTGTCGGCGGCATCGCCGAGAAGCTGCATGCGGTAGTGGTTGGCGCCGTCGAGCCAGTGCGCGAGGTAGCGGGTCGTCATCCACCGGCGCCAGCGGATCTGAAGCCACATATTGAGATAGAGCCCGTACACGGAGAGCACGATGAACGCGGCGGCGAGCAGGCAGAACAACATCAGCTCGCTGATGAAACTGTCCCAGTTCTTTTCCTGGATGGCATTGAAGAAGCGCGCATTCCAATAATTCAACAGGACATCGAGGCCGACCAGTGCCAGCTGAATCGCGATCACGGCGGCGAGCAGAATGCGCCCCGGCCAGCGATCCTCCGAGGAGAAATAGGGCGCGGCGAGTCGCCAAATGGTGGCGAGCGTCGAGACAAGGCCGGTCACGCGCGGTCTCCTGTTGCTGATTGGCGATGCCGGCAGGCGTATCCGCGGACCGGAACGAGTTGTCGCCGTCCTCGCCGCGTCCGGATTCGACTCGGACCGGCACGGTTAGACGAAGGGCCAATTACACCGCGACTGGGCCTTTGGCAAAGTCGGGATGGGGAAGGGCGGAGGGCAAGTTCGCGGCGCTCGCGGGGCAATCGGGGGCCATCGGCATCGCCGGCGCGCCGGCGAACCCTGGATTCACCTTGACACAGCCGATGTGCCGCTTGGCCGCACGCTCAGCACGAAACCCGCTTGTGGAATGACGCCAGCCAAATTATGACTTTTCCTGGAATACCGGCCCGCTGCTGACGGTTTGTCTGACACGGCCGGATAGAACAACGCATGAGCCTCGGGAGGGCCCTGATGACAACTCAACGTTCCATCGCTTCGGAGTCGACGAGCCGGCGTAGATTCCTGCTGGCCGCGGGCGCTACCGGCGCCGCCACAGTGGCTGCGCCCGCCATCGTCAGTGCGCAAGGTCCAATCAGTATGCGCTGGCAGAGCACCTGGCCGTCGAAGGACATTTTCCACGAATACGCACTCGACTACGCCAAGAAGGTCAACGACATGACCGGCGGCGACCTCAAGATCGAGGTGCTGCCCGCCGGCGCCGTGGTGCCCGCGTTCCAGTTGCTCGACGCGGTGTCGAAGGGACTGCTCGACGGCGGTCACGGCGTGCTCGTCTACCACTACGGCAAGCAGACGGCGCTGGCGCTGTGGGGATCGGGCCCGGGCTATGCAATGGACGCCAACATGCTGCTGGCCTGGCACAAGTACGGCGGCGGCAAGGAGCTTCTGGAGAAGCTGTACACATCGGTCGGAGCGAACGTCGTCTCCTTCCCGTACGGGCCGATGCCGACGCAACCGCTCGGCTGGTTCAAGAAGCCGGTCACCAAGGTCGATGACTTCAAGGGCCTCAAATTCCGCACCGTCGGCATCTCCATCGACGTCTTCCAGGGTCTGGGCGCCGCCGTGAATGCGCTGCCGGGCGGCGAGATCGTCTCGGCGATCGATCGCGGCCTGCTCGACGCAGCCGAGTTCAACAATGCCTCGTCGGACCGCGCGCTCGGCTTCGCCGACGTCTCGAAAATCTGCATGCTGCAGAGCTATCACCAGAATGCCGAGCAGTTCGAAATCACGTTCAACAAGACGAAATACGATTCGCTGCCGGACAAGCTGAAGGCGATCATCGCCAATGCGGTCGAGGCGGCCTCGCAGGACATGCAGTGGAAAGCGATCGATCGATACTCGAAGGACTACGTCGAGCTGCAGACCAAGGACAATGTCAAGTTCTACAAGACGCCGGATCCGGTGCTCAAGCGGCAGCTCGAGGTCTACGACGACGTCGTACGGAAGAAGGCGGCGGAAAATCCGATTTTCAAGGAGATCGCCGAATCCCAGCTTGCGTTCGCCAAGCGGGCGACGCAATGGGAGCAGGACACCGTCGTGAGCCGACGCATGGCCTTCGAGCACTACTTCGGGCCAAACGCAAAGAAGCCAATTTGACGGAACGATAGAGGTGGCAAAGCACCATTCGGTGGCGCGCCGGATGGTGCTTTGTATTTCCCCGCGCGCCTCTCCTGCGGCTTAACGCATGAACGTCCAGCGCTTTCTGTACGCGATCGACGAGATCAGCACCTGGGTCGGCAAGACGGTGGCCTGGCTCATCATCGCGCTGATGCTCGTCGTCTGCGCCGAGGTGTTCAAGCGCTACATCCTGAACGCGCCGACGGCATGGATCTTCGATGCCGAAAACATGCTGTACGGCACGTTCTTCATGCTCGGCGGGGCGTACACTTTGGCGCAGAACGCCCACGTCCGTGGCGACTTCCTCTACAGCTCCATGCGTCCGCGCACGCAGGCCTCGCTCGACCTCGCGCTTTACCTCGTTTTCTTTATCCCCGGAATCGCCGCGCTCATTTACGCGGGATACTACTACGCGGCCGACTCGTGGCGCATCGCCGAGCATTCGACCGTGACGGCGGAAGGCCCGCCGGTCTACCAGTTCAAGGCGATGATTCCGCTGGCCGGAATGCTGGTGATGCTGCAAGGCATTGCCGAGATCGTGCGCTGCATCTTCTGCATCAAGACAGGTCAATGGCCGAGCCGGCTGAAGGACGTCACCGAGATCGACGTTGTCGAGGAACAGCTGGCGCACAGCGCATATGTCGATGAGGAAGCGCGTAAGATTGCGATCGCGCGCGCGCACCAAATCGACGAGAGCGCGCGCCAGCGCGGTATGGGGGGAGACCTGCAGAAATGAGCGACCCCGCACTCGGGCTGTTGATGCTCTCGCTCATCGTGGTCGTAATCGTCATGGGCTTCCCGACGGCATTTACGCTCATGGGGCTCGGGATCGTCTTCGGTTACATCGCGTTCTACGATCCCTCGCAAGCGTTTACCGACAATCGGGTGTTCGATCTGATGGTCCAGCGCACCTACGGTGCGATGACCAATGACGTGCTGATTTCCATCCCGTTGTTCGTGCTCATGGGCTACGTGATGGAGCGCGGCGCGCTGGTCGACAAAATGTTCTATTCGATTCAGCTCGCGTTTCGGAATGTACCTGCCTCCCTGGCCGTCGCCACCCTGATCGTCTGCACGTTTTGGGGAATCGCCAGCGGTCTCGTTGGCGCCGTGGTGGTGCTGATGGGCGTGATCGCGTTCAACCCGATGCTGCGCGCGGGCTACGACGTCAAGCTCGCCTCCGGGGTCATCACGGCGGGCGGCACCCTCGGCATCCTCATCCCGCCGTCGGTGATGATCATCGTCTACGCAGCGGTTGCGGGACAGTCGGTGGTCAAGCTCTATGCGGCCGCGATGTTTCCCGGCTTCTTTTTGGCGTTGCTCTATCTCGTCTATATCGTGGGCTGGGCGATGATCAACCCGAGCATCGCCCCGCGATTGCCGGAGGAACAAACGCGGGTGCCGGTGCCGGCCTGGATGCGGAAATTCCAGGCCGCGTATTCGCGCAATATGTTGGTCGGCCTTCTGTCGGCATTGGCATTTCCAGCGCGGGCCAAGGCGATCGAAACCGACGAAGGACGCATCAGCTATTGGATCCTGGTCAAGAACCTGGGCGCCGCGCTCGTCCCGTTCGCGTTGATCGCCGGCACGCTCTGGCTGGTGTGGTGGTACGTCGTCATTCATCAGCAGGTAGCCGCCCAGGCCGCCGTGTCCGGCGTGGAGCAACTGGGGACTCCCGGCCTCGGTGCGAGCCCGGCCGCACCCGTCGAAGCAGGGCCGCCGGACAGCTTCTATTATGGGTTCGGGCTGTGCGCCCTGGCTGCGGCCGTGATGCTCGTGCGTTACTACCGGAAGATGGACGCCGATCGCTTGGAGGTCGTGAAGCTCCTGACCTCGTCGGTGATGCCGCTCGGGATCCTCACCGTCGTCGTTCTCGCCGTCATCCTGTTCGGAATAACGACCGCAACCGAGTCCGCCGGCGTCGGCGCCGCCGGCGCCTTTCTGCTGGCCTTCCACGCCAGGACACTGGACTGGAAACGCACCAAGGAAGCGGTGTTCCTCACGGCGAAAACCACCGCCATGGTGTGCTGGTTGTTCGTCGGCTCGGCGCTGTTTTCCGGGGTGTTTGCGATCCTGGGGGGGCAGGCGCTGGTCGAGCAATGGGTCTTGTCGCTCAATATGTCGCCCGTGCAGTTCATGATCCTGTCGCAGGTGATCATCTTCTTGCTCGGTTGGCCGCTCGAATGGACCGAGATCATCGTCATTTTCGTGCCGATCTTCCTGCCGCTCCTCAAGCATTTCAACATCGATCCGATCCTCTGGGGCACGCTGGTTTTCGTCAATCTGCAGGCGGCGTTCCTGTCGCCGCCGGTCGCGATGTCGGCGTTCTATCTCAAGGGCGTTTCGCCGCCGCACGTTACGCTCAATCAGATCTTTGCCGGCATGATGCCTTACATGCTGGTCATCATCCTATGCATGGTCATCATGTATGTGTGGCCGGGGATGACGCTGTGGCTGCCGGCCTATCTGTATGGCGGTTGAGTGTACCCGTGCCGAAGACCCCGGCTCTCGAGAAGTAGTCCTTCGTCAACCGATATCCTGTCGCCTGCTTCTCTGGTCTCGAACTCGGCAGTATAAAAGTCGCCAGATCCCCCGTCGGCAAGGCACATCATTCGGGGGCCGTGCTGCCGAGAAAGGTCGACGCGCATGACATCCGGCAGCTCTCGTACGTCGCGGCGCAGATTTCTGCTGGCTGCGGGCACTGCCGGTGCCGCGACGATTGCCATGCCGCAGGTCTCGCGCGCGCAGACGATCACCTGGAAGTACCAATCGACGTGGCCGACCAAGGACATCTTTCACGAGATGGCGATCGACTACGCCAAGAAGGTCAACGACATGACCGGACGGCGGCTGAAGCTCGAAGTGCTTGCCGCCGGTACGGTGGTTCCCGCCTTCCAGATGCAGGACGCGGTCCATTCCGGCATTCTCGATGCCGGCCATGGCGTCTGCGCCTATTGGTACGGCAAGCACAAGGCGTTCTCGTTGTTCGGCACGGCGCCATCGTTCGGCTGGGATTCCCATGGCCTGCTTGGTTGGTTCTACTACGGCGGCGGCGAGGCGCTGTACAAGGAACTGGTGAACGTCATCCTCAAGCTCAACCTCGTCGGCCTGCTGTACTTCCCGATGCCCAGCCAGCCGCTCGGCTGGTTCCAGAAGGAGATCAAGACCGGCGAAGATTTCAAGAACATGAAGTACCGGACGGTAGGCCTCTCGGCGGACCTGTTCAAAACGCTCGGCGCCTCGGTGATGATCCTGCCCGGCGGCGAAGTCGTGCGCGCCATGGACGGCGGTCTGCTGGATGGAGCGGAATTCAACAATCCGTCATCCGACCTGCTGCTCGGTCTTCCGGACGTCGCAAAATTCTACATGATGGGAAGCCATCATCAGTCGGTGGAAGCGTTCGAAGTCATCTTCAACGGGCAAAGGTACGAAGCACTGCCTTCCGAAATGAAGGCCATCCTGAAATGGGCCGCCTTCGCGTCCGGTACCGACATGCTCGGAATGGCGTATGAACGCTACTCGAAGGATTTCGACGAAATCAAGAAGCGCGGCGTGAACGTCGTCAAAACCGGGGATAAGGTCCTCGCCGATCAATTGGCTGCCTGGGACAAGGTTATTGCCGAGCAGTCGCATGATCCCTTCTTCAAGAAGGTGGTCGATTCGCAAAAGGCTTGGGTCCGGCGAACCGCAGCCTACCTGCAGACAAACAACCTCGACAGCAACGCGCTGTCGGCAGCCTACAAGCACTTCTTCCGCTAAGCAGGCAGCAGGGCAGCCGGAGCGCCGAACTGAGCTGCACCATCACGCCGCCTTGGGTGGTGCGCCGAGGGTCTCCTTGAAGAACGCCAGGGTCCGCTCCCAGGCGAGATCGGCCGCCGCCTTGTTGTAGCGCGCCGCGCCGGTGTCGTTGTTGAAGGCGTGCTGCGTGCCCGGATAGACGTGGATCGTGTACTTCTTGTTGTTGGCCTTCAGCGCCGCCTCGTAGGCGGCGATGCCGGAATTCACCGGGTCGTCGTTCTCGGCGTAGTGCAGGAGGAGCGACGCCTTGATGTTGGGCACCTGGGCGGCGGGAACCTGCCGGCCGTAGTAGGCCACGCCGGCGTCGAGCTCCGGGCTGGAGGCTGCCAGGCGATTGATCATCAGGCCGCCGAAACAGAAGCCGACCGCCCCCACCTTGCCGGTGGATTCCGGATGGCTCTTGAGGAACGACACTGCCGCCACCAGCGCCGTGACGGCGTCGTCCTGGTTCATCTTGGGATGCAGCTCGCGCGCCGCATCCTCGTTCTCCGGCGTGCCACCGACCAGCGACAGCAGGTCGACCGCATAGGCGAGAAACCCTTCGACCGCGAGGCGGCGGGCGACATCCTCGAGATGCGGATTGAGGCCGCGGTTCTCGTGGATGACCAGAACGACCGGACGCTTGCCCTTGGATTTCGCGCGCGCCAGGTAGCCGTTGATCTTGCCCTTGGGAGAATCGTAGGCGACGCGCTCGGTGGCAAGCCGCGCATCCTCGGCGGGGATCATCGCCGCCCGGGCATAGTCGTTCTGCAACAGCGGCAGCAACGCCGCCGCCGCCGCGGCCGAGCCTGCGAGCTCGGCCAGCCGGTCGAGGAAATCGCGGCGGCTGATGCCGCCATGGGTGAACCGGTCGTAGAGATTGATGATGCGTTGATCCATTGTCGTCTCCCTAGTCGATCCTCACAATAACACGGCAGCCACAGCGGCTATTCCGAGCCTACCGCGACAACGGCCCTCATCCTGAGGAGGGCGCGTAGCGCCCGTCTCGAAGGATGGCCAAGCACTCCCACTGTTTCTTCGCCGCTCGAGTTGCATGCACGCCTTGAGTAGCACCCTTCGAGACGGCCGCCTCCGGCGGCCTCCTCAGGGTGAGGCAGTCGTGGTCAATATTGAACTTAACTCCCCGACTTCGGCAGCGCCACGATCATGTCGAGCTCGACGCGGGCGCCCGGCGAGCTCAGCTGGTTGACGCACAATGTCGTGCTCGCCGGCCGCCAATCGCCGAAATAGGCATTCATCTCCCGATGCATGCCGTCGAAGTCGCGAATGTCGGTCAAATACTTCGTCACCTTCACGACGTCCTTCCAGGATGCCCCTACCGCATCGAGTATGGACCTGATCGCCTCCATGGCGTTGCGCGTCTGCTGCTCGATCGCGTGCGGATGCACGTGCTCCTCGTCGCGGTGCGGATGATCGTGATAGAGCGGCGACGGCGTGGCGCCGGAGATGAACATCAGATCGCACGCGCCGACGATGCGCACGGCCGGCGCATAGGGCATCCGGTGCGCCTCCTCGGGCCTGGGGTGCACGGCCTCGAGCCGGAAGGGGGCGCGCGGATCGCTCGGCTTGTTCATGGGGCTCTCCATCGTCGCTCAATCGCGCCGGGCGATCAGGGCTCCTCCGAATCGATCAGGATGAACGCAATGCGGCAGATCTCCTTGCCACGATTGATCCAGGCGTGATTGGTCGCCTGCTGAACCACGACGTCGCCGGCCTTGAGGTGAACCTCGCCTTCGTCCAGCAGCATGTCGATTTCGCCCGACATAATGATCGCATAATCGAGGCTGCGCGTCCGGTGCATCATCGGATGGCGAGGCGGCAAACCCTTTGCCGGCGCATGATCGCCGACCACCTTCATCATCAGGTTGATGTCACCTTTTTCCACTTCGGGATTGATGGGCACGAAGTCGACGATGCGGAACACGTTGCCGTTCTTTGGCGGCACCAGGCCGATCTTGATGTTGGCGCGATCTTCAGTCCAGGAAAAGTCGGGCGGACCCTTTTCGCTGATCCACATGTCGCCGGCCGGATTGGGCGAGCGAAAGCTCTTCATCGGCACGCGAGCATCGAACATCACCACCGCCTTGCCGGACGCATCGATTTTCGTCACGACGCGGCGGACTTCGCTCACTTTCTGCTCCTGGCCGGCAGCCGGCGCTGCCGAGATCACCAAGGCACTCAGGATCGACCACAATACGCTGCGCTTCACGGCTTCCCTCCCCGCTTTGCTCGACAATGCAATGAGGCCAACTGATGATGGCGCGAGCTTGGCCGCATGCCGAGGCGGACTCTAATATAGACCAACTCCCACGCCCTTGAACCTGCGGAGATCCTCTAAGATGTTGGCCACTGGACGAGACAAGCTCGAGCGCATGCGCGACGGGCGGGTCGTGTATATCGGCTCGGAACGGGTGGACGACGTCACCCGCCATCCGGCGTTTCGCCACGGTGCGCAGACGATCGCCGATCTGTTCGCGCTCAAGGCCGCCGAGCTGGGATGTGGTGGGCTCGGAATTCGCCGGCCGCCACATGCTGTACGAGAAATTCTACGCCGGGAATTCGATCATCGTCCGCAACCAGAGCGACCGCGAAGCGCCGTGGACAAAGTTTCACGCGATCGTCGATAATCTGCTCGACAGGATAGAAACGCCGTGCCGCGACAGCACGACCTGAAACGCAGAGAATGGCCGCAAAGGGAGCGACAGATCATGGGCACGATTGACAAGCAACAACCGGACGATCCGGTTGCCGGGAACGGAATTCTCAGCCGCCGCGTCTTCCTCGAAGGCGCATTCGGCGCCGGCGCGGCAGGCGCCGGCGTTTCGGGCGCATTGGCGGAGCCCCTGCCCGTCCAGCCCTGGATGAAGGCGCCCGGCGCCGGTTTTGCACCTTACAGTCAACCCTCCCGCTTCGAGGACAAGGTCGTGCGGGCTATTCCGGCCCCGCCCAATCCGGCGACACAGGGCATCGGCGCCGCGCGCACGCCGCTGCACCTGCTCGACGGCATGATCACGCCGTCCGGGCTGCACTTCGAGCGCAGCCATTCCGGCATCCCCGACATCGATCCCGCTGCGCACCGACTGGTGATTCATGGCTTGGTGAAGCGGCCGCTCGTGTTCACGATCGAGGCGTTGTCGCGCTACCCGATGCAATCGCGCATCGCCTTCATCGAATGCGCCGGCAACAGCCAGGCGCTCAACGCGCCGCAGGCGCAGCCGCTCGGCATTGCCGCCATCCACGGCCTTATCGGATGCCAGGAATGGACCGGCGTGCGGCTGGCGACGCTCCTCGATGAGGCCGGCGTCGAGCCGTCGGCGCGCTGGCTGATCGCCGAAGGCGCGGACTCCGCCGCGATGAGCCGCAGCATCCCGCTGGCCAAGGCGATGGACGATGCGCTCGTGTGCCTCTACCAGAACGGCGAGCGGATACGGCCTTCGAACGGCTATCCGGTGCGGCTCTTGCTGCCCGGCTTCGAAGGCAACATGAACGTCAAATGGCTGCGCCGCATCAAGCTCGTCACCGAGCCGGCGATGACCAAGGACGAAACCTCGAAGTACACGGTGCTGCGCCAAGACGGGAAGGCTTGGCAGTTCGTGTTTCCGATGGAGGTGAAATCCGTCATCACGCGGCCGTCACCGGGCATGACGTTGAAGGGCGCCGGGTTCTATGAAATTTCCGGGCTTGCCTGGTCGGGCAACGGCAGCATCCGGCAGGTGGACGTGTCGGCCGACGGCGGGCAAAGCTGGGCGCCCGCGGCCTTGCAGGGCCCGATCCTGCCCAAGGCGCCGGTGCGTTTCCGCGCGCCGTGGCAGTGGAACGGAGGCCCGGCCGTGCTGCAAAGCCGCGCCACCGACGACGCCGGCATGGTGCAGCCGACGCGCGCGCAATTCGCCGCCGAACGCGGCCTGCGCGGGGTCTACCACTACAATGCCATCGCCAGCTGGCGGATCGACGACAAGGGGGAGGCGACCAATGCGTATGCTTGAACGCCTCGCGCTCGCCGCGGCGATCACCATCGGCGTGCCAACCGCCGCGTCCGCGCAAGCGCAGTTGGGACAACCGATCGCGCCCGCCGATATCGCGCCGTGGGACATCAGCATCGGACCCGACGGCACCGGCCTTCCGCCCGGCAGCGGCACGGCTGCGCAGGGCGAAGCGATCTACGCCGCGAAGTGCCAGGCCTGCCACGGCGAGAACGCGGCGGGGCGCCCGAATGACCCGCTGGTCGGCGGAGCAGGATCGCTCGCACCCGACAAGGCCCCGCTGAAGACGGTCGGGAGCTATTGGCCCTATGCGACGACGCTGTTCGACTACGTCCGGCGCGCGATGCCGTTTCAGGAATCGAAATCGCTGACCAGCGACGAAGTCTATGCGGTCTCCGCGTACATCCTCCATCGGAACGGAATCATCGCGACGCACGACGTGCTCGACGCGCAGTCGCTGCCCAAGGTGAGAATGCCCAACCGGGACGGGTTCATCCCGTTCCCGGCGTCGCAGCCCTTCCTGTCGCGTTGAGGGACGCCAGCCGGGACGCCGCCGAAATTTCGGCAACGTTAAAGGGCGGCCTTGCGGCCGCCCTTCGTTTGTTTGACGCCTTTCCTTGAACGGATCAGAAGCCGCCCATGCCGCCCATGCCGCCGCCGCCGGGAGGCATCGCCGGGCCCGGCTCCTTGGGCAGCTCGGCGACCATTGCCTCGGTGGTGATCAACAGGCCGGCGACCGAAGCCGCGTCCTGCAGCGCCGCGCGCACGACCTTGGCCGGATCGATGATGCCGGCATCGACCAGGTCGACGTACTCCTCCTTCTGCGCGTCGAAGCCGAACGTCTCCGACTTGTTCTCGAGGATCTTGCCGACCACGATCGAGCCCTCGACGCCCGAGTTCTCGGCGATCTGCCGCACCGGCGCTTCGAGCGCCTTGAGCACGATGTTGATGCCGGCCTGGATGTCGGAGTTGTCGTTTTGCAGCCGGCCGATCGCCTTCTTGGCGCGCAAGAGCGCGACGCCGCCGCCCGGCACGATGCCCTCCTCGACCGCCGCGCGGGTGGCGTTGAGCGCATCCTCGACGCGGTCCTTCTTCTCCTTGACCTCGATCTCGGTGGCGCCGCCGACGCGGATCACCGCAACGCCGCCGGCGAGCTTGGCGAGCCGCTCCTGCAGCTTCTCGCGGTCGTAGTCGGAGGTCGTTTCCTCGATCTGCGCCTTGATCTGGCCGACGCGGGCTTCGATGTCCTTCTTCTTGCCGGCGCCGTCGACGATGGTGGTGTTTTCCTTGTCGATCACGACCTTGCGGGCGCGGCCCAGCATGTTGACGGTGACGCTTTCGAGCTTCATGCCGAGTTCTTCGGAGATCAGCTGGCCGCCGGTCAGGATCGCGATGTCTTCCAGCATCGCCTTGCGGCGATCGCCAAATCCCGGCGCCTTGACGGCGGCGACCTTCAGACCACCGCGAAGACGGTTCACGACCAGCGTGGCCAGGGCCTCGCCCTCGACGTCTTCGGCGATGATGAGAAGCGGGCGGCCCGATTGCACCACGGCTTCAAGTACCGGCAGCATCGCCTGCAGGCCGGACAGCTTCTTCTCGTGCAGCAGGACGTAGACGTCCTCGAGTTCCGCGGTCATCTTCTCGGCATTGGTGACGAAATAGGGCGAGAGATAGCCGCGGTCGAATTTCATGCCCTCGACGATGTCGACCTCGGTCTCGAGCGACTTGTTCTCCTCGACCGTGATGACGCCCTCGTTGCCGACCTTCTGCATCGCCTGTGCGATCATCTTGCCGATGGCGGCATCGCCGTTCGCCGAGATCGTGCCGATCTGGGCGACTTCCGAGGACGAT
>JBJMSU010000140.1:0-42036 GCA_045801465.1 Xanthobacteraceae bacterium | reverse complement strand
GTGTGCGCGCTGACCTTCGCCATCGCGGCGCTGATCGCGCTCGCCTGCACGCAGGCCCTCGCCCAGCCGGCGCCGCTCGTCTCGCTCGAGCCGCTCAAGCTCGAGCTCGGCCAGATCGAAGCGACCATCGGCCGCGAAGGGCTCGGCGATGATGACCTCGCCGAGTTGCGCGACCGCGTCGCCGCCGCCCGCGACGAGATCAGGAGCAGGATCGAGGCGATCGAGCCGCAGCTCGCCGACACGGATGCGCGGCGCAAACAGCTCGGCGATGCTCCGGAGGCGGGCGCGCCGCGGGAAGACCCGGCCATTGCGGCCGAGCGCGACCGCCTGGACAAGTCTCACGGCGAGCTCGATGCAGCCTTGAAGCAGGTGAAGCTGCTGTCGCTGCGCGCCGATCAGCTCAGCGACCGCATCACCAATCGCCGCCGCGCCCTCTTCACCCAGCGCCTGTTCAAACGGACCACGAGCGCGCTGCAGCTTTCCTTCTGGCAGGACGTGGCAGCGGCGGCCTCGCGGGAGGGTCGCAGCCTCGTCTTCTTGACCGAATCCTGGTGGAGCTCCGCATATGCGACCGGCGGCGTGAGCGGCATCATTCTCGCCGGCATCACGCTGATTGCCTTGGCAGTCGCCGGGACCGCCTTCGTGCGTTGGTGGCGGCGGCGCGCTTTCGTACCGCGCGCCGATACGCGCTTTGTCAAGGCGGTCGCGGCGCTGGTCAGCACGTTCCAAGTGGGGCTGACGGCGCCGCTCTGTGCCGCTGCGGTCCTCCTGGTATTCGACGCCTGCGGCCTTCTTCCGCCACGCATCTGGGAGATCGGCAAGGGGTTGGTTGCCGCGGTCGCGGTGGCCTCGTTCGGCCACGGGGTCGCCGCCGGGCTGCTGGCGCCCGGCGAGCCTTCGCGCCGCCTCGTCCCGGTGGACGACACCACGGCGCGCGGGCTTGCCAAGCGCTTCGCCTGGGCGGCGCGTGTGTTCGGCGCCGCGATCTTTCTCAACATCATCCATCAGGCCGTCGTAGCGCCGGTGTCGCTGACGATCGCGACCAGCGCGCTGTTCGCCGTGCTTGTGGTGGCGATCGTGGCCAATACGCTGCTGCGCGTGAACGAGGCCGCCGATCAGGCGACTGCGGCAGCAATGCCGCGCGCGCAATGGATCCGGGCGGCCGCATGGCTGGTCGTTGCCGCCATCCTGGTGTCGCTGGCGCTCGGCTATATCGGTTTCGCCGCCTTCCTGGCCGGCCGCCTGCTGACCGTGCTGGCGGTATTGGCGGCGCTCACCATCTGCCTCGTCTTCACCGACGCGCTGTTCACCGAAGTCATCACCGGCGACACGCCGCGCGGCCGCGCCATTGCGGCAACCTTCGGTATCGGCCCGCGTGGCGTCGAGCTGATCGGTACGATCCTGTCGGCCCTGGTGCGCATCGTGCTGGTGCTGATCGCGATCATGCCGATTCTCGGCCGCTCCGGAATGTTTACTGGCGACGTGTTCGGCGCCGTTCAGGGCGCCATGTTCGGCTTCCACATCGGTGACATCACGATTTCGCTCACCGCCATTCTCGGCGCCTTCGCGGTTCTCCTCATCGGCGTGCTGGCGACGCGCGCCACGCAACGCTGGCTGCAGACGCGCTTTCTGCCGCGCACCGGGCTCGAGCCGAGCCTGCAGCTATCGGTGTCGACGATCATCGGCTATGTCGGCGTCATCGCCGCGCTCACCTTTGCGCTCGCCGAGCTCGGCATCGACGTGCAGAAAATCGCGCTGATTGCCGGCGCGCTGTCGGTCGGTATCGGCTTCGGGCTGCAGTCGATCGTGTCCAACTTCGTCTCCGGCCTGATCCTGCTGGCCGAGCGGCCGATCCGCGTCGGCGATTCGATCGTGGTCAAGGGCGAGGAAGGCTATGTGCGGCGCATCAGCGTGCGCGCCACCGAGATCGAGACGTTCGACCGCGCCAGCGTCATCGTGCCCAACTCGGAGCTGATCACCGGCGTGGTGAAGAACTGGACGCACGGCAATCCTTCAGGCCGCATCATCTGCAAGGTCGGAGTCTCCTACGGCAGCGATGCGGAGCAAGTGCGCGAGGTCCTGCTCGGTTGCGCGCGCGATCATCCGCTGGTGGTGGGTACGCCGCCGCCGCGCGCCTATCTGGTGGCGCTCGGCGACAGCGCGCTGGAATTCGAATTGCGCTGCGTGGTGGCACACGTCGACAACAGCCTGCCGGTGCGGAGCGACATCCATTTCGAGATCCTGCGCCGCTTTCGCGCCGCCGGAATCGAGATTCCGTATCCGCAACACGAGGTGCGCCTTCTCGGCAACGGTGGAGCGGGCGCGCCGGCGCCGCCGCACGACGAGGCGAAACCGGATCAGGCATGACGTTCACCTTTTGGTCATTGTTCCGTGTGCAAACGTCGGCGGATCGGGGGATAGGCAGCCGATGAATCTACCGCGTCCGGCCCCGGCGGCCGTCATTCGCAACGTGGTGCTGGCGCTCGCGCTCGCCGGCTTGGCCGGCTGTGCCGCCGACCAGGCGCCGACCGTAAGCCAGCCCGGCTTCTATCGCAGCCTCGCCGAGGCGGGCGCCGTGCTCGATGCCCAGGCCGCCGCGGCGATGATCTCCAACTACCGGCAGAACAACGGTCTGGCCACGGTCACGCTCGATCCGACGCTGATGAAGCTCGCGCAGGACCAGGCGCAGGCCATGGCGGCCCGCAACAAGATCGATCATGACGTCTCCGGAGCCTTCAAGGGACGCATGGCGCGATCGGGATTCGACGCCCAGGTGGCGGCGGAGAATATCTCGGCCGGCTACCACACCATCGCCGAGGCCTTTTCCGGCTGGCGCGATTCCCCGCACCACCGCGCCAATATGCTGCTCAAGGGCGCGACCCATATGGGCATCGCCGCCGTGTACGCGCCCGGCACCAAATACCGGGTGTTCTGGGCCCTGATCCTCGCCACGCCCGACGAGAAGCGGGGATAATCGAAGCAATGCCTCCTGTGCTGGACGTGGCCAGCGCCTGTCGATAGCTTCGCGCTGCGTGAGCCTCCTTCCTGACCTTCGCGACTATGGCGCGCTCTCCCGCGCGTTCCGCTGGGAGATTCCGGCGCGCTACAATATCGGCGTTGCGGTGTGCGACGCGTGGGCGGACCGCGATCCGCGGCGGCTCGCCATCCTGCACGTGCGGCCGGACGGCGTGCCTGAGGAGGTCACCTACGGCTGGCTCAAGGAGACGTCGAACCGCCTGGCCAACGCGCTGCGCGGGCACGGCATTGCGCGCGGCGACCGGGTGGCGATCCTGTTGCCGCAAAGCCCCGAAGTCGCCGCGCTCCACGTCGCCATCTACAAGCTTGCGGCGATCGCGCTGCCGCTCGCCACGCTGTTCGGCGTCGAGGCGATCAAATACCGCCTGCAGAATTCCGGTGCCAGGGCGCTGGTGACCAATGCGCAGTGCCTCGCCAAGCTCGGCGAAATCCGCGCCGAGCTGCCGCTCGAGCTGATCCTGTCCACCGACGGCGCCGGCGACGGCGCCGCCAGCCTCGCCGACATGCTTGAGCGCGCCGCGCCCGAGTTCACGGCGGAGGACACCTCGGCCGACGATCCGGCGATGATGATCTACACGTCGGGAACCACCGGGCCGCCCAAGGGAGCGCTGCACGCGCATCGGGTGCTGCTCGGGCATGTTCCGGGAATCCAGATGCCGCACGACTTCTTTCCGCAGGCCGGCGACCGGTTCTGGACGCCGGCCGACTGGGCCTGGGCCGGCGGCCTGCTCGACTGCCTGCTGCCGAGCCTTCTGTTCGGCGTGCCGGTGGTGGCGCGCCGGTTCGAGAAGTTCGATCCCGAGGAAGCCTTCGCCTTGATGGCGCGTTGCCAAGTGCGCAACGCCTTTATTCCACCGACGGCGCTGCGCATGCTGCGCTCCGCACCGAGCCCGCGCGGGCGCCACGACATCAGACTGCGCACCATCGGCTCGGGCGGCGAAGCACTCGGCGCCGAGACGCTCGAGTGGGGCAGGTCGGCGCTCGACGTGGCGATCAACGAGTTCTACGGCCAGACCGAATGCAACCTGGTGGTCGCCTCATGCGCGATGATCGCGGTGTCGCGACCGGGCGCCATCGGCAAGCAGGTGCCGGGCCACGAGGTTGCGGTGATCCGTTCCGATGGCTCGCGGGCGGCGCCTGGCGAGCTCGGCCAGATCGCCATCAAGCGGCCGGATCCGGTGATGTTTCTCGAATATTGGCGACGTCCCGAGGCGACGGCGGAAAAATTCGTCGGCGACTGGATGACGACTGGCGACCAGGGCTGCACCGACGAGGACGGCTACTTCCACTTCGTGGGCCGTGACGATGACGTCATCACCTCGTCCGGCTACCGCATCGGGCCGGGCGAGATCGAGGACTGCCTGATCGGCCACCCGGCGGTGGCGCTCGCCGCCGTCGTCGGGAAACCCGACCCGGTGCGCACCGAGATCGTCAAGGCCTTCGTCGTGCTCAAGGACAGCCAGGCGCCGTCGGACGCGCTCGCCGCCGATATTCAAGCCTTCGTCAAGACAAGGCTCTCGGCGCACGAATACCCGCGCGAAGTTGCCTTCATCGACAGCATGCCGATGACGACGACGGGAAAGATCATTCGCCGGCTGTTGCGGGAGCGGGCGTGATCTTAGTCCTTTCCGCGGAAGGGAGGGATTATCCCGGTCCGCGAACGCATCCGGTCGCGCAACGTCTTGGCAGTGCCGATCGCGGTGCGGCGCAGCGCTTCGAGGCGGCAGGCGAGGGGAAACGCGAACGGGGCCGGGCGCACGGCGATGAGGTGGTCCGCGAGTGCAAGCCGCTCGCGCCACAGGTGATCGATCATCGGGTGATCAGCGGTGGCGCAGGAATCGACCGCGGCGATCGAGGCGTCGGCAAGCAGCGCTTCGGTGAGCTCGATCATCAGCTGCACGCCCGGCGAGGAACGCGCGAACGCCTCGTCGTAGGCGATCTTCCAGGTCCAGGCGCTTGCCCCGCTGCGCAACGTCACCGCCGCGGCGACCGTCTGGCCGTCGATGCGCAAGCGGTCGATGCGGGCCTTGCCTTCCGCCGCGAGCTCGGCCACGGCGCTGTCGATGAAGCGGGAAATGTCCTCGTGGTTGGCGGCGGCGGTGCCGGCACGGCCTTTCCATCCGTGCGCTTCCACATCGAGAAAATCGCCCAGGGCCTCGGCGATGAGCGGGGCGTTGGTGGTGTGGTCGATCTTGAGGGTGCCAAGATCTGCCAGCCGGTGGCGCTGGCGTCTCAGCTCCTTGCGTTTCTTGGCTCCGATCGACTGTTCGACGTACTGGACGCGGTCATCGCCGGGGGCCAGCAGGGCGCGGCGATGATGTCCAAACAGCGCGCTTGGCAATGACCGGCGGGCGAGCGCGGCCGCCAGCGCGGTCGCGAACAATCCCTGTTCGGGCACAAGGGGCAGGATCGCCAGGAACGGCAGTTCGTCGCCCGCGGCCACGTAATCGAGCCACGCCGTAACGATGGCTTCGGCGTCATCGCGATCGACCAGCGGCGTGCCAAGCGGCCCATAGGGATGCGTCCAGCCGACCAGCACCGGCAGGCCGTAGCGGCGCTCGATGCGAGCCGGAAACAGGCCGATGAGGCGATCCGTGTGCGACCACACGAGCCCGGCGCCCAGAGCGTGGCCCCAGACGGATGCTGCGGGAAGGGCGAAAGCCGGCTCGTAGAACACGTTCGGCTCGAGCGCGCGCGCGGCGAGCGCCCGCCATTGCGGCGCGATCGCGGCAAGCGTCGCGAACGGTCGCCATTCAACCCGGGTCGGGGCGGTGGATTTGGCGGTGGCCGCGGAGGCGATGTGCATGGCGGTTTGCTGCCACGTAGGGCGAACCCACTTCGCCCGAAAATGCTTCAGCGCGACCGGCGCCATATCAGCACATGCAGGCCGAGCCTGCGCTTGGTGACGAAGAACAAGAGCGTCGATTCGACGACAATGGCCGACGAGGTGGCGATCGCGGCACCGGTCGCGCCGAAGCGTGGAATCAGGAGGATACACAGGCCGAGATTGCCGGCAAAGGCGAATGCATAGACCAGTGCACAGGCGCGCTGCTCGCCCAGCATATTGAGCAAGCGCTCCACCGGTCCGATGGCGGCGCGCGACAGAAGCCCGGCGGCCAGGATGAACATGAGCGCATAGCCGTCGACAAACTGCGGCCCGAACAGCCAGAGAAAAGGCTTGCCGAGCGCGAGGATGAGAACGGTCGCGGCGAGCGAAGGCCAGAACGTCCAGCGAATCGCATCCGCCAGAAAGGCGGCCAGCCGTTCGCGGTCGCCCGCCACGTGATATTCGGTGAACTTGTGGGTCGCCGCCGCTGCAACGGAGAAATTGACGAACGCCACCAGCGCCAGCGTCTTGGCGGCCGCGTAGTAGACCGCGACCTCGTCGGGCGGCCGGAACTGTTGCAGCACCAGGATGTCCGCATAGGTGAGCAGCAGGTAGAAGCTCCCGACCATGAAGATCGGGATCGCGGTCCTGAACCAGGTGTGGATCGCATAGGCCCTGGGGCCGCGCGCGACCTTGGTCCGCAAACGACGGTCCAGCATGACAAGCTGAATGATGGCGTTGACCCAGGTCGCAATCACCGCCGCCAGCATGGCGGTGGTGGCGTCCGCCGGCAGGCCGGCGAGGTGGGCCAGCCCCATGACGGCGATGAGGACGAGTGGCCGGCCGATATAGGGCGGCACCAGGGCGAGATCGATCCAGTTGTAGGAACGGGCGATGCCGTCCAGCATGCTGCTCAGCGTGTAGAAGGGCAGCGACACGCAGGCGAGATAGAGCGGCACCACGAGATACCGGTCCAGCCACGGCTCGATCAAGGCGACGCCGAGGGCGCCGAGCGCCGCCATGGCGGTGGCAATCGCGATGACCAGCCAACGGCTTCCGATCAGGAAGCCACGCAGGAGATCGAAGGCCTTGCGCTCGGCATATTCAGGGATGAAGCGTTGCGCCGCGATCGCCAGGCCGAAGTCGGCGAGCGTCCCGATCAGCAGCACCCAGGTCCAGACATAGACATAAATCCCGAACTCGAAACTGCCCATCCAGCGCGCGAGGACCGCTTGCGACAGATAGAGGAGCCCCGCGCTCGCGACGCGGATCAGGAACGCGGTGCCGGCGGTGCGCTGTGCCAGCGAGCGGTCGCTGCCGTCGCTCAGCCAGGTGCGGGCGCGCGCCAACCGGGCGGCGACGAAGATCCGCATCCGAGAACGCTCGACGTCCTCCGAATCGGTCAGTGCCACTCTTCGATCCTCCGCCCGCTGCCGGGGAGGCTAGAAAGAAACCGTTAACAATCTGTTGGTCGGCCGTGGTCCGACGGGCCTCTGGTTAGCGCACGCCGGCGCGTCGCTCGATGGCTGACCCGCTCAGTATCCTCATCACGTCGTCGGCCGCCTTCACGCCGGTGCGATAGGCGCCGTGCGCGGTGGAAAAATCGTTGAGCGAGCAGGCTTCGCCGGCAAAGAACAGGCGATTGTCGACGGGCGCCGCGAGCGCTGCCCGCGCGTGGCCGTGCCCGACCTTGGTGTACGAATAGGAGCCGCGCGCAAACGGGTCGCGGCGCCAGGCCGATGCCGCGAGCGGATGCAGACGCTTGCGCATGTTGTTGCCCAGGAGGGCCGCGATCTGCTCGATGGCAAAGGACGCAAACGCGTCCTCGTTCTCGAGCTCCTGCGCGAAGTCGCCGCCGAAATAGCCTTCGATCACCGGCCGTCCGAACGGGCGCAGATGATAGCTGCCGGTCGTCACGCGGTCCGTCGCACCGAACAGGCGCGCCTCCGCAGGAAAGTCGTGCGGCTCGTCGATGCGCAGGAAGAGCTTGTCGGCGAGGCCGAGCGGGAGCGCATGGGCGGCTTCGAGCTTGTCCGGCAGCGCCGGTTCGATGCGCAAGGCCCCACACGCAAGCACGCTCGGGGGCACCGCAATGACGGCGGCGCGGGCGATAATCTCGCCGCGCGCCGTCACGGCCCGTACGCGTCGGCCGGAATGATCGAGCAAGGTCACGGGACATTCCAACGTGACGTCGAGCCCGCGCGCGTAGGTCTCGACCAGCCTGCCGTAGCCCGCGACGACGCGCCAGTTCACGCCGCTGTCGTGATAATTGCCGAAGTCGGCAACCGAGAGCCGATCGAGTTCGACGCCGTTGATGTAGGAGCTGAGCGCGTTCAACAGCGCGTTCCAGCGGCATCCCGGCTCGAGGAAGTCGGACGCAGGCCGATCCGTCTTTGCCTCTGCCGCCTCTGCCAGCCGGCCGTAGAAGCGCGCCCAGGCAGCCGCGTAGTCGCTTTGTTCCGCCAGCGGGAAGCCGGCCTCGAGCGCGCGCCTGCTCCACGGCGGCGGCGTCGGATCGATCGCCAGGCCGAGCTTTTCGGCGATTGCGCTCCACTCGTTCTCATCGGCCGAATGCAGCCACCCGCATCCGAGATCGAGCGGCAGGCCCGATATATGCGCCGTCCATGCCCGGCCGCCGATGCGGTTGCGTGCTTCCAGCACGGCCACGGACAGTCCGCTTGCCGCAAGCCTCTGCGCGGCCGCAACGCCGGCCGCTCCGGCGCCAATGACGATGACGTCTGTTTCGTGCATGGAGCGCTAACCAATTGAAGCGGCCCCTTTATAGCGGAATGTTGCAGGCACAGCAGACCGAGGCGATGCGGCAGGAGCCCAGCAAACGAAAGCGCCCGCCCCATTGGGATGGGGCGGGCGCTCGCAAAGCCTCGCTTGTCTAATCCAGCGGCTCCACCTTGACGAGGGCGGCGCCGTGATTGTTGCCGACCCAGAAGGTGACCGGCGTCGTCGAATTGTCGACGAACACCGTGCGCATGTTGGTCTCCCGTGGCAGCAGGTACTCGACCGTCTCGCCGGTCTTCGGATCGAGCCGCACCGCACGGTCGGTGTGCATTCCGCCCGTCCAAAGCTCGCCGTTCTTGTCGACGGCGGCGCGGTACGGATAGGTGTGCGGCGGCAACGGCCACTCCGTTACCTTCTCGGTCTTGGTGTCGAACAGCGCGATCTTGTTGCCGCGATATTCGGTGACCAGGATGCGGTCCTGATCGTCG
This sequence comes from Xanthobacteraceae bacterium, assembly GCA_045801465.1. Lineage (GTDB taxonomy): Bacteria > Pseudomonadota > Alphaproteobacteria > Rhizobiales > Xanthobacteraceae > DATFWC01. The sequence continues at coordinate 32,949 of JBJMSU010000140.1, read as the reverse complement.
ATGTTCATCCGGCGCGCCCGCGCATTGTCGGTCGGGAGGGGGAACCACGAGACCTTGCCGCTCTTGGCATCGATCTTGCCGATATGACCCTTTTGAAACTCGGCCATCCACAGATTATTCTGCGAGTCCGAGATCACCTGGTAGATCCCGTAGGGGCCGCCGGCCAATTCCTTGAGCGGCTGGAATCGCTCCCATGCGCCGGTCGCCAGGTCGAGGCGATAGATGTCCTGCGTGCCGACGCTCTTGGTCCACACCTTGCCGTCGACGTCGTGACGCAGCCCGACGAAGTTCAGCTGGACGCGCACATCGTTGTATTCGGCCGCCAGCGGGTAGTACTTGATCTGCTCGGTCTTGGGATCGAGGTTGCCGAGCGCGCCCTGGAACATGGTGTCGAACCAGAGTGTGCCGCCTTTGTCGAATTCGAGCGAGAGATTGCCGACGGGAGCGCCCGGCTTGAACTCCTTGACCGGGTATTCGGTGAGCTTGAGCGTCTTCGGGTCGAACTTGGAGATGAAGAGCTCGCCGAAATCCGAATACCAGACCGCGCCCTGGGCATCGACGATCACGTCGTGCGGCTCGGTGGTCGGCCGCGGCATATCGTACTCCGTGATGATGACGCGCGTTGCCCGGCCGGTCGGACGCGCCAGGGTCTTGAGCGGATACTCCCACTGCGAGACATCGCTGAGATTGATGCTGGCGAGGTATTCGGCCTGCTTGCGGAATCGCTCGGGCTGGCCCGATCGCGCCGGATCGAGCATGCGCTGCGGCTTGATCGGTTGACTCACCGGCGCATAGCCGTTCATGCGCACGATCGTCTGCATCCATTGCTCCGCGTCATGGTTCGAGCGGACAATGCGTTCCAGGGTATGGCAGCCGACGCAATTGAGCAGGAAGGCTTTCTGATCCTCCGTGCCGGGCAGGCTCATCATCCACTCGCCGTTGCTCATCTGCGAGGCGATGTTCTTGGTCTTGCGGAGCTTGAGATCGACCGTGGTCGTCTGCTCGTCGGCGACATCCGCCGTCACCGGGGCGGCCAAGTTGTAACCGGCGGCGCGAATTTTGACCGAGTACTTTCCCGCTGCCAAGCGATCGGACGGGAACTGATAGCGGCCTTGGGCGTCGCTGATCACGCTCACCGTCACCGTAGAGTCCGCCTTCTTGGCGCTGATCACGACGCCCTCCATGGCGCCTTCGGCCTCGGAGGTCACTTGCCCGGTCAGGGCCGGCGGCGCCCGGTCTTTCGCGCTCGCCAGTTGGGGTGCCGCCGGGAACAGCATGGCAGCCATGAGGGCGGCCGAGCTCGGCAACAGGAGCCTTGTGCGCATCGATTTCTCCCTCGCTGTTGGATCAACAAGTCCAGTGCCGGCGGAACGGATTTACGCCGACCGCTCGGTAGGAAGACGCTTTGCCGACGCAGTTTTCCTGCGCATGTCTGGAACGCGCAATCGATCGACAAAAATGCAGGTCGACGAAGGTCCGATGCCTGCCGATGGCACCACCGCTGCCCGTTGACCTTAACGGAGGCTTCGGCCAGTCCCGCTCCAAGGGCAGCTTGCCCGATACGCTATACCACTGAGTAGGCCCCAGCAATTGCGCAGTGATCGCAAGCCATGCGCCTCGCGCTGTCCTGACGAGTAGAAGCTGCAGAAATCGCCGCCGGAATCGGAGAATATGTCCTTCGACGCCGTCGCAATACGCGTCATCAACGCCTTCATGGTAAGCCGATCCATGATCGGCGATGAAGCATCGGCGGATTTCAAGACGTTTGGCCAGACGATCATCAGCAAGATGATCACCGAGATCGCGTTGCTGCGCTGACCGGCATCAATCCTCCTGCGCCCTGAATCGACCGAGTCCGCGCATCACGAAGGGAGCCACGAGGGCGATCAAAGCGATGACGAGCAGGGTGGCGGAGATCGGGCTCTCGACCAGCACCAGCGGATCGCCGAGGCTGATGGAAAGGGCGCGCCTGAGCTGGTTTTCGGCGACCGGTCCGAGAATGAGGCCGACCACCACCGGCGCGATCGGATAGTCGTAGCGGCGCATCGCGTAGCCCATCAGGCCGAACACCGCCAGCATGGAGAGCTCGACCACCGACGGCTTGGCGGCGATCGTCCCCATGGCGGCGAACACCAGGATGCCGGCGTAGAGCCACGGCTGCGGAATCGCCAACAGCCGCACCCACAGACCGACCAGCGGCAGGTTGAGCACCAGCAGCATCACGTTGGCGATGTACAGGCTGGCAATGAGCCCCCACACGAGATCGGGTCGATCGGCGAACAGGAGCGGACCCGGGTTGAGCCCATATTGCTGAAAGCCCGCCAGCATCATGGCGGCCGTGGCCGAGGTCGGCAGCCCCAGCGTCAGCAGCGGGACCAGGGTGCCGGCGGCGGACGCGTTGTTCGCCGCTTCCGGTCCGGCCACGCCTTCGATGGCGCCGTTGCCGAACTGTTTCGGATGCTTGGTCAGTCGGCGCTCGGTCGAATAGGACAGGAAGGTCGGGATCTCGGCGCCGCCCGCCGGCAGCGCCCCGATGGGGAAGCCGAAGAGCGTCCCGCGCAGCCATGGCAGCCATGACCGCTTCCAGTCGTCCTTCGTCATCCACAGCGAGCCGCGCACGGGTTCCAGCGTCTCCTCCCCGTGGTGACGACGCGAGGCGACATAGAGCGCTTCGCCCACCGCAAACAGGCCGACCGCGAGCGTGGTGACCTCGATCCCGTCGAGCAGCTCGGGCACGCCGAAGGACAGGCGCGCCTGGCCGGTCAGCTTGTCGATGCCGATCAGTCCGAGCAGCAGGCCGATGAACAGGCTGGTAAGGCCGCGCAGCGGCGAATCGCCGAACGTCGCCGATACCGTGATGAAGGCGACGCACATGAGGGCGAAATAGTCTTCCGGCCCGAATCTCACCGCCACTTCCACCAGCCACGGCGCCAGGAACGTGAGGCCCAGCGTTGCGATCGTCCCGGCCACGAACGACCCGATGGCCGCGGTGGCGAGCGCCGGCCCGCCGCGTCCCGCCTTGGCCATCTTGTTTCCTTCGAGCGCGGTCGCCATCGAGGCGCTCTCGCCCGGCGTATTGATCAGGATGGCCGTGGTGGAGCCGCCATACATGCCGCCGTAATAGATGCCGGCGAACATGATGAGCGAGCCGCCGGGATCGAGCTTGTAGGTGACGGGCAGCAGCAGCGCGACCGTGAGCGCCGGCCCGATCCCCGGCAGGACACCCACCGCCGTGCCCAGCAGCACGCCGATCAAGGCGAACAGCAGGTTCATCGGTTGGACCGCGACCGCCATGCCGTGGGCCAGCGAGGCAAGCGTATCCACCAGCGCGGCTCCTTATCGCGGGATGACCTTTCTTCGCACCGTCATCCCGCTCTGGTTACGGTTGGAGCATGATCTTTTCCGAAAACCGGGACCATGCTCTAGAAAAGCCGTTCGAGCGGCCCCGCCGGGAGCGTCAGGGTGAGCAGCTTGTCGAACAGCAGATAGGCAGCGGTGCCGAGCACGAGGCCGATCGCGAGATCGATGTGGAAGGCACGCCGTCCGAATGCGGCGGCCGTGGTGGCGAACAGGATTGCGGTCGCGGGAATGAATCCGCCGCCGAGCCCGATCAGCGCGATGAGGGCGGCGAGCCCGCCGAGAATGAGCAGGATCGGCTTGGCGTCGGGAGATTCGCGCGGCGGAAGGCCGGTGGTCCACGCCAGCACAAGATGGCCGACGGCCAGCAAGGCAAGCCCGGTCGCGACCACGATGGGCATGGCCTTCGGCCCCAGGCCGTAGGTCGAGGAAATTTCCAGGCGGCTCATGTCCCAGAAGATCACGCCTGCAAGCGCGAGCAGCAGCACGGCAACGACGATCGCGGCCCGGTCGACGGTTCGGGTCACGACTTGACCAAGCCCACGGACTTGAGCACCTCCTGCACGCGCGCCTGCTCGTCCTTGAGGAACTTGGCGAACGCGTCGCCCGCCAGATAGGCGTCATCCCAGCCCTTCTGCTTGAGGATGTCCTTCCAGGTGGCAGACTTCACCATCTTGTCGATGGCATCGCTCAGCGCCTTCTTCTGCTCGGGCGTGATGCCGGGGGCAGCAAAGACGCAGCGCCAGTTGGCGATGACGAGATCGACGCCCTGTTCCTTGAAGGTCGGGACGTCGACGCCGGGAAGCCGCTGCGCCGACGTCACGCCGACGGCGCGCAGCTTGCCGGACTTGATCTGCCCCTCATACTCGCCGTAGCCGGAAATCCCGGCCGTCACCTTGCCGCCCAGAATGGCGGCGAGCGATTCACCGCCGCCCGAGAACGGGATGTAGTTCACCTTCGATGCGTCGGCGCCGGCCGTTCCGGCGAACAGGGCGGCCATGATATGGTCGATGCCGCCCGCCGAGCCGCCGGCCCAGGTCACCTTCGACACGTCCTTCTTGACCGCCTCCGCGAGATCCTTGGCATTCTTGATCGGCGAGTTGGCCGGCACGACGATGACCTGCGTCTCCTCGGTGAGGCGTGCAATCGGCGTCACCTGATCGAGGCTCACGGGCGCCTTGTTCATCAGGATGGCGCCCACCATGACGAAGCCGCTGACCATGAGCTGATTGCCGTCGCCCTTGGCGCCATTGACGAACTGGGCGATCCCCACGGTGCCGCCGGCCCCGGCAACATTGATGACCTGGACGCTGCGCGCGATCTTCTCGGCCGCCAAGGCCTGCTGCATCGAGCGCGCGGTCTGGTCCCAACCGCCGCCGGGCGCGGCTGGCGCCATGACCTTCAGCTCCATCTGGGCGAAAGCAGACGTCGCAAGCGCCAATGCCAGCATCGCGCCGGCCAGCCCGAAGCGAATGAATTTGAACAACACCGCCATTATTTCCTCCCGAATTCGTCACGCTCGCGCGGGTCGCGTCTCGGCCCTAAGTGTAGCAGGACGAACCAGCGCCGTCCCAAGGCTCAGCCGGCGAAACCGCCGCCCGTGAGGAACGCCTGCTCGTCCGGGGTGGTCTCGCGCCCGAGCACCGCGTTCCGGTGGGGAAAACGCCCAAAGCGGCGAATGATGTCGGCATGATCCTCGGCGAAGCGTAAACTTTCCGCGTCGCCCAAGGCGCGATAAAGCATCACGCAGCGCTCCTGGTCCGCCACCGCCTCAGAGTGCATGAACGGTAGATAGAAGAAGGTGCGCAGGTCCGCTGCGACCGCGCGATCGAAGCCGCGCGCGAGCGCGCGGTCGGCAACCGCGCGGGCGAGCGGATCGGCCGCATAGGTGCGCGCGCTGGCGCGAAACATGTTGCGCGAAAATTGGTCGAGTACGATGACGAGGGCCAGCGCGCCTTCGGCAGTTGATTCCCAGTGCGCGAGCTCGCCCGCCGCCGCCGCCTCGTAGGTGGCGAGAAAGCGTGCGTGGATCGCGGCATCCAGCGCATCGTCCTTGGAAAACCACCTCTCGGCGCCGGCCGCCTGCCAGAACGACACCACATCATGTGGCTCGATCGGGCCGCGTGCGGTCTCCTCCATCAAACCCGCACCTCGCCGGCCTGGAGCCGATCGTACAGGCGTTTGTCGAGGCGCACGAAAGCCTGGCTGGCCGGATCGTTGAAATAGATCGGATCGGCGGTAGCGGTCGGATCGAAGCCTTGCCGCACCAAGTCGATCTTCTTCTGCTTGAACGTGGCGGTGACGTCGATCTCGCCCTTGATGCGCAGGAACAACGGCCGCGCGTAATCAGGCAAACGACTGACCGTATGTGCGCGCAGCGCCGCGAGATCGAGATCGCCGTCAACCACCACGGCGGCCATCCCGCCGCGGCCCTCCCGTCCGGCAATGCTCACGCCGTAGACGTTCGCCTCGCTGATGCCCGGAAAGGTCGTGATCGCCTCGGAGACTTCCGACGTCGCCACGTTCTCGCCCTTCCAGCGGTACGTGTCGCCGACGCGATCGATGAAATAGAAGTAGCCGTTCTCGTCCTTCTTCATCAGGTCGCCGGTGCGAAACCAGGCGTCGCCGGTCTCGAACACGTTGCGGAGGATCTTCTTTTCGGTCTCGGCCTGGCTCGCGTACCCTTCGAAGCGGGTGCTGGGCTTGCTGGCGTCCTTGAGAATCTTGCCGATCACCTCGCCGACCTCGTTCGGCTGGCAGCGAATGCAAAACCCTTGCGCGTCACGGATCGGCTGCTCTTTCTCGATATCGAAGCGCACGACTGCGGTCGGGAATTTGTGCGCCACGAACCACGGAACTCGGCCCACCGCGCCCGCTTTGCCTTCGAAATTGAACATGGCGACGTTGCCTTCGGTGGCGGCATAGAATTCGAGAATATGCGGAATGCGGAACCGCTTCTGGAATTCGGGCCACACGTCGGGACGCAGACCGTTGCCACAGCACACGCGGATACGATGCTTGGTCTCGTTGGGGGTGGGCGGACTGTTGAGAAGATAGCGGCACAGCTCGCCGATATATTGGAACAGCGTGCAATCCCAGCGCACGACGTCGTCCCAGAATTCGCGCGCCGAGAAGCGCTCGCGGATGGCGACGGATCCGCCGTTGACCAGCACCGAACCGACCGCGCACACCCCTCCGGTGGTGTGATAGAGCGGCAGGCAGACGTACATCCGATCCTGCGCCGTGGTGCCGATGGCGCCGGCAAAGCCGTGACTCGCCAGCATCAGCCGATAGTGATTGATGTTGGCGGCCTTCGGCAGCCCCGTGGTGCCCGACGTGTAAATGAAGAGCGCGCGGTCCTCGATGGTCAACGCGCGGCGCTCGGCGGGTCCCAGCCGGTCACCGGACAACCGCTCGATCTCCTCGTCGAGCCGGGGGAATTCCGGCGCGCCGGCGCCGTGCGACCACACCTTCGCATTGGTGGCGAGCTGCATCCGCGTCGTGGCAAAGGTCGCGCCGAGCTCCGATGCCACGATGATGTGCTTCGGCTCCACGAGATTGATGCAGTGGGCGAGCGAGCTGCCGCTGAGATTGGTGTTGAGCAGGGAGACGACGCCGCCAATGCGCGTGATGCCGAGCCAGATCGCCATGTATTCCGGCCGGTTCGGCATCAACAGGCACACCGCCTCACCCTTGTTGAGGCCTTGCGCCAAAGCCCAGCGGGAGTACCGGTTGGACCGCTCGGCCAGCGTCCGATAGGTGAAGCTCTCGCGATCCGAGAGCAGTGCCGGCGCGCCGTCGAATTTGTCGGCCAGTTCGTCGATGACGTCGGGAAACAACCGGGTCGGATTCCTGGCGATGTGCGTCGTCATCCTCAAGGTGCGCAGCGCACCTTTGAGATAAGCGACATCGTTGGTGATGCGGTCGATGATTCCCATGCTTTCCCCTGCGCGGCGCGTTCATCGGCCATGGAACGGCCGGCGGCCATTCGTTCGGAATCACTAAGATCGGGCACGTCGGCGATGCTGGCAAGTCCGCGGCTCAATGGTCGCGGCCCCCGAAAGGGATAAGGGGGTTCTCGACCATGGCCTCGACATCGGGGCGGTCGGCGGCGACGGTGCCAAGAAACGCCGCGAACAGCTCGCGAATCGCACGCGGCTCCACATCGCGGGTGATGAAGACGAGGCGGGTGCGGGTATCGGCATCGGGCCAAGCCGGCAGAGAGGCCGGCGGGTGGAAGACGTGCTGGACCCCGTGAATGACGACCGGCTGGTCCGGCGTTTCGGCCAGCTTCACTACGCCCTTCAGCCGCAGCAGTTGCGGCCCGTGCAGTGAGCGCAGCAGGTCGAGGAACATGTCGAACGCCGATGTCGGCACGGCCGCCTCGGTCACGATCGAGAAGGCGCGGATGTGATCGTCGTGGCGATTGCGGTCGTGGTGATGGCGGTGCTCCACGCTCGGTTCGGCGTAAGCCTCTGCGGCGAGCCAGCGCGTCACGTCGGGAATCTTGCGATCGGGATCGTAGAGCCCGCAATCGAGCAGGCGCGCCGGGCCAATATCATCGCCCTGAGCGTCGAGAATCGGAGCGGCGGGGTTGAGGCTTCCGAGCCGCGCGCGCAGGCGCGCCGCCGCGTCGCGTCGCTGCGGCGTATCGATAAGGTCGGTCTTGGTCAGCACCAGCCGGTCGGCAACTGCGGCCTGCTTCACGGCTTCCGGGTGCTGATCGAGCGTGGAAAGCCCGTTCACCGCATCGATCAGCGTGACGACCCCATCGAGCCGGTAGCGCATCACCAGGTAGGGATGAAGCATGGCGGTGTGCAGGACCGGGGCCGGATCGGCGAGACCGGTCGTTTCCACCACCACACGGCGGAACGCCGCACGCCCGTTGTCGAGGGCGCGCAAAAGCCGCTCCAGCGCGTCCACGAGGTCGCCGCGCATGGTGCAGCACAGGCAGCCCGTCGTGAGCATGACCATGCCGTCAGCGGCATGCTCGACCAGGAGATGATCGAGGCCGATTTCGCCGAATTCGTTGATCACCACCGCCGTTTGGGCGAGTGCGGGATCTTTCAGCAGACGGTTGAGGAGCGTGGTCTTGCCGGCGCCGAGAAACCCGGTCAGCACATTGAGCGGAATCGGCGCCTGAGGCCGCCGGCTAGTGCCCCGCTTCCGGGGGCCGTTCGCATCACCCATTGTTGGGTTGTTTGGCCGCGGCCGGCTTGGCTTTCGGCTTTGGCTTCGGCTTGGCGGCATGCGCCGGGTCGGCCGATGGGCCTTTTTCAGCGGCGACCGACGGCTTGGCCGGGGCTGCATGGGAGGACGATCCGGCCGGTCGTTGCGTCGGCGGCGGGGGCTTTGCTTTCGCATCGCCGTTGCCGGAGGTGGCCGCGTGGCGCGATGAGGGAGCGCCGGGCTGTGCAGCGGCCTTGGGCGGCTGCTTCTTCTTCACGGCGGGAGCCGATGCAAGCTGCTCGACGGCCTCCGGGCTGCGTGCCGGTCCGGTATAGACCGGGATCGGCGCCATGGAGGGCTGGAGCGGCCCGATCAACGAGCCATGCTTGGCCGGACCGAGCTGGAATCCGGCCATCATGGCGAGCGGCGAGCCGGATCCTTCACCAGTGTGCGCAACCGGCTCTTCATCGTTGTCCGATGGCGCCCATTTTCGTCGTCCTTTGGCGTTGCAAATCTCGTCCCGCAGGTTCGGTGGCGAAGCGTCGACCGGCTGCAACGCGTCGACAGTGCCGAAGGACGGAATGAGCCAGGACAGCCCGCCGCCGCCGGTGAAGCCGCGCTCGAGCAGCTGTGCTGCTTTTTCCGCTCGCTGCATGCCGGAGCGGGACCCGAGCACGACGGCGATGAGGCGCCGGCTGCCGCGCGTTGCCGTGGCCACGAGATTGAATCCGGAGGCGCAAATGAAACCGGTCTTCATGCCGTCGGCGCCGGGGTAGCGATCGATCAGCGTGTTGTAGTTGCGCATCACGCGCTTGCCGAACTTGATCGCGGAAATGTGCCAGTAGAGGCCGTATTCCGGCATCTCCCGAATGGCCGCCCGGGCGAGGATCGCGAGATCGCGCGCCGAGGTCACTTGGCCGTCCGCCGGCAGCCCGTTGGGATTGACATAGGAGGTCTGCGTCATGCCGAGCCGCTGCGCGGCACGGTTCATCTCGGTTGCGAAGTTCTCGATCGAGCCCGACAACCCCTCGGCGAGCACGACCGCCATGTCGTTCGCCGATTTCACCATCAGCATTTTCAAGGCGTTGTCGACGGTGACTTGCGTTCCGAGCGGAAATCCCATCTTCGAAGGTTGCTGCGCTACCGCGTTCTCGGAGACGGTCAGGAGCTTGTCGAGCGAGATACGTCCCTCTTTCACCGCCCTGAGGATCACATATGCCGTCATGATCTTGGTGACCGAGGCGGGATACCAGGGCGAGGCGGCGTTTTCGGCGTAAAGAACCCGGCCGCTGTCGGCATCGATGAGAAGCGCGGCTTCGGCGGACGCGGCTTTGACGCCGACCAAAAGCGCAGCGGAAGCGGCGATCCCGAGAATCGCGGTGCGCATAGATTTCGACAGCACGCAATACGTCACAGATTGCCGTCCATTTCCGTCATGCCGACCCTAAAGCCTGCTCCGGTGCAGCACCGCGTGGTGCTATCTAAACCGAACATTGGGGCAAGGCAAAGGGATGACATCTCTCCGTGTGCGATCCACGGCGTTGTTCCGGAACGAGACAAGTTTTCGCGCATCGACCATGAAAGCGACCAAATTCGTCATTCAGCCGTTGGCAACCATTGCCACGCATGGTCCAACATGAATATGTGTTCAGAGTCCAAGCGACGACGCAAGTTCGACATCGGATACTCTCATCGCTGGGTAACGCCTGAGATACCAACCGGTTCAAGACACCGTCGGAGGCCGCCATGACTGCCTGCATCATAGGTTGGGCGCATCTGCCGTTCGGGAAGCTCGACGGGGAGACGGTCGAGAGCATGATCGTGCGCGTCGCCAGCGATGCGCTGGCCGATGCCGGGATAGAGCCCAAGGATGTCGACGAGATGGTTCTCGGCCATTTCAACGGCGGCTTTTCGGCGCAAGATTTCACCGCTGCGCTGATGCTGCAGGCATCGCCCGATTTGCGCTTCAAGCGTGCGACGCGGGTCGAAAATGCCTGCGCGACCGGATCCGCGGCGGTGCATCAGGGCATCAAAGCGATCGACGCTAGGCACGCGCGTGTCGTCCTGGTGGTCGGAGTCGAGCAGATGACGACCACGCCCGGGCCGGAGATCGGCAGGAACCTGCTCAAGGCGTCCTATGTGCGGGACGAGGCCGAGATCGACGGCGGCTTTGCCGGAATTTTCGGCAAGATCGCGGGCCTGTATTTTCAACGCTACGGCGATCAGTCCGATGCACTGGCGATGATTGCCGCCAAGAACCACAAGAATGGCGTCGCCAATCCGTTCGCCCAGATGCGCAAAGACTTGGGTTATGATTTCTGTCGCACCGCGAGCGAAAAGAATCCGGTCGTGGCGGGGCCGCTCAAGCGTACCGATTGCTCGCTGGTCTCCGACGGCGCCGCCGCCGTTGTGCTGGCCGACGTCGAGACCGCGCTCGCCATGAACAAGGCGGTCGCCTTCCGCGCCGCTGCGCACGCGCAGGATTTCCTGCCCATGGCGAAACGAGACATCGTGAAATTCGAAGGATGCGGGCAAGCGTGGCAGTCCGCGCTTCGGCAGGCGCATCTCGCGCTCGACGACCTCAGTTTCGTCGAGACCCATGATTGCTTCACCATCGCCGAGCTCATCGAATATGAGGCGATGGGACTGGCGCCGGAAGGCCAGGGAGCGCGCGCGGTCGCCGAAGGCTGGACGCAAAAGGACGGTCGGCTTCCAGTCAACCCGTCCGGCGGCCTCAAGGCCAAGGGACATCCGATCGGGGCAACGGGCGTCTCCATGCATGCGCTTGCCGCCATGCAGCTCACCGGCGGAGCCGGCGACATGCAGATCAAGGGCGCCAAGCTGGGCGGCATCTTCAACATGGGCGGCGCCGCCGTGGCCAACTACGTGAGCATCCTCGAGCGGATCAAGTAAGGCCTGGCGCGCCTGAGGTGGATTGCGGCGTCGACCTGCGTGAGCGGATTGACTGCGAGATGCTCGAAAGCCTGGCCGATGTCATCGCGGGCGCCCTGCAATCGCGATTTGATCCCTTTGCGGCGCCGGGCCCGGAGGGGGAATGGGACTTGGCAGCACCGGCGGGCGAGGGCGCATCCACCGCTCCGCGTGCAGCGTCTTAGGCGAGTGCCCCGCTTCGCGAGGTTCGTGGTTCGCGGCAAGCGCTGGAAAAACTTCAAACCGGCGGCACGAGCTCAGCGGACTCGGCGGTCGGCTTCGGGTGGCAGGAAACCCTCGTCGAAGATGTCGGCTGCATTGGGCTTGGCCTTGAACTTGTAGCTCTGGGCGATCTGGTCGATTGCACCTTGCAAACGGCCAGGATCCACGGCGCCGTAGCCGTTCGTTTTCACCTCGGCGGTGACGATATTGTCCCTGACGGCCATGCGCAGCCGTTCAAGTTCGATTTCGCGCTTCGCGAGGTCGTTGCGCCGCAAGACCGATTCGATGGCGCGGCCGGGATCGCGCACACTGTCGGAGAGGCCCTTCAAGACCGCGCGCAGGAAGCCCTTGACGGCATCCGGCTTTTCGGCGGCGAATTTCGCATTCACCATGATGGCGTTGCCGTACAGATTGATGCCGTAATCCGCCATCCGCATCAGCACGAGGTCGTCCACCGGCACGCCGCGATCCTTCAGCGTGATATAGGCGGAGAATGAGAAACCCGTGATGGCGTCGACCTGGGCAGCGGCGAGCATCGGCTCGCGCACCGGGAAGCCGACATTCTCCACCTTCACTTTGCTGCCATCGATCCCGTTGGCCTGAACGAAAACAGGCCATTGCGCGAAAGCCGCGTCGCCGGCAGGGGCGCCCAGCTTCTTGCCTTCCAGATCCTTCGGGACGTTGATGTCGCGACTCTTGCGCGAGATGATCGCGAAGGGCGGCTTGTTGTAGACCATGAACACGGCTTTTGCCGCGTTCGCGGGAGTCTGATCGCGCAACCTGATCAGCGTGTTGATGTCGCCGAAACCGAAATCATAGCCGCCCGATGCGACACGGCTGATCGGCTCGACCGATCCGTTGCCGGGGTCGATGTTCACGTCGAGTCCCTCGGCGGTGAAATACCCCTTGTCGATCGCAACCAGGAACGGAGCGGCCGGGCCTTCGAACCTCCAGTCGAGCAGGAACTTGATGCCGGTTTCGGCAGCCGCGGGCATTGTCGCCAGGGCGGACGCGACAAAAGCCGCAATTCGTGCGACGGACAGGATTGCGGACACGCGCATCGCTCCGATCTCTCTCACCACGTCCACCGCCCGCGCCCTGGTGCCGTAGTGCCATAAACGTTGGGGGACTGATCTTGTTCGGCAGAAAAAACCATGGCGTTGGAAAGAGCAAGGTAAACGGTCGAATCTCGCGCTTTTTTGTTAATCCGACGCGGCGGCATGTCGCATCGCGCGTGCGCCTGGCCTGAACCACTGGACGTGCCGTCCTCCCGCATCATGTTGAGAGAGCGTGGCCACTGCTACAATGAAGCGAATCGATTCGTGGGAGGCCGGCATGACCGCGGACGCGGCCCGACGCTTGCCTCGCGACACCTCCGGGGTGCCGCCGTTCATCGCCCCCTACGCGCTGCCCGACGAGGATATGGCCGGGCCGCTCCTGGCGACGGCCGAGCGTGATGCGGCAGCCGAACGACGGATCGATCGCGACGCCACCCGCCTGGTCGAAGCCATTCGGGCCAAGGCCGGTGCGCTTGGCGGGATCGAGGATTTCCTGCGCGAGTACTCCCTCTCCACCAAGGAGGGGCTGGCCCTCATGGTGCTGGCCGAGGCGCTGTTGCGGGTGCCCGACGCGGGGACCGCCGACCGCCTCATCGAAGACAAGCTGGCGGCCGCCGACTGGGCCCATCATGAGCCTAAATCCGCAGCGCTCCTGGTATCGGCCTCGGCATGGGCCCTCGGCATCAGCGCGCGCATCATTCAGCCTGGCGAGACGCCTGAGAATATCCTGGAGACTCTCGGCAAACGCCTCGGCCTTCCGACGGTACGCGCCGCGACGCGCCAGGCGATGCGGTTGCTCGGCTCGCATTTCGTGCTCGGGCAGACCATCGAGGAGGCGCTGGAGCGCGCCGCCGCGCACGGCGAGCTCCGCTATTCGTTCGACATGCTGGGGGAGGGCGCGCGCACCGCCGAGGATGCGGAGCGCTATTTTGCCGCCTATGCCGAGGCGATCGACGCAATGGCGAGGCGGGCCGGCAACGTCGCGCTACCCGACCGGCCCGGCATTTCGGTCAAGCTCTCCGCCCTGCACCCGCGCTACGAGGCGGTCTCAGGTGAGCGTGTCGTGACCGAGCTGACGCCCAAAGTCGCGGAGCTTGCCCGCAAGGCGAAAGCTCATGCGCTCCATTTCACGATCGATGCCGAGGAGGCCGATCGCCTGGAGCTCTCGCTCGAAGTCGCCGGCCGCGTGCTGGCCGATCCGGCCCTCGGCGATTGGGATGGCTTCGGCCTCGCGGTGCAAGCCTATCAGAAGCGCGCGCCAGATGTGATCGACTGGATCATCACGGTCGCCAAGGCACTCGACCGCCGCTTCACGGTGCGTCTTGTCAAGGGCGCCTACTGGGACACGGAAATCAAGCGCGCGCAGGAGCGCGGCTTGGCCGATTATCCGGTGTTCACGCGCAAGGCCATGACCGACCTCTGCTACTTGTGCTGCGTGCGCAAGCTTCTGGCGGCGCGCCCGCTCATCTATCCGCAATTTGCCACCCATAACGCGCTGACCGTCGCGACCGTGATCGAAGAAGCGGGCGGCGTCGATGGTTACGAGTTTCAGCGCCTGCATGGCATGGGCGAGGCGCTCTATGAGGCGCTGCTTGCCGAGCGGCCCGGCGCGGCCTGCCGCGTCTATGCGCCGGTCGGCGGCCACCGCGACCTGCTCGCCTATCTGGTCCGGCGTCTCCTGGAAAACGGAGCGAACTCTTCCTTCGTGTCGGCTGCCGCCGATGCCAGCGTACCGATCGCCAACATCCTCAAACGTCCCCAGCAATCGATCGGTGCCCCGACGAATGCGCGCCATCCCAAGATTCCCCTGCCGAAGGATCTCTATGCTCCGCTCCGCCGCAATTCGGCTGGGGTCGAGTTCGGCGATCGGGCGGGCCTGGAGTCTCTGTTGAGCGAGGCACGCAATGCGGTCCTGCCGCAGTCTGCCACGTCCATCGTTGCTGGCGTTGCTGCGGCTGGCCGGCGGCGGCCGCTCACATCACCGATCGACGCCACCGGCATCGGACATGTGAGCGAGGCCAACACTGAGATTGCCGCCAATGCCATGGCGGCGGCGCACGCGGGCTTTTCGGCCTGGACGGGCACTCGGATCGAGCTCAGAACCGCCGCGCTCGAGCGCGCCGCGGACGCGCTGGAGCGAGAGCGGGGCAAGCTGATCGCCTTGCTGCAGATCGAGGGCGGCAAGACGCTCGACGATGCGTTGGCCGAGGTGCGTGAGGCGGCGGACTTCTGTCGTTACTACGCCGCCGAGGCGCGGCGCACGCTGGCCGTCGGGCCCATGCCGGGGCCGACCGGCGAGAGCAATGAGCTCGGCTACCGCGGCCGTGGCGTCTTCGTCTGCATCAGCCCGTGGAATTTTCCCCTCGCCATCTTCATCGGCCAGATCAGCGCAGCGCTCGCCGCCGGCAACAGCGTGGTGGCGAAGCCGGCCGAGCAGACTCCGCTCATTGCCGCCGAAGTGGTGCGAATTCTCCATCATGCGGGTGTTCCGGCCACCGCCCTTCATCTCGTTGTGGGCGACGGCAGCGTGGGCGCCGCGCTCGTCGCCGATCCGCGCGTCGCCGGGGTGGCTTTCACCGGCTCGACCGAGGTGGCGCGCGCCATCAATCTGAGCCTCGCCAAGAAAGAAGGACCGATCGTGCCGCTGATCGCCGAGACCGGCGGCATCAATGCCATGGTGGTCGACGCCACAGCCCTGCCGGAACAGGTGACCGACGATGTCGTGACCTCCGCGTTCCGCTCGACCGGCCAGCGCTGCTCGGCGCTGCGGCTGCTGGCGGTACAGGACGACGTCGCCGACCGCGTGCTGGCGATGATCGAGGGCGCGGCGCGCGAGCTCAAGCTCGGCGATCCGCGCGATCCCGCGACCCATGTCGGGCCGGTGATCGATGCCGAGGCCAAGGAGCGGCTCGACGGCTGGATTGCCCGCATGGAGGCCAAAGGACGCGTTCGCTTCCGTGGCGACCGCGACCAGCCCCTGCCGCCGAACGGCACCTATGTGGCGCCTACGATCATCGCGCTCGATCGCGCGAGTGATCTCAAGGACGAGGTGTTCGGACCGATCCTGCATGTCGTGCGCTGGACGGCCGGTGCGCTCGATCCGCTGCTCGACGACATTGCCGCCAACGGATACGGGCTCACGCTCGGTATTCACTCGCGCATCGACACCACGCTCGCGCACATCATCGCGCGGCTTGCCATTGGCAATGTGTACGTCAATCGCAACATGATCGGCGCCATCGTCGGGACGCAGCCGTTCGGCGGCAGCGGCCTCTCCGGCACCGGTCCCAAGGCGGGCGGTCCCAACTATCTCAGGCGCTTCGCCGCCGAGCAGGTGGTGACGATCAACACGGCGGCCGCCGGCGGCAACGCCACATTGCTGACCGAGCCGGAATAGGCCCACGAAGCGCATCGGTGGCCCTGGTCACCCGGTTGGTGTCGTTGCCGGAACCGTTTGCCACCTCCACGGTTATGACACCTTCAGATTAGGCGGGAATCGCCGGAGTTTGTTAACGATACTAGAGCGAGGGGGTATGGGCGTCGTTAATACAACATACGGACAAACGCGCTATTGTCGTGGGGATGAGTGATTCGCTCGACCGTCTCTATCAGGCCGTTCTCGCCGCCAAGCAGGCGGACCCGGCGACCTCGCGCACGGCGCGGCTGTTGCGGGCCGGGCGCGCCAAAATGGCCAAGAAGCTCGCCGAAGAGGCGGTCGAGGTCGTGATCGATGCCATGCACGGCAACCGCGATGCGGTCGTGCGGGAAAGCGCCGATCTCATCTACAACCTCGTCGTGCTGTGGGTCTCGGCGGGCGTGCATCCGGATGACGTATGGGCCGAGATGGCGCGGCGCGAGCGACTGTTCGGCATCGCCGAGAAGCTGCCCAAGGAGCTGCCCGACATCGAGACGCGGCGCAAGGTCGTCGCGCTCGATCATCGCCGTCAACGCAAGCGGCGATAAGTCTCTCCTGCATCGCCGCAACGGCGGCGCGCGTCGTGGACAAGCCGGGCCAGCGCCGCTATCACGCGCGGCATGCTGCGTCGCCTCTATGATTGGTGCATCGCTGCGGCCGGCAAGCCGCACGCGTCCTGGATCATGGGCGTCGTCTCGTTCGTCGAAAGCTCGTTCTTCCCGGTTCCGCCCGACGCCATGCTCATCCCGATGGCGCTGGCGCGGCCCGACAAGGCGTACTTCTACGCAACGCTGTGCACGATCACGTCGGTCGCCGGCGGGGTGCTCGGCTGGGTGATCGGATATTTCCTCTACGAATCGGTCGGACACTGGCTGATGCAGCTCTACGGCTACAGCGGCAAGATCGAGGCCTTCCGCGAAGCCTATGTCCAATGGGGAACCTGGATCATCCTGTTCAAGGGGGTGACGCCCATCCCCTACAAGATCGTGACCATCGCATCGGGCTTCGCGGAATATCCCATCGTCCCGTTCATCTTCCTATCCATCATCGCGCGCGGGATGCGCTTCTATCTCGTCGCCTTTCTGCTCAATCGTTATGGCGCGCGCGCCAGGGCCATCATCGAGGAGCGGTTGACGTTCTGGTTCACCTTGAGCCTCGTCGTTCTCGTGCTTGGCATCATCGCGGCGACCTACCTGTTCTAGTGCCCCGCTTCCGAAGTTCGTGATACATGGCAGCACCCTCTGACACTAGCAAACCATTATTCTAGTGCCGCTTTTCGATTTGAAGTTCCTAGACGAGATTGCGGCAGGCGCTGTAGGAACTTCAAATCGGCGGGACTAGCCATGTCCTCATTTTCGCCATGCCGGTGCGCAGGATCACCGAAAAACCACCGATACGCTTGCGCCGGAACGGCGCTTGCGGCAGGTGACGTGCGATGATCGTCGCTTCGCATACGAGGCTCGTGCCCGCCCTGCTGATCCACTGCGCGGTCGGTGCCGCCGCCCTGTCCTTTGCCTGTGCGGCACTCGCGCAGAGCACCCCGGCACCGCAATTGGGCGTCGCACCTGCGGCGCAGCCCGAGGCGGTGCCGGCGGCGCCGCAAATGCCGGCGCTGTCACCGGACGTGCAGCCGCCATCGCCGAGCCCACCTGGCTTGTTCGGCACCATCGGCCGCTGGGTCGACACGTCGATCGGCACCGTGACGTCGGGACTGAGCAGCGCGCGCGATGCCGTCGGTGGCCTCGGCGATCAGGCCAGCGAGGCCGCCAAGGGTGCGGCGGACGCCGCCTCCAAGGTCGTGCGCATTCCGCCCACCTTGATTGTCACGGGGCGCCAGCATTGCATCCGCACTGCGACGGGCGGCCCCGACTGCCTGACGGCAACCGAGGCGTTGTGCCGGTCGAAGGGATATTCGGCCGGCACCAGCCTGCACATTCAATCGGAACAGAAATGTCCGGTCTGGGGCTGGATTGCCAGCGAGAAGCCGGTCGGCAAATGCGGCACCGAGACCTACGTGACCAGCGCCATGTGCCGCTAGTGCCGCCGATTTGAAGTTCCGCAGGCACGCTTGTCTCTCATCGCTGCGCCGTGCTGTCATTCTGCTTGGTGGAGGGCCGGAGGAATCGAGCGGTGAATTTGCACGCGATGCTGCTGCAGCGGGAGGCGGCGGGGCGACCGGTGACGGTCGGCCTGATCGGAGCCGGCAAGTTCGGCACCATGTTCATGACGCAGGTGCGCCGCACGCGCGGCATGCACCTCGTCGGCATTGCCGATCTCGACGTCGCGCACGCCCGCGCGCAGCTCTCGCGCGCCGGGTGGAGCGACGAGGCGTTCTCGGCGGCGTCGCTGAACGACGCGCTGAGGCGGCGGGCGACCCACGTCGGCGCCGATGCCGAGGCCCTGATCGCATGTCCCGAGATCGAGGTGATCGTCGAAGCGACCGGCATCCCCGAGGCGGGCATTCGTCATGCGCTGACGACAATCGCGCACGGCAAGCATATCGTCATGGTGAATGTCGAGGCCGACGCGGTGGCCGGGCCGCTCCTCGCACGCAAGGCGAGGGCCGCCAACGTGGTCTACAGCCTTGCCTGGGGCGATCAGCCGGCGCTGATCTGCGAGCACGTGGATTGGGCGCGCACCTGCGGATTCACGGTGGTTGCCGCCGGCAAAGGCACGCGCTACGAGCCGTCCTATCACCAATCCACGCCCGACACGTTGTGGGACATCCTCGACAGGTATCTGCACATCGAAGACCGCAATTCGATCAATCCGAAAATGTTCAACAGCTTCGTCGACGGCACGAAATCCGGCATCGAGATGACGGCAGTGTGCAACGCGACCGGGCTCGAGCCGCAGAGCGAAGGCCTGGGGTTTCCGCCGGCGACGCGGTTCGAGCTCGCGCAAGTGTGCAAGCCGCGCGCCGCCGGCGGTACGCTCGAGAAGGCCGGCGTCACGGAAGTGGTCTCGTCCGTCACCCGCGACGGCAGCGACGTGCCGCATCACCTTGCGCTCGGAACCTACGTGGTGATCGAGGGCGACAGCGAGTATGCGCGGCGCTGCTTCAAGGAATATCACCTGCTGCCCGACCAGAGTGGGCGCTACGCCGCTCTCTACCGGCCGATCCATATGATCGGGCTCGAGCTCGGCGTCTCGGTGGCGAGCGCGGCACTGCGCCGGGAGCCCACGGGAGTCCCCACCGGCTTTCGCTCCGATGTGGTCGCCACCGCCAAGCGTAACCTGCGCACGGGCGAGATGCTCGACGGTGAAGGCGGGTATTGTGTCTGGGGCAAGCAGACGCCGGCCGCACGCTCGCTCGCCGAGGGTCACCTTCCGCTTGGGCTCGCCCACAACGTCAAGCTCAAACGCGACGTCGCTGCGGGCGATCGGCTCAAATGGACCGACGTGGAGTACGACCGCAACGATTTCGCCGTGAAGGTCCGCCGCGAGATGGAGGCGGCGTTCGCGCCGCGGACTTCGGCTGCCGATGCGGTGTTATCACCATGATCCATGGGTAGACCTGCGTGAAAGGAGAAACGACGTGAGCGCATGGCTGGGCAAATCGGCGATCGGGATCGCTTTGGCGGCAATCATGGGGTTCGTTGCGCCGGCGGCGGCGGGGACGCCGCTCACCATCATGGTGTTTCAGGGGATGCAGAATCTGCCCCTGTTCGCCGCCCAGTCGAAAGGATTTTTTGCCAGGCACGGCCTCAAGGTCGACATGAAGATCGCCCCGAGCTCGGACGAGCTGCGCAACGGGCTTGCAGAAGGCCGCTGGCAGATCGTGCATGGAGCAATCGACAATAGCGTCGCCATGGTGGAGGTGGCGAAAGCCGACGCTGTGATCTTCATGGGCGGCGACAACGGCTTCAACAGCCTGATTGTTCAGCCGGACATCAATTCCGTCCAGGACGTACGCGGCAAGACAGTCGCCGTCGATGCCGTGAACACCGCATATGCATTCCTGCTCTACGAGATTCTTCGTCAGCACGGGCTCAAGCGCGGCACCGACTACGACGTGAAGGCGGTCGGCGCCTCGTTCCGGCGCTTTGAGGCCGTCGTGCAGGACAAGTCCCTGAAGGCGACGATGCTCAATCCGCCGTTCTCGCTGCGGGCGGTCGAAGCGGGCCTCAAGGACATGGGCCTCGGCGTCAGATCGGTCGGCGCCTACCAGGCGACCGGAGGATTCGTCATGCGGTCGTGGGCGGAGAAGAATGCCGATACGATGGTGCGCTATGTGCAAGCCTATGTGCAGGCGCTGCGCTGGAGCCTCGATCCGCCGAACAAGCAGGAGGCCATCAAGCTGCTGGTCGACGGCCTCAAGTTGTCGCCCGAGCTGGCGGCGCGCTGCTACGAGATCGAGGCCGATCCCGCCACCGGTCTCGCCCGTGACGCCAAGTTCGACCTGGAGGGCTTCAAGAACGTTCTGCGCCTGCGCGCCGAATTCGAAGGCGGCGCTGCAGCAGCGCCCGACAAGTATCTCGATCTCTCCTATTACCAGCGCGCCCTGACGGGGTTGTGAGGCTTGGCGGCGGCGCTGCTATCGATCGACGCCGGCGGAGCGCTCGAAGCTGATCGTGGCGGGCACGAACAGGAGCAGCAGCGCACAGGCCGCGATTGGTCCGAAGGCCGCGGCCGGGATGCCGGTTAAATCCCACGCAGCGCCGCTCGCCACGGCAGTGATCATCGCCAGCGTATAGCTCACCGTCATCATGGCGGCGGAGATCCGCGCGACGTCCGCCGCCGGGCGCAACAGCGGCGGCAGCGCCAGCACCAGCACGAACACGCCGGCGGCCGCAAAGCCGAGCACGGCGGCCCACACCACCGTCCAGGCGCTGGCCGTGACGACGATGCCGATAATGCTGACCACGCAGGTGAGGCCGAAAGCCAGAAACGGCCACACGCGCAGCTCGAGCCGGCTCGCCATGCCAAGCAGCAGGAATGAGGCCGGCAACTGCCCGAAATTCAGGGCCGTCAACGCCGCGCTGATCAGGTCGGGGCGGCCGTGCACGGTGAGATAATCGGGCAGGAACGTGTTGGAGCCGAAATACATGGCGTTGACGCTGCCGAAGGTCAGCCCGAGCCGCCAAATCAATCCATCCTTCCAGTCCGGCCACCAGCGCGGTCGCGCCGGCCCCGAGCTCTTGGTGTCGGGCGGGCTTGAGAAGACGACGAGCACGGCGATTGCGAACACTGGGAGCGACCAGACGGCGAGCGCGCGCTGCCAGGAATCGTGCGTGAGGGGCAGCACGACGGGAAGCGTCAGCATGACGGCAAGCGTGCCGCCGGTCAGGAAGCCGTTGGTATAGGCCGCTGTCGCGAAGGCGATGCGCTCTGGGGTCCATGAGCGCACCAGCGCCGGCATGGCGGGCTGCGCGACAGCGATCCCTGCCGCCATGGCGATCGTCATGACATAGAGCCAGGCGACGTTGGGAATGGCGCCGCGCAACCCGCCGGCGAGCGCGGCGATGAGCAGTCCCGCCACCACGGCCCGCACCGGACCCAGACGCGCGATCACCAGCGAGCCGGGCAGGGCCGCCGTTGCGAGCAGGACGACAGGAAGACCGCCGAGAACCCCGACGGCCGTGGCCGACATATCCAGATCCGTATGGATTCGAGGAATGACCGGCGGCACCGCCAGGATCGGTATCCGCAACGCATTGCCGATCAGCCACAGCAGGATGACGTTCAGGAGAAGGCGGCGCGGCACGAGACCTGTTTCTGTTCGCGAGGGATGATTCTTGCCAGAGCGGCGGCCTTCGGCTTAAGGAGACACTTCCTCGAGCACGCGTCCCTTGGTTTCGACGGCAAACAGTGCCGTGATCAGGGCTGTCACTGCCGCGACGATGCCGAAGGACACGAAGACGGATCCGAGACCGGACGCGAGCATCATTCCAACGATCGTCGGTCCGATCATGGACGCCAAGCGCAGCCAGGCCGAGGCCGTTCCCACCGCAAGCGCCCGCGCCCGCGTGGGGTAAAGTTCGGGCGTGTAGAGATAGACACCGAGATTGATCGTGCTGACGAAGAAATAGGCGAGCGTGATATAGGCGAGCACGCGTTCGGCGGAATCGGCGCCGTGCAGTCCCAATGCAATCAGCGCGACGGCAGCACCGGCAAACGACAGCGCGAACCACGGCCGGCGGCCGACCCGATCGATGGCGAAGGCGCACACCAGCGTGCCGACGAGGCCGGCTGCCTGAGTGATCAGGCCGTACCTGAGCGAAGTTTCGAGCGGCAGGTGATAGACGGTGCGATAGAGCGTCGGCAGCCATACGGCGAGCCCGTAGTTCACCAGATAGGCTGAGAACCAGATCAACCAGACGACGAGGGTGCGCCGCAGATAGTACGGGCCAAAGAGATCCGACCACGAGGCGCGGCTGAGTTTTGTCGCCACCACGCGCCCAGGCGGCGGCAAGGGCTTGCCGGTCGCCTTCTCGATCTCACGCTCCATATGGGAGATGGCGGCTTCGGCCTCTTCGTTGCGTCCGTGTACGGCAAGCCAGCGCGGCGACTCGGGCACCAGCCGCTGCAGGAACAAGGCCAGGATTGCCGGAATTGCACCGAGGACGAACATGTATTGCCAGCCGAAGCGCGGCACGATCCACAGGCCGATCAGGCTGGCGCCCACCAGCCCCACCGGAAAGACCAGTTCATACAAGAGGACGAAGCGGCCGCGCCCTTTGGCCTTGGTGAGCTCGCTGATATAGGTCGCCGCGACCGGGACCTCGCCGCCGAGCCCGATCCCCTGCAGGGTGCGAAAGACAAGGAGCGACTCGTAGTTCCACGCGAACGCGCAGACGAGGCTCATGACGGCGAAGATGCCGACCGACCAGATCATGGCGGTGATGCGGCCGTAACGCTCCGAGACCCAGCCGAAAACCAGCGCTCCCATCAGTTGACCGAGGAACCCGGCGGAGATCAGCAGCCCGATCTGTTGCGGGCTGAGCTTCCACAAAGGAACGATCGCTGGAAGAACCGAGGCGATCGCCAGCGCGTCGAAGGCGTCGAAAAACGTCGCGATGCCGATGATGATGCGGACCTTCACCTGCCATGCCGAGGCGGGCAGCCGCTCGATGCGCGCGACGACCTCATCGGCAAAATGCGCGCTCGCGCCTCCTGTGTTCGCCGCCGTCACGTCCGTGTTCCCGATCTTGTCGTGAATGACCCAAGCTTACGTGACCAGTGCCGCCGATTTGAAGTTCCTACACCAGTTGCCGCAAGCTCGTTTGTAAGTTCGCGTCAGAGAATGCTGCAACGTATCACGAACTTCGGAAGCGGGGCACTATTACGGCGGTGCGATAGAGGCTGATGCAGGAGGTTAAGCAACCAGCATGCGGCATGGTCGGCCGGAGAAGGGACGAGCTGCGTCTCGTTCGGCACGCCCGAAGAGAAAAGCAAGCCCTCAACGGGGGCCGAAACAGACAGTCACATCATTACTGCGTCGCTTCGTGCCAGACCGTCCGCGCGGCCGCGACCACGAGCTTTAGCTTCGCGCGTTCGTCCGCCTCGCTCAACGGATTGCCGCCGGCCGTGCTGGCGAAGCCGCATTGCGGGCTGATGGCGAGCCGATCGACGTCGATGTAGCGCGCGGCTTCCTCGATGCGCGCTGTGAGGCTATCGAGGGGCTCCAGGGCCGGCGTCTTGCTGCTGATGAGGCCCAGCACCACGCCCTTGTGGTTCGGCACGAACCGCAGCGGCGCAAAGTCGCCCGCGCGCGGCGTATCGTACTCGAGCAGGAAATGATTGACGTTTGCCGCGGCAAAGAACCGCTCGGCGACCGACTCGTAGCCGCCTGACGCGAGGTAATGACCTCTGAAATTGCCGCGGCACATATGCACGCCGACCGTGACCTCGGCCGGGCAAGCGACGAGCGCTTGGTTGATCGCATCGATATAGAGGCCGACGAGTGCGTCGGGCTCGCCGCCGGCGCTTTCGACCTTGTCGCGGATCGCCGGGTCGCACAGAAGCGCGATTGCCACCTCGTCGATCTGCACGTAGCGACATCCGGCGCGGGCGAGCTCAGCGATCTCCTCGCGGAAGACAAGGCTCAGGTCGGCGAAGATTTCCTCAGCATCGGCGTAGGCGCTGCGGTCGGCAAAATCGGTGCAGCGGTAGAAATGCATGGTCGAAGGAGACGGCAGGGTGATCTTCGGCGTGGCGTGTGTGACGGCGCGCAGGAACTCGAATTCATCCACCGCCAGCGGACACGTGCGCCTGATCTTGGCTCTCGCATGCGGCGCGGTGAATTCAACCTCATGGCCATGATCGTCGCGGAACTTGAACACGGCGGGGCGGATCTCGAACCCCTCCGTGCGTTCGACGAAGCGGCCCCAGTACGATCCGCGGCGGAACTCGCCGTCGGTCACGACGTCGAGCCCGGCATCCTCCTGCAGCTGCACCACCTGGCGGATGCAGTCGTCCTGAATGGCGGCGAACTCGCGCGCATCGATCTCGTTTCCCCCGTAGTGCTTGAACGCCTGGCGCAACACGGTCGGCCGCAGCAGGCTTCCCACGTGGTCGGCACGGAACGGCGGACGGCCGTTGCGACGGGCATTCATGATCTTCGCGCCTCCTGGTGGCGTGCGATCCGTATTCGATAGGTCTATAGAATTTCTCTCCTTGCGACGCTATGGATCGAGGGTGCACCGGGCCATTCCATGAGCGACGTCGAGACGGTGTTTGCAACGCTGCGCGGCAGGACCGCGCCGCAGCTCCTGGCCGAACGCGCCCGGACGAGCCCGGACGAGATCGCCTTTCGCTCGAAGCATCGGGGAATCTATCGCCAACGGACCTGGCGCGACTATGCCGCTCTGGTGGCGCGCTGCGCACTCGGCTTGCGGGCGCTGGGCGTCAACCGCGGCACGCGGGTCGCCATCATGGGCGACCCTTGCGAAGAATGGATGATCCTCGACCTGGCCGCGCAAAGCGCCGGTGCGGTCACCTACGGGATCTATCCGACCTCCTCGCTCTCCGAGCTGGCCTTCCTCATGAACGACGGCAAGGCGAGCGTCTTCATCGCCGAGGACCAGGAATATGTCGACAAGATCCTCGCTGTCCTCGACCGGCTGCCGCACCTCGAATGGATCGTGGTGATCGATGATTGCTCGATGTTCGGCGATCGCGATCCCAGGCTAAAAGGCTATGCGGAGGTGCTCGAAGCGGGCGCAAGCGCAGACCCGCTCGGCGAGCTGGAGAACATGGTGCACGCGCTCGATCCAGGCGATGCGGCGTTCGTCGTCTACACGTCGGGCACGACCGGCAATCCGAAGGGAGCGGTGATCACCCACGGCGCGCATCTCGCCGCCGCCTACACCCTCGTCGACCACTATCCGACGCTGGCCGAGCGCGCGCACCGCACCGTCGTTTTCCTGCCCCTGTGCCACGTGTTCGGCCGCGACGTCGCGATCACCGTACCGCTCATGTCGCGCCTCGTTCCGCATTTTGGCGAGGAGCCGGAAGATTTGGCCGCCACGCTGTTCGAGGTAGCGCCGACGGCACTGTTCACGGTGCCACGCTATTTGCAGAAGTTCGCCTCGCAGATGTTGGTCAACCTGGGCAGCACGTCGCGCCTCAAGCGTGCCGCCTATGCGTGCGCCTTGGTGGTCGGGCGTGCCTGCGCGCGCCGGCGCTGGGACGGCAGAGCCGGGCCGGCCACGACAATCATGCAGGCGCTGGCGCGCGCGCTCGCGTTCCGCCCGATGTTGCGCATGATCGGTCTCGACAAGCTCGAGCTGATGCTGTCGGGCGGCGCGCCGCTTGCGCCGGAGACCATGGCGCTGTGGCAGATCTGGGGAGTGAACCTGGTCGAAGTCTACGGACAGACGGAAACCGCCGGCGCCTTCATCAGCGCCCAGAAGGGGCCGTTCCCGAAGCCCGGCAATGTCGGCACCGTTGTGCACGGTCTGGAGGTCAGGCTCGGCGATGCCGGCGAGATTCTCGTGCGCGGCCTCGACCTGTTCGCCGGCTACGTGGGTCATCCGGCGGCGGCGTCCGACGTGATCGACCAGGATGGCTGGCTGCATACCGGTGACGTCGGCGAATGGCAGGCCGGCAATCTGAAAATCGTGGACCGCGTGCGCGACTTCATCGTGACCGCGGGCGGCAAGACCATCTCGCCGACGTTTCTGGAAAATCTGCTGCGGGCGAGCCCGTATATCTCCGAGGCGATCGTGTTCGGCCACGCCCGCAAATATCTCGTCGCCTTGATCGAGATCGACTATGACGCGGTCGCCGATTGGGCGCGCAGCCGCGACGTGCCCTATACGGGCTTCAGCAGCCTCACGCAGCACCGCGAGGTCGAACGGCTGATCCGTGCCGAGATCGATAACGCCAACCGCGACGCCGCCCGCGTCGAGCAGATCAAAAGCTTCCGCATCCTGCCCAAGGCGCTCGATCCGGAACAGGAAGGCGAGCCGGTGACGCCGACCCGCAAGGTGAAGCGGGCGCTGATGTACGAGCGGTTCAAGCCGCTCGTCGACGACATGTACGACGACCGCGAGGAGCAACTGATCGCGGCCGGCGCCGGAGGCGCTCTGTAGACCAGGGAGGAAAACGGATGTTCACACGAATTGCGTTCGTCGCTCTCGGCATTGCCGGCCTCATCGGTCCTGCGTTCGCGCAGGACGGCTACGTGATCGGCGTGACCGGCGCGTTGACCGGACCGGTCGCCAGCACCCAGGCGCCGGCCATGGAGGCGATGCGCATCTATGTCGAGCGCCTCAATGCGGCGGGCGGCATCAATGGCAAACAGGTCAGGATCATCCTGCAGGACGACGCGGCCGAGCCCTCGAAGGCTGCCGCCAACGCCAAGAAGCTGATCACTCAGGACAACGTCGTGCTCCTGATCAATGCCAGCCTGTCGTCGACCTACGCGCCGACCGTGGCGGAGGCCAAGCGTGCCGGCGTGCCGCTCTTGTTCGCGAGCGGCGTGTGCCCGAAGGAGGTCTATCCGCCGGCCGATCCGCTGCAGTTCTGCACCACCGCCTATGCGTCCAACTATGACAGCCGCGCCACCCTCGCCTTCATCAAGGATACCGCCAAGGAGCCGGTGCGCATCGGCTTCGCCGCCATGGCGATTCCGTTGTCGCGCGGCGAGATGGATTTTGCCGAGAGCCAGGCACCGTCCCTCGGCATGACGGTCGCCGACAAGGAGGTCATTCCGCCGCCGACGCCGGACTACACGCCGTTCGCCACCAAGCTCAAGGACGCCAATGCCAACTGGGTGTTCTCATGGGCGCCGTGGGTGACGCAGGTGCGCACGCTCGAAGCGTTGCGACGCCTCGGCTGGGGCGGAAGCTATATCGCCTGGTCGCACCTCGAGGCTGAGGGCGAGCTGGCGCGGCTCAAGGATGCAAACTTTTACGTGATCGGCGCCAATTCGCTGTTCCAGGACGACCTGCCGATTCATCGCGAAGTCGCCGACGCAGCCAAGAAGGCCAACGCCAGCTATCCGGGCAATCAGATGGCCGAAGGCTGGATCGCCGGCATGGTGATCGAGGCTGCGCTGAAGAACGCCGGCTGGCCGGCCGACGCCGCCAAGGTGCGCTCGGCGCTGGAGACCGTGAAGGTCGACACCAAGGGCCTGCGCGGCGGGGCGATGGAGTGGACCAAGGACAACCATTTCCGCACGCGCCAGTACTACCGCGTCTATCGCTGGGACCCGGCGAAATCGGCCATCGTGGTGGTGAAGGACTGGATGCCGCACGACGTGAAGTGACCGAAGCGTGCGTCGTAGGGTGGGCAAAAGCGGAGCGAAGCGACGCGTGCCCACGCGTTCCGTCGTTCGTCTGTTGGTCCGCGTGGGCACGGCACGCTCAAGAAGCGCGCCTTTGCCCACCCTACAAGGCGACGTGATCCGCCATGCAACTCGCCGTCAACATCATGGTGCTGGCCGCGATTTATGCGCTGATCGCGTGCGGCTATGTGCTCGTCTATCGCGTGAGCCGCGTGCTCAACCTGGCGCATGGCGAGCTCATGATGCTCGGCGCCTATATGCTGCTGGCAACCGCATCGCTGTTCGCCGGCAATCCGTTGACGGCCATCGCGGCCGCGCTCGCGCTCAGTCTCCTCGTCGGCATCCTGGTCTATGTCCTGCTGATGCGGAAGATGACGGGCGAAATGGTGCTCGCCGCGGTGCTGGCCACGGTGGCGCTCGGCGTCCTCATTCGCGGCGCCGTCGTGCTCGTCTGGTCGGCGCAGCAGCAATACCCCGCCCAAACCTTGGGTGTCAGCAATCCTCCGATCGAGCTCCTTGGTGGAGCGCGCATTTCGAGCTGCGCGGCGCTTCTGGTCGTCACCACGGCCATCGTCTACGCCGCGCTGTTTCTCTTCCTGCGGTTCGGCCGCTGGGGCGTGCGCATGCGGGCAGCTGGGCAGAATCCGCTGCTGGCGGCGCAACGCGGCATCAATCTGCACGCGATCTACGCGCTTGCCTGGAGCCTGTCCACGCTGACCGGATCGATTGCCGGCATGCTGATCGCGCTCGATTCCGGTCTCACCTCGACCATGGTGATCATCGGCCTCAAGGCCTTCCCGGCGGCCCTGGTCGGCGGGCTCGACAGTCTCGCCGGCGCGCTGGTCGGCGCCCTGATCGTCGCCGCAGCGGAAGTCCTGCTCATCCACCATGTCGACCCGCTGCTCTCCGACGTGGTGCCGTTCCTGGTGCTGATCGCCATGCTGATCGTGCGCCCGTGGGGCCTGTTCGGCACGCGCGAGGAGCTCGATCGTGTCTAGGCCGATGCCGCGCGCCAGCGGCTATTTCCGCACCGGCTATGCGCAGGACCTGGCGCTGGTGCAGACGCGGCTGCAACGCGTCAGCCTCGGTGTGTTCGCGGCCGCGCTGGTGGCCTTTCCGTTCTTCGCCTCGCCGTTCCAACTCGATCTTGCCTGCCAGGTCTTTCTCGCCGCCATCGGCTCGCTGTCGCTGATGCTGCTCACCGGCTACGCGGGTCAGATCTCGCTCGGTCATGCCGGCCTGCTCGCCGCCGGGGCATTCACGGCCGGCATCCTGTTCCGCGAGGTGAGCGCGCCGTTCTGGATCACCCTGCCGGCGGCGGCGGTTGTCGGAGCGCTGCTCGGCGTGGTGTTCGGTCTGCCGTCGCTGCGCCTGCGCGGCCTCTATCTCGCGGTCAGCACGCTCGCGCTCCACTTCGTGGTCGTCTATATCGGCGGCGAATACGAAGCCAGGCGCGGCTTCTCCACCGGCATCGTCATCGATCCGCCGCAGCTCGGCAGCGTGTCGCTCGTCGACGGCCGCTCCTGGTATTTCGTGTTGCTCGCCGCCGCCGCCGCGACGCTTCTCCTCTCGCTCAACCTCCTGCGCAGCCGCACCGGCCGCGCCTGGCAGGCGATCCGCGCCCGCGAGACCGTGGCGGAGGCGCTCGGCATCAGCATCGCCGGCTACAAGCTTCTGGCCTTCGTCATCAGCTCCGCCATCACGGCGGTAGCGGGCGCGCTGTTCGCCTACTACCGCGGCTTCGTCTCAGTCGAGGCGTTCTCGCTGTTTCTCACGATCCAATACGTCGCCATGATCATCATTGGCGGGATGGGATCGCTCTTGGGTGCGCTCGCCGGCGCCGTGTTCGTCACCCTGTTTCCCTACTGGATCGAAAGCGCCTTGTTCATGCTGCCAGGCGCCCAGCGTTATGCCGGCGAAGTCTTTGCCGTGAACTATGCCGCCTTCGGCCTCGTCATGATCGGCTTCCTGATCTTCGAGCCGCTCGGCCTCGTCGGCATCTGGCACCGCATCCAGAGCTATTTTCTCCTCTGGCCGTTCCGGCATCGGCCCGCCGCGGGTGCGCGCCGATGACCGCGCCGCTGCTCGCCGTCGAGAAGCTCGAAGTGGTCTATCACCGCGCGGTCAGCGCCGTGCAGGGGATCACGCTCGCCGCCGAGCGCGGCCAGATCGTCGCCTTGCTCGGCACCAATGGCGCCGGCAAGACCACGACGCTGCGCGCGATATCCGGCTTCCTCGGCATCGACGATGCGCGCGTCGCCGACGGCAGCATCACGTTCAAGGGCGAGCGGATCGAACACCGGATGCCGTACGAGATCAGCCGGCGCGGCGTCGTCCTGGTCCCCGAGCGCGACAAGGTGTTTCCCAACCTCACGGTGACGGAAAATCTCAGCGCGCCGGCCTCCGGCCTGAGCCTCGCCGAGCGGCGGCGGTATGAAGCTCTGGTGTTCCAGTTCTTTCCCCGCCTCGCCGATCTCAAGACCCGCGTCGGTGGCCTGTTGTCGGGTGGCGAGCGGCAGATGCTCGCCATTGCCAGCGCCCTCGTCTGCGGGCCCGAATTGCTGCTGGTGGACGAGCTGTCGCTCGGCCTCGCGCCGGTGATGGTGCAAGACCTGCTGCGCCGACTGGTCGACATCCGGCGCGAGCTTGGGCTGACCGTCCTGCTCGTCGAGCAGAGCGCGGCTTTCGCGCTTGAGATCGCCGACTATGCCTATGTCATGGAAAACGGCCGCATCGTGCTCGACGGCACGGCCGAGCGGCTGCGCCAGCACGGCGATATCCAGGAGTTCTACCTCGGCCAGGCCGCCGGCGAGCGCCGGAGCTACCGCGACGTCAAGCCGTATCGCCGCAGCCGGAGATGGTATGGCTGAATTCGCGATCGAGGGTCTGACGCTGCGCTTCGGCGGCCTCACCGTTCTCGACAACGTGTCGTTTGCCGTGGCGGCGGGCGAGCTGTTCGCCCTTATCGGGCCGAACGGGGCCGGCAAGACCAGCGTGCTCAACTGCATCAACGGCATCTATCGCGGGACGGGCCGCATCCGCTTTCGCCATCAGGATATCGCCGGACGCAAACCCCACGAGGTCGCGCGCCTCGGTTTGGCGCGCACGTTCCAGCACGGCGAATTGTTTGCCCATATGAGCGTGCTCGACAATTTGATGACCGGCCGCCACGCCCGCATCCGCACCCATCCGCTTGCCGAGATGCTGTTCCTGCCCGGCGTGCGCCGCCAGGAGGTGCACCATCGCGCGGCGGTGGAACGCATCATCGAGTTCGTCGAGATCGAGCGCTACCGCCATGCGCCGGTGGGCGGGCTGGCTTTCGGCATTCAGAAGATCGTCGGCTTTGCCCGCGCGCTCGCGCTCGAGCCGGCCTTGCTTTTGCTCGACGAGCCGTCTGCCGGCCTCAACCGCGACGAACGCGAGGATCTGGCGCGCTTCATCCTGCGCATCAAGCACGAGCTCAAGATCACCATGATCTGGATCGAGCACGACATGCAGATGGTCGCCGATCTGGCCGACCGTATCCATGTGCTCGACTACGGGCGCACGCTGGCCGAAGGTCCGCCGGCCGAGGTCTTGCGCGACCCGCGCGTGATCGAGGCGTATCTCGGACGAGCGGAGTGAGCGATGCGTTGTCGTCCCCGCGAAGGCGGGGACCCATGAACACTGTCACAGGTTATTTCGCGAGTTCGGTGGTCATGGATCCCGCTTGCGCGGGAACGACCAAGACCGTCAGCCGCCGCAGCTTTGCGCGATCGCGCCGTTGATGCTCTCGACCGCGACGTCGATCGTTCCGAGGTCGCGAACGCGCTCGGCGCCGGTCTTGCACATGGCCGTCACCTCGCGTGCCTTCACCATCTCGAAGAAATCGCGGCGATAGCCGGCGCAGGCGTCGGCACCGCCGTTCGCCGGCGTGCCCTTGATGTGCGCCCGCGCGCGTTCCACCCGCGCGGTGGCGGCGGCGAGGTTCTGTTTGCAGGCGGGTGCCGCCACCATGGCAGGTGCCGCCACCATCGCGGGCGCTACCGGCGCCGGGAGCGCCGCGACCGCTGCCGGGGCCACGGCCGCCATGGTCTTGGCGGTTGGCGGTGGCGCAGAAGCCGGGGCGCGCACGAGCTCGGAAGCGTTGGATCCGCTCCGCCGCTCGAGCGTGACGGTCGGCTCGGCCGGGCGCGCCGGCTTAGATGTCGCCGTGAAGCAGTCCAGCGTCAGGAACGGCCAGTCCTGCTTGCCGCAGTCGGCAATGCTGGCGAGCCTGTCGGCCTTGGCGGAACCCATGAGCTTGCGCTCGACACCGTCCGGGTCGCGAATGAAGTCCGCTGCCGCCGCCGGGAAACTGCTGGCGGCCGTCGCGGTCTGCTCGCTGATGGCGGCCTTCGTCACCAGCGTCGATGTCGACCAGATGCCGATGGCTGCCAAGAGTGCAACCGCCGAAACGGTGCCCGTCCATTTGCCCATGCCGGTCTCCCCAGACGTCCGCGAGCGGCCGCGCGCCCCGATGATTAGTGCGCGCATGATGAAGCGAGGTTCATAGCGGCCGGCTATTTCCGGCTGATGTCGCCGAAATGAGAAATTAGTCTCATTGTTGCGCGGAATGTTTCGTCCGCGGGTGGATGCGGTTACGGGTCTCGTTGCGCCCATCCGAGAACACTGAGCGGCGGTGAAACGTCATCGAAGTCCACCGCGAACAGGCCGCATCGGTCGACAGAGCAGCCAGCGCGCACTCAGCTCCGGCCGAAGCAGGCGGCTTCGAACTGCGCCAGCGGCTTGGCGATCCCCCGCAGCGGCACGCGCACCTGCTTGCCCGGAATGGCGATCGTCAGCCACGTCCCCGATTTCAGGATGGAAACCACCTTCGGCTCGGCCGCCGTGGACGCCGAGAGGTGAAACGATTCGTGCGCGGTGTCGTAACCGATTTTTCCGGCGTAAGCGGCGGTGACGATCCCGTTGCTCAGCGTGGTCTTGACCGGCTGCCCCTTGCGCAGCCGCGGCGGCAGCACCGTGGTGACGATCTCGATGCGCTTCGGCTTGGCCTCGCACCAGAACGAGATGGTGACGGCCTC
>JBJMSU010000124.1:0-28994 GCA_045801465.1 Xanthobacteraceae bacterium | reverse complement strand
GACGGACTCCGGGTGAGGGGGGACGAGCCTATCGAGATGTCTGCGCCCCCTCACCCCACCCCTCTCCCCGACGGGGAGAGGGAGCAAGCCGAGCACGCGGAAAGTTCGTGTGTCTATACGAAGCGGAAAACCCTCTAGTCGCTGCGCTCCTGCTACGCTGCGCGCGGGACACGTTGGCACTCGCTGCGCTACCTCACCGCCGCGTCCACCGAGGCGGCGGTCTGGCCGAACAGGATGGCGCGCTCTTCCGCCGTGCGGATGCCGCCCAGGTTGGGGTTGATCTCCTTCGCCTTGGCGTAGGCGCGCTCCACCGCCGGCCGCGCGCGGATCGCCTCGAACCAGCGCTTGACATGCGGGAAGTCTTCGAGGTTCTGCCCCTGGCGCTCGTACGGCACGATCCACGGGTAGCTCGCCATGTCGGCGATCGAGTAGTCGCCGGCCAGGTAGGCGCGATCGGCGAGCCGCCGGTTCAGCACGCCATAGAGCCGGTTGACCTCGTTGCGGTAGCGGTCCATCGCATAGGGAATCTTCTCCACCGCATAATTGCTGAAGTGATTGTTCTGTCCCGACATGGGCCCGAGATTGCCCATCTGCCAGAACAGCCATTGCATCGCGTCGGTGCGCGCGCGCAGGTCTTCAGCCAGGAATTTACCCGTCTTCTCGGCGAGATAGACCAGGATGGCGCCGGACTCGAACACCTGGATGGGAGCCCCGCCGTCGGGCGGATCGTGGTCGACGATCGCCGGGATGCGGTTGTTGGGAGAGATCGCCAGGAACTCGCGCTTGAACTGCTCGCCCTTGCCGATGTTCACCGGGATGATCTTGTAGGGAAGTCCGGTCTCCTCGAGGAAGATCGTGACCTTGTGGCCGTTCGGTGTGGTCCAATAGTGAACGTCGATCATCGGCGTTGTCCTTGAGCTGCAATCGATCTGGCGCTCTTAGCATAATGTTGCGCCATCCAGGCTGCCACGGGTCCGCGAGCGCATCGCACCCCTTCCGCCCGCGCATGCGCCGTCGCATGATGCGGGCGGCTCCGATACGTCGGGAGGACGCGTGATGAAACGCATGATCGCCGCCGGCTTGGCCGTGATCGCCGTTGCGACGTGGGTGGGCGCCGCGTCGGCGCAGAATTTTCCCGCGC
The DNA here is from genome assembly GCA_045801465.1 of Xanthobacteraceae bacterium. GTDB lineage: Bacteria > Pseudomonadota > Alphaproteobacteria > Rhizobiales > Xanthobacteraceae > DATFWC01. The sequence goes on along the minus strand of JBJMSU010000124.1, from coordinate 27,853 downwards.
GACCCGTCACCCTCATCGTTCCCTGGCCGGCAGGCGGCACCACCGACGTGGTGATGCGGGCGCTCGCTACCGCGACCGAAAAGCACCTCGGGCAGTCGTTCGTGATCGAGAACCGGGGCGGCGCCGCCGGCACGCTCGGCCCGGGCAGCATGGCCGCCAATGCCAAGCCGGACGGATACACCGTCGCGCAGATCCCGATCACCGTGTTCCGCTATCCGTTCATGCGCAAGACGACCTTCGATCCCGCCAAGGACTTCACCTACATCATCGGGCTGACCGGCTATACGTTCGGCGTCGTGGTGCGCAAGGACGCGCCCTGGAAGACGTTCCGGGATCTCCTCGCCGATGCGAAAGCCAACCCCGGCAAGATCAACTATGGAACGCCGGGCGCCGGCACCAGCCTGCACGTCACCATGGAGCAGATCGCCAAGCCGCAGGGTATCAAGTGGACCCACGTGCCGTTCAAAGGCAATGCCGAGGCGACGACGGCGCTGCTCGGCGGCCATATCCAGGTGCTGGCGGATTCCACCGGCTGGGCGCCGCTGGTGAACTCAGGCGAGTTGCGCCTGCTGGTGACGTGGGGTGCCGGCCGCACCAAGAACTGGCCCGACGTGCCGACGCTCAAGGAAACCGGCATCGACATCGTCTCCAACTCGCCGTTCGGCATCGCCGGTCCGGCCGGCATGGATGCGGCGGTCGTCAAGACGCTGCACGATGCATTCAAGAAGGGAATGGAAGAGCCGTCCTACGCGGCGGCGATGGCCAAGTTCGATCAGGAGCCATTCTATCTCGACAGCGCCGACTACCAGCAATACGCCATGCGTGCCATCGCCGAGGAAAAGCGGATGGTGCAGGAGCTCGGATTGAAGGAGGAGTGATCACAGCTTCAGCTCCCACGTTTCGCCCACGAGCCTCTTTCCGAACTCTTCGTGGGATTTCGTGTCGACGAGCTGGAAGCCGGCGGATTGGTAGATGTGCCGGGCCGCGATCAGCACGCTGTGCGTCCACAGTGCGATCTTGTGGTAGCCGGCCTGACGCGCAAAGCGGACGCACTCGTCGACCAGGCGCGCGCCGATTCCGAGCCCGCGCGCCTGGCGCTCCACCAGCAGCAGTCGCAAGCGGGCGACGCGCAGCGAGTCCTTGACCAGGAAAACGCAGCCGACATTGTCGCCGTCGCGCTCGGCAATCCAGCAGCGCTCGCGCTCGGGATCGAAATCGCGCAGGAACGCCGCCACGATCTCCGCGACCAGCGCCTCGAGGCGCTCGTCCCACCCGTATTCCTCGGAATAGACGATGCCGTGGCGGCTCACGACCCAGCCCATGTCGCCCGGCCGGTGCGGGCGCAGCACATAGGCGCGCGAGGATTTCGGCGCCCCGCCGACGAGCTCCGCGATGGTGCGCGTCGCGGCGACCAGGCGGGCCTGATCGGAGGGCCCGAGCGCCTGCAACATCCTGCCCACCTCCTCGTTCGAATAGGCTTCGAGCGGGGCGAACGCCTTGCGTCCGCGTGCCGTGAGGGTGAGGTGGATGTGCCTGCCGTCGCGGCGCGATCGTTCCTTGGCGATGAGCCCGCGCGCCGCGAACCCGCGCAGGATGCGGCTGAGATAGCCGGCGTCGAGCCCGAGCTCGGCACCGATCTCGCTCGCGGTTGCCTTGTCGCGCCGGGTGAGCTCGTAGAGCACGCGCGCTTCGGCGAGCGAGAACGGGCTCTTGCCATACCCATTCTGCAGCACCCCGAGCCGCTGGGTGTAGAAGCGGTTGAACCGCCGCACCGCGGCGATGCGCTGGGCGAGAGCAATCTCGGCCATGGTTCGTCGCTCCATGGTTCGTCGCTCCAGGGGAGTTGACAGCGTCAACCAACTAATTGACGGAGTCAAGTATATGAAACCGTTTTCGTACGATGAATGGCGCCAGCCGGTACGCCTGCTGCTTGCCGCGCCCGGCCGGGCTCGCCATCGTCTGGTCACGAATGGCCGTTAGCAGCACGGCGAATCCGATCCATAATGACGCCGCCGCCCGCGACCCTTGTCGCGGGGCCGGCGCTTTGTTCGTATGTGACTGACATGTTTTCGCTGTTCGAGAAGACGCTGACGCCGACCGGCCTGCCCGAACGGCCCGAGCCGCCGGGCGGGCTGATCGCGTTCTATTGGCACTTCGCCCGTCAGGCGCAGGGGCTGTTCATCGCGCTGTTCGTGATCGAGCTCGTCGTCGCGCTGCTCGATACCGCGGTCCCGTGGTTCATCGGCCGCATCGTCACGTTGGTGACGTCGGTGCCGGCCGACCGATTCGTGAGCCAGACGTGGCCATGGCTCGTCGCCATGGCGCTGGTCGTGCTGATTGCCCGGCCCGCTATCGTGCTGGCGCGCTATCTCGTCACCAACCAGGCGATCGCCGGGCCGTTCACCAACCTGATCCGCTGGCAGAGTCACTGGCACGTGGTGCGGCAGAGCTGGGCGTTTTTCCAAAACGACTTCGCCGGCCGCATCTCCAATCGCGTCATGCAGACGGGGCCGGCGCTGCGCGAGAGCCTGGTCGCCTCGGTCACCGCGGTCTGGTACGTGATCGTCTACGGCACGACCGCCTTGATCATGACGGCCGCCGCCGACTGGTGGCTGACGATCCCGATCCTGTTCTGGTTCGCCGGCTATGTCGGGCTGCTCGTCTTCTTCGTGCCGCGCATGCGCGATCGCTCGAAGGTGACGTCCGAGGCGCGCTCGGCGCTGATGGGGCGCATCGTCGACAGCTACACCAACATCGTCACGCTGAAGCTGTTCGCGCGGCCGCGCGAAGAGGACGCCTATGTGCGCGATGCGGTCGAGTTCCATACCGGCCACTTCCTCGCCCAGCAGCGCCTGATCACGGCGTTCGGAACCATCCTGGCGGTGCTCAACGCCGTGCTGGTCGCGGGCACCGGCGCCATCGCGCTGGCGCTATGGCTGCGCGGCGCCGTCGACGTCGGCGCCATCGCCATGGTGTTGCCGCTGACGTTTCAGCTCACCAACATGTCGCGCTGGGTCGCCTTCTCGGTCACCGAGATCTTCGAGGAGATCGGCGTGGTGCAGGAAGGCATGCTCAGCATCGCGCAGCCGCTGCAGCTCACCGACGAACCGGGCGCCAAGCCGCTCAAGGTCAACGCCGGGCGCATCGACTTCGATCACGTGCGCTTCGGCTATGGCCGCGAGACCGGCGTGCTCGACGGCTTCACCCTGACGGTGCGGCCGGGCGAGAAGATCGGCCTGGTCGGCCGCTCCGGCGCCGGCAAGTCGACGGTGCTCAATCTGCTGCTCCGCTTCTTCGACCTGGAAGAAGGACGTATCCTCATCGACGGCGCGGACATCTCTCAGGCGACGCAGGAATCGTTGCGCGCGCAGATCTCGGTCGTCACCCAGGACACCTCGCTGCTGCACCGCTCGATCCGCGACAATATCCGCTACGGCCGTCCCGGTGCAGGCGAGGACGAGGTGGTCGAAGCGGCCAAGCTCGCGCACGCGCACGAGTTCATCCTCGATCTCGAGGACTGGAAGGGCCGGCGCGGCTACGATGCCCATGTGGGCGAGCGCGGCGTGAAGCTTTCCGGCGGCCAACGCCAGCGCATCGCCATCGCGCGCGTGATCCTCAAGGATGCTCCGATCCTGGTGTTGGACGAGGCGACCTCGGCGCTCGACAGCGAGATCGAGGCGGCGATCCAGGCGAGCCTCGGCACGCTCATGGCAGGCAAGACCGTGATCGCCATCGCGCACCGCCTGTCTACCATCGCTCAGATGGATCGGCTGATCGTGCTCGACCGCGGCCGCATCGTCGAGCAGGGCACGCACGATCAGCTGTTGCGCCTCGGCGGCCATTACGCGGCGCTGTGGCGGCGCCAATCCGGTGGCTTCATCGACGCCGGCGAGGTCCAGGCGGCGGAGTAGACGCCGCCGCTCGTCACGCGCCGGCCTTGGTGGCGGATTTTGCCGCCGCTTGATTCGGCGCGGCGGCGCGCGCCCGCGGCGCCGTCGGCGGCGCAATGAACATGAGCGAGCGGTCGGAGCTCTCCAGCAACGCCGTTGCCAGTTCGCCGAACGACAGCGCCTTGCCGGGGCGGCGGCTCACGCCGAGAACGATGAGATTGTGCCGGCCGCGCCGCGCCTGCCGCAAGATCGCGTCCTCGGCCGAGATGTCGGTGCGGATCGCGGACTTGAGCGGCACCTCGTTGAACTCGGCGATCGCCTTGACTTCCTTCACCACCTCGGCGGCATCGCGGCGCGCCGCCCCGACCCGGTCCCGCTCGTTGCGCGCACTCGGAGCCAAGACGGACAGCGCGGTGACCGGTGACCCGGCGGCCTTGGCGAGACTGATCGCGACCTCGGCGCCGCGCCGCGACACCTCGTTTCCGGTGACCGGCACGACAATATCGATGGGAGCGCCTTGCGGATCGCGTTCCTGCTGTCCCCGCGCGGTCACCACCGCAATCGCGCCATCGAACACGGAGGCGATGCGTGAAACGGTTTGATGGAAGCCGCCCTTCGGGGATGTTGTGGGATCAATCCCGATCATCAGGAGGTCGTAGCCTTTGCGGGCTTCTTTTTCGACGATCTCGTCGATCGACAGATCCGGCTGGGGATCGACGGTGTCGACCTCGACCGCCGTGGTTTCCGGGTCCGTCGTCGCGTTCTCGGCCGAGCGGGTGAGCGCTTCCACAGCCTCGTCCGGCGCGTTGGCATCCCCTGACGCATCTGCCTTGCTTGACGTGCCTGCCGGCACTTTGAGGACCGTCACCAACATGCCGCGCGGTCCGGCGATGAGGCCCGCCAGGCGCGCGGCAAAGAGACCGTTGGCGCTGTCGTCCACCGCCACCAGGATGCGCTCCAGATTGGCGATGAACCCTTTCTCCTCGAAGGTCTCCCGGTCGAGACGCTTCTGCTCCTCCTTGCGCAGCGGCAGTCGCTGCAGGGCCCAGCGCAGGCTGGGCGGCATGGCCAGCGTCGTGATCACCGCCATTGCCACGATCATGGTGAAAAGATTTTGGCTCAGCACCCCCATGGATAGGCCGATCGACGCGACGATCACCTCGGTCGATCCGCGCGCATTCATTCCGGTCGCCAGCGCGATCGACTCCTTGCGCGTCAAGCCGCCGAAATAGCCGCCCACGAAGGCGCCTCCGGTCTTGCCGATGGTCGCGATCAGCACCAGCAACAGGGTCAGCAATGTCAGCTCGCCGCTTTGCAGGATGGTGAGATCGGCACTCAAGCCGGCGAGGCCGAAGAAGACCGGCATGAACAGGCCGGCAACGAGGCCGCGCAGCTGCTCGTCGATGCGGCGCGTGAGGATCGGCGATTCACCAACCAAGATTCCGGCGACGAAAGCGCCGAGCACGCTGTGCACCCCGATCACGTGAGTGATCAACGCGAAGCTGCCCATGATGAAAATGATGGTGGCGATCACCGGAGCCTCGCCGCGGAAGTGATCGTTGGTCCAACGGATCGTCCTCGCCACGATACGGCGGCCGACCGTGAAGCTCGCAATCAGAAACAGGCCGGTGCCGAGCACGCCCTGCGCCAGCGACAGCCAGTCGAGACTGCCATGCGCAGCCAGGCTCAGCGTGACGGCGATGATGATCCAGCCGATCGTGTCGTCGACGATCGCCGAAGCCAGGATCACCTGGCCGACGTTGCGGCGCAGAAATCCCATCTCGCGAACGACGGTGGCAACGATCTTCACCGAAGAGATCGACAGCGCGGTGCCGAGAAACAGCGACGTGATCAGACGCTGCTCGGGCGCCGGCAGCAGCTGGTCGGGCAGGAATTGTCCCAGCGCAAAGCCGCACGCAAACGGAACCGTGATCCCGCCGATCGAGGCGCTGACAGCGGCTCGGCGAACTCCGCGCACGAGCGCCAGCTCCGTCTCCATGCCGGCCAGCAGCAACAGGATCAGGATGCCGAACTGGGCGATCCCTTCGATCATGCTCTTCTGCGCCGGCGTGCTGGGGAAGATCGCCTGGTAGGCCTCCGGCGCCAGCGCGCCGAGCACCGAGGGGCCGAGCAGGAGCCCGGCGAGCAACTGTCCCATGACGGCCGGCTGGCCGATGCGCAACATGAACTCGCCGAGCAACCCGCCGGCGAAGATGAGCAGCAGGATTTGCGCGACGAGCACCGCTTCCGAGCCTTTGCCCTCGCCTCCGGCCGCCCATGCCGTGGAAGCCAGAGAGGCGAGGACCAGGAAGCCCAGGCCGAGTTTCACGCCGGGACGACCGACGCGGAACGGCAACTTATTCGGTTCCGCTGGCGAGCCCTTGGCAACGAAGTCGTGTTGGGAATGAAACGACATGATCGGAAACAGTCGGGCGGGTTGGGGCTGGATAACGCGCCAGCCCCCGAAAAGTGCCCGCCATGAACGAGACCGCGGTCGAATTCATCATCATCATCGCGTCGGGTGCGCCGCTTGCGCAAAGGCGGTGCCTGCGTAGGCTGGTAGGCGCGCTGACTGTGACCGGCCGGTCCCATCTGGTTGGTCGCCACCGAAACAAGGATTCGGACCAGGGGAGGGAATCATGCAACGAAGTATCTCTCGCCGCGACTTCGGCAAGGGGCTCGCGGGCGGTGCGGCATTGCTTGCGCTGCAACCGGCGTGGAATCGGCTGGCCACAGCGCAGTCGCTGCGCAATGACTTGAAGGATCTCGGCGGGGACTGGTCCTTCGATGATGCAGCGTTGCAGGCGGCGGCCGACGACTTCGGACATGTCGTGCACCAAAAGCCGGCTGCCATGCTCCGGCCCGGCGACGCGCAGGACATCGCGAAGCTCCTGCAGTTCGCGAACCGCCGGGGAGTCAAGGTCGCGATGCGCGGCCAGGGGCATTCGTTTTTCGGACAGACCCAGGTCGCGGACGGCGTGGTCGTCGACTCGAGCAGCCTGAATGCCATCCGCATCGTCCAATCCGGCACGGGCGGGACCGCGGAGATCGGCCCGGGCTCAAAGTGGCACCCCGTCCTGATGGCCGCGAATGCCCAGAAGCTGACCGTGCCGGTGATCACCGACACGTTCCTGTCGGTCGGCGGAACGATCAGCACCGGCGGATTCGGCGTAACCACCTATAACCTGGGTCTTCAGGTCGACCACGTGCAGGAGCTTGAGGTCGTAACCGGGGACGGCCAGATCCTAACCTGCTCCGACGCTCACAACAGCGACCTCTTCAACGCGATGCTCGGGGGCCTGGGTCAATGCGGCATCATCACGAAGGTCGTGATGCGGCTGATGACCGCGCCTACGAATGTGCTGTTCATAAAAATGGACTACGACGACTTCCAGAGCGCGTCCGCCGATCTCGCGCTGCTCGCCAAGGATGGACGCTTCCATCACCTCGACGGCCGCGGCGCCGGACGGCCGACCGGTCGCGTCGGATACTACATCGAAGGCGGCGCCTTCTATGATGCACCGAACGATCCCGACGAGGCGAAGCTGACGGCGGGGCTCAAGTTCGCAAAAAAGACCGCCACGGTTATGAGCTACGAGCAATACTTCCGTCGCGAGGAAGTGTGCACGGCGTGCACGACGCCGCTGCAGAAGCCCTTCGTCTATCTCTGCATTCCCGCGTCGCGATACGTCGAATACACCTCGGGCATCCTGTCATCGCCGACGGAGTCGGCGTTTCTCGTCCCACGCATGTCGGCGTGGCGCCGCGCCGCCATCAAACGCCCCCTCACACGCATGCCGGATGAAGAGATCATCTACCGGTTTCAGCTTTCACGCACCCTGCCGGCCGGGACCGACACCGCGTCTACGATCGCGCTCAATCGCACACTCTACGAACGCGCGCGCGATATGGGCGGCTACCGCATGACTTCGAGCGCGGTTGCGATGTCGCAGGACGATTGGAAGCGGCACTACGGACCTGCCTGGCACACAGTCCAGGCAGCGAAGACGAAGTTCGATCCGAACAACGTGCTCACACCGGGCCATGGGATGTTTCCCGGTTAAGGAGACTCCGCGCTGCGCGCCGAACGCGTTGCTATACGGCCGTGTAGCCGCCGTCGATCAACAGGTCCGCTCCTGTCATGAACCCGGATTGATCGCTCGCGAGGAACACCGCGCCCGCCGCGATTTCGTCCGGCGTCCCGAGCCGACCAATGAGCGTGTGGTGAGAGGCTCTTGCGGCTTCGAGCGTGTCGAAGTTGCGCACATAACGATGCGTCTCCACGGGGCCCGGCGACAGGCTGTTCACGCGTATGTTCTGGCCGGCGTGGTCGAGGGCCATGGCCTTGGCGAGCTGGATCAGCGCGCCTTTGGCGGCACAGTACCAAGGCCGCCCCGGACGTGCCACACGCCCCAGCTGCGAGGCGACCAGGATGATGCTGCCGCCTGCTCCGGCCGCCATCAGCGGAATCGCATGCTTGGAGAACAGGAAGCTGCTGTCGAGATTGACCGCCATGCTGCGGCGCCAGTCGGCGGCAGAAAGAACGGTCAGCGGCGCATGCGGCAGGTCGTAGACGGCATTCGAGACGAGCACGTCGAGACGGCCGAACTCATTGCGCGCGCGTGCAACCGCGATTTCGGCCGTCGCCTCCTCGGCGACATCGGCCGAAAGCGTCGATAGCCGTCCGCCGCCCGCCCGCACCGAAGCCGCCACCCGCTCGAGCGCATCGGCGTCGATGTCGACGCCCACCAGGGCCGCGCCCTCCAGGGCGAACAGCCGGCAGATCGCCGCTCCGATGCCACCGCCGGCCCCTGTGACGATCGCCACCTTCCCCTGCAAGCGCTCCATGTCTGTCCCTTCGGCTCCGGCGTGGATGGATCATAGTGGCGGCGTCGACCGCGGCAAAAGCAAGGGGCGCGTCGATTGGCTCCGCTCGCGCGTCGAAATGATTGCGCTCGCCCGTCGCAAACAAGCTTGCATTGGCGACGCTCTGCGCACCTGGAGATCGCTTGACACGGCTATTGCCAGGGCCCGAGCATGCGATGAGCAACAGGGGAGGGTTTCCATGCGATCTGCAATGAAGACGGCGATCGTGGTCATGGCGGGTGTGCTGGTGGCCGGCCCCGCCATCGCTCAAGGCCGATGGACTTCGCTCAAGCCGTTTCCGCAGGGCGAAGAGGAAGTTTACGGGACGACCGCAGGCGGAAAGCTCTACGTGCTCGGCGGGCTCGGCATCTTCCCGGGCTGGGAACCGAAACAGATGCTGTGGAGCTTCGATCCGGCGACCAACGAATGGACCAGGTTGCCCAATATTCCCGAGGGCATTCATCATCCCGGCTTCGCAGCCGTGGGTGGCAAGCTGTATTCGGTCGGTGGCTTTACGATCGCACGGCCGGCGACCGGATTGCCGGCCTGGGTGCCAAGCAAATCACTCTGGATCTACGATATCCACGAGAGCAGTTGGTCGAAGGGACCGGATGTGCCGACGGCGCGCGGCGCGCTGACCGCCACGGCGGACGGAACCAGGATATACGCAATCGGTGGTGCCAAGAATCCAAGCTACTCGACCGCGGAGCTGCGGCCGAATGTCCCCGTGGAGAACGTGGCGATCAACGAGGTGTTCGATACCGCGACCGGTTCCTGGTCGTCGGCCGCTCCGATGCTGACGGCGCGCAACCATCACGGGGCCTCGCTGATTGACGGCAAGATCTACGTCGTGGGAGGCCGGATCGGGTCGACGTTCATCATCGGTCTTTCGAACAACGTCAGCACCAACGAAGTTTATGACATCGCCAAGAACACTTGGTCATCGGTGCTGGGAATGCCGACGCCACGCAGCGGCATTGGGACCGCGGTGCTCAATGGAAAGATGCACGTGCTCGGAGGCGAGGCCTACCTCAACGACTTGGTCGGTACCTATCGGACACACGAAGCCTTCGACCCCAAGACCAATGCGTGGCAGCGCATGCCGCCAATGCCGACACCGCGGCATGGCCTCGCCGTCGGCGAGATTGCAGGCAAGATGTATGCGGTCAGCGGATCCAACGTGGCCGGCGGCGGTGGACCTCACGAGGGGCTCAATGTGAACGAGGTCTACGATCCCAACTAGTGCCGCCGATTTGCAGTTCCTACACCGCCTGCCGCAAACTCGTGCGGGAACTTCAAATCGAAAAGCGGCACTAGGATCATAGACTTGCTAGTGCCCCTTTGCTTCCGAAGTTCGTGTCAGAGGGGGCCGTCATGTATCACGAACTTCGGAAGCGGGGCACGAGTGCCCGCAACCGAAGTTCGCATACGTTTGCCGCAACTCCGAGTGCGAACTTCGGGTTCGAAGGGCACTAGAGTCATAAACCTGCTGGTGTCCCTTTGGATTCCGAAGTTCGCATGAGGGCATGCGGCAAGGTATTGCGAACTTCGGAATCGGGACACTAAAGCATAGACCAACGGACTGCCCTCGCGGACCAATGTCTGCTCCCGGCGGAAGCGGACATGCGACCTCGAAAGAGGTGGTCCGGGTTTGACCCGACTGAGACATTGGCCGCCAAATTTGCTGTGATGCACAACGCGATATTTCCTATCACGGTGTGGTAGGATGCAATCCTCGGTTTGAGGGCAGCACATGAGGCGGCGTGAGTTCATCACGTTACTCGGCGGCGCAGCCGCGTGGCCTCTTGCGACGCGCGCGCAGCAACCCGCGATGCCGGTGATCGGGTTCCTCAGCAACGCGACGCCCGACCTCTACGCGGACCGTCTGCGGATCTTCCGGCAGGGGCTGAAAGAGGCAGGGTATGTCGAAGGCCAGAACGTCTCGATCGAATATCGCTGGGCGGAGGGTCAAAACGACCGGCTGCCGGCGCTAGCGGCTCAACTGGTTCAGCGCCAGGTCGCTATGATCGCCGCGGCCGGAGGCACTCCTTCGGCGCTGGCGGCGAAGGCGGCGACCGCGACTATCCCGATCATCTTCGCGGTAGCGGTCGACCCGGTCGAGGTCGGACTGGTCGCCAGCCTGAATCGCCCCGGCGGCAACCTGACCGGCGTGACCAATCTGAACGCAGCGGTCGGCCCGAAGCGGATCGAGCTGTTGCACGAATTGCTGCCCAGAGTAATCGTCGTCGGCGTGCTCGTGGACCCGACGAGCCCCACCCTTGCCGAGGCTTTTCTGCGCGACCTGCAGCCGGCGGCCCACGCCCTCGGCCTGCAGCTCCTCGTCCTACGTGCAAGCACCGAACGCGATCTCCATGCGGTCTTTGCAGCCTTGGCCGAACGACGAGCCGGCGCGCTCATCATCGCACCCGGCGCGTTCTTCGTCGGCCGCGGCGAGCAGCTCGGCGCGCTGACCGCCCGGCACGCGGTGCCCACTATCTTCCAGTATCGCCCGTTTGCGGCGGCCGGTGGCCTCATGAGCTACGGGAGCGATGAAACGGACTATTATCGTCTAGTCGGCATCTACGCCGGGCGGATTCTGAAGGGCGAGAAGCCCAGCGATCTTCCGGTCCAGCAGGCCACCAAGGTCGAGCTGATCCTCAACCTCAAGACCGCCAAGGCGCTCGGCCTCGAGGTACCCCCGCCCCTGCTCGCCCGCGCCGACGAGGTGATCGAATAGGTCACGGTTTGCTGCGCTGCATGAGTCCGGAAGTGGCACATCGCGTCAATTCACCAAGACGGATCAATTCGGTCGCAATCGGAGGCATAGCGGACATGCCGCGAAGCCCAGTGGCGCCTCCGGGCGACGCGAATGCCCCGAAGCGTACGTTGGCGCCACTAATGAGCTTCTGCACATGTCTTCGCCAGCTTGCGCACGCAATCGATAAACAGCTGCGCGACCGGACCTAACGTGCGATTGCTTAAGCTGACGATCGCCACAGGTAGCTGCCAGCGCGGCAAATCGATCCCAAGCACCTTGAATATTGTTTTCTGTCGGCCGAAGCGCAGCACGGATCCGGGAATGACCGTGATGAACCGTCCCGTCGCAAGCAGGTTGTTGCGCAAATTGAGCGACGGGCTCCATATGATTGCCCGCGGACGTTCGGCGCCGATGGCGCGAAACGCCTGCGCGACAGGCGCGCCCGGCTCCATCTCGACAGGAGAGAGAATCCAAGGCTCATCGAGAAGTTCGGCGAGCGTAAGTTTGCGCCGCCCTGCCCACTTGCTGCCGATGCTGGTGGTGACGAAAAGCTGTTCATGAAAGAGCGGCTCGATGTTGAAGTCCGCGTGCGTGGAGCGCCACAGGCGCCCGATGACGACTTCGCATCTGCGCTCACGCAGGGAGTGCGATTGCAAATGCTCGATGGTGCCGAGTTCGGTATGAAAAGCAAGTTTCGGATATTGGGCGGAGAGACGGTCAAGTGCGGCAGCGACGAATCCTGCTGCCATGACCTCGGGACACCCGACGCGCAGCTCGCCGGTCGTTGGATCGGCAAGAAACTCGATGTCCTTTACGCTCTGTCGTAGCTCGTCGAAAACCGCAACGCTGCGCTTGGCGAGTGCCCGGCCATAAAGTGTCGGCTCAATACCATGCGGGCTGCGATCGAAAAGTCGCACGCCCATTGCCTGTTCCAAGTCGGCAATGGTCTTGGAGACTACCGGCCGTGAAATCGCGAGGCTCTCGGCTGCCTTCGCCATATTTCCGTGCTCGGCCACGGCCAGGAAAACGTGCAGATCGCGCGGCTTGATCCGGCGGCCGATGCGGTCCGTCCAATCCATGCTGGGCTCCGTAGCTGAATGGCTAACATGACGTCCAAAATAAGAACTTTTCAACTACCACAAAGCGGACGAAAGTCGCAATTGCTACTCGAGTAGAAAGGAGGCTGGCCATGATCAGCATTCGAAGCCTCACCGCGGCTATCTTTTTAGCCAACGCGGTCGCCAGCGGCAGCGCGGCAGAACAGCCCTACCCGAATAGAGTCGTGACGTTGGTCGTACCAAGTCCGGCAGGAGGCACGCCGGATTTGCTCGCACGGCTCGTTGCCGAAAGGCTCAGAGTAGCCATGGGCCAGGACTTCATCGTCGACAACCGACCTGGCGCCGGCGGAATCATCGGGGCCGAATCGGTGGCCCGGGCTGCGTCGGACGGACACGTGCTTCTGTGCGCGGTGGAATGGTTATTTTTCAGCCATCTCATGCACAAGAAAATGGGCTTTGACCCCCGCGCCTTGGAGCCGGTGAGCGTTGTCGCCAAGTATCCCCTCATTCTGATCGGCCGTAAGGACTTGGCGATCGACAGCATCGCGGAGTTGATCGCTTATGCTCGCCGGCAACCCGGCAAGCTGACCTATGCGTCCGCCGGCGTGGGCTCGATGCATCAGCTCGTCTTTGAAGGCATCAAAAAACAGGCAGGGATTGATCTGACGCATGTTCCTTATCGGGGCGGATCGCAGTTCGTAAACGACATGGTGGCCGGCCACGTCGATGTGTCGCTGACCGCGCTGGGAAACGGCGCTCCATACGTCAAAGATGGCAGGCTGAAGCTGCTCGGCATTGTGGGCAACGAACGGCTGCCGGAATTCCCCGCCGCTCCGGCCCTCTCGGAGGTGTTGCCGGGGCTGGAAGCCGATGCATGGACCGGCATTGCCGCTCCGCCGCGGACGCCGAAAGACATCACAGATAAGCTGTCGCAGGCAATCGCGCGGGCGATGCGCATGTCGGATGTCCGCGAGCGGCTTCTTGCTCTGCAGGCCATTCCCGTCGGGAGCACACCAGACCAGATGCAGGCAGCCATTCAGAAGGACATCGATCGCTGGGCGCCGGTCATTCGCGAGGCAACGATCAGCGTCAATTGAGCGGAGCCCGTGCCGAGGGTTGTTGTGGACGCGGCTGACGCGACATTAAGGACGTGCGCAACGTACCTCCTTTTTCCGCATTTGGCACATCGCCTCAAATAACCACGACGTATCAATTCGGTCACAATCGGAGGCATAGCGGACACGCCGCGAAGCCTGCGGACCGTCCGTCCGACGCGAATGACCCAACTGCGACATCGGCCAACATCCCATGTTGCGGTGGCGAAGCCGCTCTCAGCCCCTATCAATGTACTCGTTTGAGCCGATACGATGCCGTCTCCTGAGGGGGAGATGGATATGAGGCGGCGGGAATTTCTTGGTGTTCTGGGTGGTGCGGCAGCCGCGTGGCCACTCGCAGCGCTCGCGCAGCAGGCCGACCGTATGCGGCGCATCGGCGTGCTCATGTATCTGGCTTCGGACGATGCGGAAGGACAAGCGCGCCTCGCGGCGTTCGCACACGCCCTCGAGCAATTGGGTTGGAGCGACGGCCGCAACCTGCGGATCGACACCCGCTGGGCCAAAGCCGACGACATTGGTAAGCACGCGGCGGAATTGGCCGCGCTCGCGCCGGATGTCCTCCTGGCTGCTACTGGCACCGCAACCGTGGCGCCGTTGCTACAGGCGACCCGCACCGTGCCGATCGTGTTTGTGAGTGTCGTCGACCCGGTCGGCGCCGGTTTCGTCGCGAGCCTGGCACAGCCGGGCGGCAACGCGACTGGGTTCACGATTTACGAATACAGCATGAGCGGAAAATGGCTGGAGCTGCTCAAAGAGATCGCGCCGGGCGTGACGCGGGCGGCGGTCCTTCGGGATCCGGCCGTCGCCTCCGGGATCGGGCAGTTCGGCGCTGTCCAGATCGTGGCACCCTCGTTGGGGGTGCAGGTGAGCCCGGTCGACGTCCGCGATGCCGACGAAATCGAACGTGCCGTCACGGCATTCGCGCGCGGGTCGAATGGCGGCCTGATCGTGACGGGCAGCGCATTTGGGATCGTTCATCGCAAACTGATCACCACACTGGCGGCCCGGCACAAACTGCCTGCGGTCTACTCCGGCCGCTTCTACGTCACAGCCGGTGGCCTGATCTCCTACGGGCCTGACCCGATCGACCCGTTCCGACGCGCGGCGGGCTACGTCGATCGCATCTTTAAGGGCGAGAAGCCCGCCGACCTGCCGGTGCAGGCGCCGGCCAAGTACGAGCTGGTCGTCAACCTCAACACCGCCAAGGCGCTCGGCATTGACATTCCAACAACCCTACTCGCCCGCGCCGACGAGGTGATCGAATAAAAGAGGCGGTTTGCTGCGGTGCATGAGTCCGGAATTGGCACATAGCTGCCCAAGCCAAGGCGACAGGCATGTCCGCAGTTGGCGAAAGCGGACGCCGCATCCCCGGCGCATCCGTTGGCCAACCGGCCGAAACTTGCTCAGTAGTCCGTCGCCCTACAACGGTGTCTTGGTGACGCGTCCGGTTGCGTCCACGAACCAGCGCTCGCTCGGGAAGGGCTCGCCGCGGAAGCGCGCAGCGATCCAGTCGGCCACCATCGCCGGCAGGTATGGCCCGAGATTGGTCGAGGCAACGCCGGCGGTCGCGTGCCGCGACTCCTGATAGACGACGAACCGCTTCGGACCCTGCAGCGCCTTGAGCAGGCGTTCGGTGTTTTCCAACGGGCTCAACTCGTCGAACTCGCCAGCGGCGCAGAGATACGGCATGCGAATCTTCTCCGCGCGTCCCTCCCACGTCAGCGTCTTACGGAAGTCGTCGAACTTCGCCTCGTCGGTATAGTTCGCCATGTACATGAATCGCATCTTGAAGGTGGGCGACGCCTCCTGAAAGATCGTGTGCCAGCCCGGCTCGTGGCAGGTCGCGCTCACCGCACAGGCGCGATAGCGCGGCTCGGCCGATGCCGCGATGGTGCCGGCGAACGAGCCGAAGCTGCGGCCGCTGATGGCGACCCGCTCGGGATCGACTTCAGCGCGCTGGCTCAGCCAATCCATGCAGGCCTTGCCGGTCGCCTCCCAGCCGTCCATCGACATGTAGATGCCGAGCGTCGGGCACTCGTACTGCCCCGGCCCTTCCATGGCGAGCACCGCGAAGCCGCGGCTCAAGTAGGGATCGCCATACATCCAGACGCTGGCTTCCTTGAAGCTGTCCATGCCGGGAACGAAGACGACCACCGGAATGCGGCCGCCGGA
Organism: Xanthobacteraceae bacterium; assembly: GCA_045801465.1. Classification (GTDB taxonomy): domain Bacteria; phylum Pseudomonadota; class Alphaproteobacteria; order Rhizobiales; family Xanthobacteraceae; genus DATFWC01. The sequence continues at coordinate 11,994 of JBJMSU010000124.1, read as the reverse complement.
ATAGCCGGGCGGCAGATGGAACCAGGCCGGCAGCGCCTTGCCGTCGAGCGGAATCCACACCGGCTCGACGCGATGATCGGCGAGCCTGGCGTAGGCCGTAAAGCACTCGCGCTTCTTCTTGTTGTAGGCGAGGTTCTGCTCGTTGTTCTCGTCGATCGGCCATTGCGCGGCGCCCCAGTGAATGGCCGCCATGAAGTAGTTCTCGCGCGCCGTGACGAGGTCGCGCGCCTCTTCGGCCGTCCGCGCGGTGGCCTCGCGCCGCCGCGCGACCGTTTCGAAGGCCGGCGAGCAGTCGGCGTATTTCTTTACCCGCTGCCGGATGGCGGCGAAGTCGGCGCTGGCCGCGATCCCGCACGGCACGTTCCAGTAGACGGAGCGCGGCTGGTCCCAATCGATGCCGTTCGCCTGAATGATATTGTCGAGGACCCACCGCTGTTCGACCCAGCGCCTGGTCAGCGGTCCGCGATGCGCCGCCTCGGCGACGGCAGCCGGGGCCGATGCGGCGCCGGCCTGGGCGAGACGCAGAGCCCCGTCATTGGCCGCCTCGGCGGCGAGAACGCCGGTTGTCCCGGCCATGCCAGTGGCGCCGGTTGCACCGGCGGTGGCGACCAGCGTCGCCGAGTGCAGAAAATCGCGGCGATCCCTGATCTCCTCCCATGTTGTTGTTCACCACGGCGAGGCGCCGGTCGGGCGATGTTAGCACCGTTCCCACGTGTCGCGCGCGCGCCGCAGCATGCGCGCAGCGAAGTAATGCACCGCCGATGCGACGCCACGGTTCCTTAAGCGATACAAAACCGGGTCCCAGGTCTGCAGCGCACCGTTGCGCGCTGCGCTGCGCCCGGGACACGGGGCTGAACGTTTCCCCGTCACGAACGTTAATGCACCCGGGGAGACGAGCCATGGAGAGACCTCATGGCAAACCGGACTCTTTCCCTCATCGTTTGGCTCGCCATCGCCGTGCTGGGTGCGTTCGCATTCGCCGGCATTGCGCTCAATCGCGACGAGCCGATCAGCGCCGCCTGGGTGGTGACGGCGGCGATCTGTGTCTACCTCATCGCCTATCGCTTCTACAGCAAGTTCATCGCCGAGCGGGTGGTCAGGCTGGACGACAGCCGCGTGACGCCGGCCGAGCGCCACAATGACGGCCTCGACTACGTGCCGACCAACAAATACGTGGTGTTCGGCCACCATTTCGCGGCGATCGCGGGGGCCGGACCGCTGGTCGGACCCGTGCTCGCCGCGCAGATGGGCTATCTGCCGGGCACCTTGTGGATCCTGACGGGCGTGGTCTTCGCCGGCGCCGTGCAGGACTTCGTCATCCTGTTCTGCTCGCTGCGGCGTGACGGGCGCTCGCTGGGCGAGATGGTCAAGATGGAGATGGGACCGGTCGCCGGCGGCATCGCCCTCGTCGGGGCGCTCGCCATCATGATCATCATCCTGGCCGCGCTCGGCCTGGTGGTCGTCAAGGCGCTGGGCGAAAGCCCGTGGGGAACGTTTACGGTGGCGGTGACGATTCCGACCGCCATGGCCATGGGCATCTATATGCGCAGCATCCGGCCCGGCAAGGTCGGCGAGGCCTCGGCGTTCGGCGTCGTCATCCTGCTGCTCGCCATCTGGTACGGCCAATACGTCGCTGACGATCCGAGCCTCGGCCCGGCTTTCACGTACACGGCGCCGGCGCTGGCCTGGGCAATCATCATCTATGGCGCCATCGCCTCCATGCTGCCGGTCTGGCTCCTGCTCGCGCCGCGCGACTACCTCAGCACCTTCCTCAAGATCGGCGTTGTGGTCGGCCTCGCGATCGGCATCTACCTGGTGCAGCCGGAGCTCAAGATGCAGGCGGTGACCCGCTTCGCCGACGGCACCGGGCCGGTGTTCTCGGGCCCGCTGTTCCCGTTCCTGTTCATCACCATCGCCTGCGGCTCGGTGTCCGGCTTCCACGCGCTGATCTCGTCGGGCACCACGCCGAAGATGATCGAGCGCGAGTCGCATGCGCGCTTCATCGGCTATGGCGGCATGCTGATGGAGTCCTTCGTCGCCATCATGGCCTTGTGCGCCGCATGCGTGCTCGATCCCGGCATCTACTTCGCCATGAACAGCCCTGCGGCGGTGATCGGCGACGCGCCGCAGAAAGCGGCCGAGGTGATCAGCAACTGGGGCTGGACGATCACGCCGGAGACGATCACCCAAACCGCGTCCGACGTGGGCGAGCGCACGATTCTCAACCGCGCTGGCGGCGCGCCCACACTGGCGGTCGGCATGGCGCAGATCATGGCGCAGGCGTTCGGCGGCAAGGCGCTGGAGGCGTTCTGGTATCACTTCGCCATCCTGTTCGAGGCGCTGTTCATCCTCACCGCGGTCGACGCTGGCACGCGCGCCGGCCGCTTTATGATCCAGGACCTGCTCGGCCATATCTACGCGCCGCTCGGACGCACCGAATCCGCCGTCTCCAATGTCGTCGCTACGGTGCTGTGCGTGGGCGCGTGGGGCTATTTCGTCTACCAGGGCACCATCGATCCACTCGGCGGCGTCAACACGATCTGGCCGCTGTTCGGAATCTCCAACCAGATGCTCGCCGGCATCGCGCTCTTGCTCGCCACCACCATCCTGCTCAAGCTCAAGCGCGAGCGCTATGCCTGGGTCACGCTGGTGCCCACCGCCTGGCTCCTGGTGTGCACGCTGACCGCCGGCTGGATGAAGGCGTTCTCGTCCGACCCGCGCATCGGGTTCTACGCACTCGCCAGCAAATACAGCGACGCGGCGGCGGCCGGCACCGTGCTGGCTCCGGCCAAGAGCATCGCCGAGATGCAGCGCGTGGCGCTCAACAACTATATCTGCGGCACCCTGACGGTATTGTTCGTGGCGCTGGTGGTGGCAATGGCGTTCTTCACCATCCGGATGTCGCTGCAGGCGCTGCGCAGCACGATGCCGAGCGCGCACGAGATGCCGCCCATGCTGCGTCCAGGAGGATTAGCCGGTGCTGCTGCGCAATGATCTCCTGACGCCGGTGCTGTCGTGCACCGAGGCGACCGGCGCCGCGGTCGCGGAATGCCTGGCGTGCGCCAGGACGACCGCGGGCGAACTGCGCCGCGGCTGGCGTGCCGCGATCGGCGCGCCCGATTATCAGGCCTATCTCGCCTATCACAGGGCGCGCCATCCCGGCGCGGCGCCGATGAGCGAGCGCGACTACGTGAAGATGTTCATCGAGCATCGCTACGGGGGCGGCGCCGGCCGCTGCTGTTGAGCCTGCCGCGATGGAGGCTAGGGCTAAACGCTACCGAGAACTAACGCCTTGGAATGCGCCGCACCTATCGCGCACCTGGCCAAAGCCGGGGTACACGTCGCTTCATTCCCCGTTGCTCACGCAACAGCTGGTCCAAATCCGCCCGCAGACGCCGGCACGTTTTGCTGATAATTTGCCGCCGCGCCCTGCGGCGGAGCAAGGGAGGAAGACATATGACGGCAATCCGCGGCTACGTACCGGCGACGACGGATCATACCGCGGTCGGCGTTCATTCGCTCGACCAATTCGTGCTCACGGTACCGGACCTGGCGTTGGCGCAGCGCTTCTACGGCAGTTTCGGCCTCGACGTGCGCGAAGACGGCGATCGTCTCGTGCTGCACACATTCGGTCATGACCACCGCTGGGGCAGCGTAGTCGAAGGGAAACGCAAACGGCTGCATCACCTCTCGTTCGGCTGCTATGCCGATGATTTCGCGACGCTGAAGGCGCGGGTGGAGGCAAACGGCATTGCGCTCCTGGACCCGCCGGCCGGCTTCGAAAGTAACGGCTTCTGGTTCCTCAATCCGGACGGCATCCTGATCGAGGTGAAGGTCGCGCCGAAGTCGTCGCCCGACGCCAAAAATTCCGGACCCTGGCACTCATGCGCGGAAGGCGTTGCGGGCGCGCCGCCGCGCAGCAAGGCCTGGATCGTGCGGCCGCGACGGCTCTCGCATGTCCTGTGTTTCACGCCGGACATCGGTCGATCGCTCGACTTCTATGCCAAGACGCTCGGCCTGCGCCTGTCCGACCGCGCGGATTTCGTCGCCTTCATGCACGGCATTCACGGCAGCGACCATCACCTGCTTGCGTTCGCTCAGTCCGACGCGCCGGGATTCCATCATTGCAGCTGGGACGTAGGCTCGATCGACGACATCGGGCTCGGCGCCGCCTGCATGGCCGACAAAGGCTACAGCAAGGGCTGGGGTCTCGGTCGCCACGTGCTGGGCTCGAATTATTTCCATTACGTGCAGGATCCGTGGGGCAGCTTCTCGGAGTATTCCTGCGACATCGACTACATCCCCAAGGCGCAGCCGTGGGAAGCCGGCTATCACAAACCGGAGGACGCGCTGTCGATGTGGGGGCCCGAGCCGCCGGACTATTTCACCAAGAACGCCGAAGCGGCGAGTTAATGTCAATTTGCCGAGTTTTGTGCTTCTCGCGTGTCATCCCGGACGGATCGCGATGCGAGCCGATCGGGGACCCCAGGTACCCCGGCATCAGGAACCACGACGACGCAAGGGAATATTGGATCCTGGCAGTCGCGCCTAACGGCGCTCGGCCCGGATGACATTTCAAGCAGCCGCGTAGGTTATCGGGAGATGCTGTGTTGAAAATCGTCAGCTTATCGGTGCTCACCGCATTCGCCTGTGTGGTCTTGCCGCTCGGCCAAGCCGGCGCGCAGGACCTGCGCGAGAAGACTATCCGCATCGTCGTGCCGTTCCCGCCGGGCGGCTCCGCCGACATCCTGGCGCGGCTCGTCGGTCAGCAGGCGACGCAAGCGAGCGGCCAGCGCATCGTGGTGGAGAACCGGCCGGGCGCCGGCACCGTCATCGCCACCGATGCGGTGGCGCGATCGGCGCCCGATGGCACGACGCTCCTGGTGATGAGCAACTCCTTCGTCATCAACGGTATTGTGCGCGCCTCGTTGCCCTACGACCCGATGACGAGTTTCGAGCCGGTGTGCTTCCTGGTCGACTCCCCGCAGGTGCTGGTGGTCAACGAGGCGTCGCCCTATCGCACGCTCAAGGAATTCGTCGACGCCGCACGGGCGCGGCCGGGCGAACTGTCCTACGCGGCCGTGGGCCCGGCCACGACGCAGCACATTGCCGGCGAGATGTTCAAGCAGGCGGCGCAGATCAACCTGACCTATGTGCCGTACCCGGGCGGCGCGCCCGCCGTGACCGCCTTGGTGGGCAATCACGTCGACAGCGTGCTGGCGAACTACAACGAGGTCATGGAACAGCTCCGCGCCCGCAAGCTCAGGCCGCTCGCCGTCGCCTCGCGCCGGCGCATCGCGCCGCTCCCCGACGTGCCCACCTTCATCGAAGCCGGTTACCAGGATTTCGAGACATCGGCGTTCTTCGGGATGGTCGTTCCGGCCAAGACGCCGAACGAGACGATCGCGCAGCTCGCCGCCATGCTCGTGAGCGCGCTCAACGCGCCGGACGTCACGGCGAAGCTCGTCGCTCAGGGCCTCGACATCGTCGGCACCTGCGGCGAGGATTTCCGCGCCCATATCCGCCGCCAGCACGACAAATACGCTCGCGCCATCCGTGCCGGCAACATCAAGGCGGAGTGACGCATCATCCGCCGACATGCGTTGGTGTGAGCTGCAGGCGCCACGAACTCCTATCCCTCCCCCGAAGGGGGAGGGTGGCCGCCGACGCGTAGCGACGGCGGCCGGGTGGGGGCTGACGAACGACATCGCACCTTGGTGTTTGCCCCACCCGGCCTCGCTTGGCTCGGCCACCCTCCCCTTCGGGGAGGGATTGGAGAATGCGGCTCTCGCGGAGCGACTGATCGCGAGTGCTTCAGCCGGTCTTCGCCTCCTTGATGGCGCGCCACAGGCGCTCGGGCGTAGCCGGCATCTCCACGTGGCGGATGCCGAGTCCGGAGAGCGCGTCGACCAGCGCGTTGGCGACCGCCGGCATGGCGCCGACGCAGCCGGCTTCGCCGGCGCCTTTGACACCGAGCGGATTGGTCTTGGTCGGCACCGGATTGCTCCTGATGTGGAACGCGCCGAAGTTCTCGGCGCGCGGCATGGCGTAATCCATGAACGAGCCGCTGACGAGTTGGCCCGATGCGTCGAAGCGGATATCCTCCATCAGGATCTGGCCGACGCCCTGGGCGATGCCGCCGACGATCTGCCCGTGCAGCAGCAGCGGATTGAGCACGGTGCCGACATCGTCGACGACGCTGTAGCGCAGGACCTCGACCTCGCCGGTCTCCTCGTCGATCTCCAGCTCGCAGATGTGGCAGCCGTTGGGAAAGTTCTCCACATCGGCGTTGTAGACCGCCGTCGCCGTGAGGCCGCCCTCCATGCCTTTGGGCAGGCGCGCCGGGTTCGCCGCCTCCTTGGCGATCTCCTTGACGGTCAGCGTGCGGTTGGTGCCGGCGGCCGAGAAGATGCCGTCGGCGAATTTGACCGCTTCCGCATCGACGCCAAGCATGTGCGCGGCGATGGTCCGTGCCTTGGTCAGAATCTTGCCCACCGCCATATGGAACGCGGAGCTTCCGATGGTCGCGGTGCGCGAGCCGCCGGTCCCCTCGCCGAAGAACACCTGATCGGTATCGCCCTGGACGTAGTGCACCTCGTCCGGCGCAACGCCGAGACGATCGCACACGAGCTGCTTGTAAATGGTCTCGTGTCCCTGGCCCTGGGTGATCGAGCCCGAGAACAAGGTCACGGCGCCGGAACGGTCGAACCGGATCTCGGCGCCTTCGAAGCCGGGCGCGGCGGCGCGTTCGATCGTGTTGGAGACGCCCAAGCCGCGCAGCCTGCCGCGCTTGCGTGCCTCCGCCCGACGCGCCGCGAAGTTCGCCGCGTCGGCAAGCTCCAGTGCCATGTCCATGCTCTTTTCGAACTCGCCGCTGTCGTAGGTGAAGGTGAGCCCGGTCTTGAACGGCATCGCGCCCGGCGGAATGTAGTTGCGCCGCCTCAGTTCCGCCGGATCGAGCCCGAGCTCGTCGGCCGCGAGATCGACCATGCGCTCGATCACGAACGCGGCTTCGGGGCGGCCGTTGCCGCGATAGGGCCGCATCGGATTGGTGTGGGTGAACACCGTCGTGACGTCCACATGGATTGCCGGCGTGCGATAGACGCCCGCCAGGGTTCCGAGGTTGCCGGTGAACGCCGGCATGCCGGTCTGCAGATAGGCGCCGACGTTGACGATCGAGCTCACCCGAAGGCCGAGAAAATTGCCATCGCGGTCGAGCGCAAGCTCGGCGTCGGTGACGTTGTCGCGCGCCTGCGCGTCGCCGAGAAAAGCCTCGGAGCGGGTCGAAATCCACTTCACCGGCCGCCCGATCAGCTTGGCGGCGAGCAGCACCAGCGCCACCTCGTTGTAGACCGCCGACTTCATGCCGAAGCTGCCGCCGATATCACCGGCCACGACGCGGATCTTGCTCTCCGGCACCTTCAGGACGTGGTGGGCGAGGTCCTGGCGGTAGGCATGCGCGCGCTGCAGCGTGGTGTAGATCGTGTAGCGGTCCTCGGTCGCATCGTAATGGCCGATCGAGCCGCGCGGCTCCATGGTGGCGGCGGTCACGCGGTTGATGACGAAGCGATGCCTGACGACGTGATCGGCGCGGGCGAACGCCGCCTCGGCCGCTGCCTTGTCGCCCTCGAGCTGGACGAAGCAGATGTTGTCCTCGCAATCGTCCCACACGCGCGGCGCGCCCGGTTTCGCTGCGTCCGCGGTCGCCGTGATGGCCGGCAGAGGTTCGTAGTCGACCTCGATCAGCTCGGCCGCATCCATCGCCTGCGCGCGCGTTTCGGCCACCACGAAAGCAACGTAGTCGCCGACCCATCGCACCCGCTCGCTCACCAGCGCCGGATAGGGCGGCCGGTACATGGGCGCGCCGTTGCGGCGCTTGAAGCCGCCCGGCACCGGCAGGTCGCCGAAGCCGGAAGCCTGCCAGTCCGCTCCGGTCAGCACGGCGAGCACGCCGGGCGCCGCTTTGGCCTCGCCGGTGTCGATCGCGCGAATGCGCGCATGCGCGTGCGGCGAGCGCAGCACGGTGCCGAAGGCCATGCCGGGAAGCACGAAATCGTCGATGTACCGGCCGCCTCCCCGCACCAGCCGCGGATCCTCGAACCGCGACACCGGCTGGCCCAACGCAAATTCACCCATGTGGCTCTCCCCGGCTCGCAGCTTGCGCCGACGTTATCGCAAAGGTTTCCGCCGGCCGCCACCGTGTCTCGCCGACACAGGTATTTCGTCGATGCGAAGGCACGCCGCGAGCTTGGATACGTCTCGCGACCCTACGGCGAGGGGTATTGTCGATGCCATCGCCTGGTTCGATCAGGCCGGCTACCTGCGTCGCTGAACTCCCACGCTGCGAATTGCTCGCGGCCCTGCGCGGTCGTGCGCTGCGGCCGGGCCGGCGACCATCAGGCTCGCCGACGTCGAGATGCCGTGGCTGCATGCCGCTTCGACGGCATCGTTGACTTCCGGTGCCAAGCCCAAATCGTCCGCCGTAATGACGACCGGCTTCAGGACGCCGCCTCCCGCCGGTCGCGCAGGAAGCGGAAGAATTCGAGTCCCTCGCGCAGACGACGCTTCGCCATGTGAGGACTGCGCAGCATTTCGCCCACCATGGCGGCGATCTTGGGGGCACGGAAATAGAACCGCCGATAGAAATCGTCGACCGACTGGAAAATCTGGGTGTGGCTCAGGTGCGGATAATGAAGCGGAAGAAGCTGACTTCCCCGTTCGTCGACCAATTCACCACCATCGTCGTCGAGCCAGCCATTCTCCAGCGCCTGGCGGTGCAAAAAGGTTCCCGGATAGGGCGCGGCGAGCGAGACTTGAATCGTATGCGGATTGATTTCGGTGGCGAAGCGGATTGTCTCCTCGATCGTTTCAGTGGTTTCTCCCGGCAAACCGAGAATGAACGTGCCGTGAATGGTGATCCCAAGCTCCTGGCAGTCTTTGGTAAAGCGCCGTGCCACATCGACCAGCATTCCCTTCTTGACGTTGTGCAGGATCTGCTGGTTGCCAGATTCGTAGCCGACGACCACGAGCCGCAGTCCGTTGTCTCGCATCACCTTCAGCGTCGCGCGCGGCACGTTCCCCTTGACGTTGCACGACCAGGTTATGCCGAGCTTGCCGATCTGTCGCGCCAGTTCCTCTACCCGCGGGAGATTGTCGGTCAACGTGTCGTCGTCGAAGAAGAACTCCTTGACCTGAGGAAAGGCTGCGGCCGCCCACTGCAGCTCCTCGATCACATGGCCGACGCTGCGGACACGATAGCGGTGGCCGCCGACGGTCTGCGGCCATAGACAGAACGTGCAGCGCGATTTGCACCCGCGCCCGGTGTAGAACGACAGATACGGGTGCTGGAGGTAGCCACTGAAATAATTCTCGATGATCAGGTCACGCTGGTAGACCGGCGAGACGAACGGAAGCTCGTCCATGTCGTGGAGAATGGGGCGATCCTCGTTGTGCGCGATGCAGCCGTCGGCCGTGCGATAGGACAGCCCCGCAACGCGGCTCAGCTCGCGGCCTTCCGCCACTTCCTTGATGGTGACGTCGAACTCGTTGCGCGCGACGAAATCGATCGCTTCGCATGCCCGCAGGCTGCCCTCCGCGTCGACTGCGACCTTCGCGCCGATGAGTCCGATCGTAAGTTTCGGATTCATCTCCTTCAAGGCGCGGACCGTCTCCATGTCGGAGGAGAAGGAGGGCGTCGAGGTATGCAGCACGACGAGGTCGCGGACGCGCGCCTCCGGCGCGATGTCGTCGAAGGTCAGACGATGCGGCGGCGCGTCGACGAGCTTCGAGCCTTCGACCATGGCAGCCGGCTGGGCGAGCCAAGTCGGATACCAGAATGAGCGAATCTCCCGGCGGTTCTGATAGCGGGCTCCGGCCCCGCCATCGAAACCCTCGAATGACGGCGCTTGCAGGAACAGCGTCCTCATCATGGCAATGGCGACCCCCGCTCGAGGATTGGGCCATATTCGGACAGCACGCGAAAGCGACGCCCCTTCCAGTTGATGGCGCGACCCGTAAACCCGGCAATGAAGACCGCGAAGGATAACAGGTCGCGCGCGGGAATGAGCCAATACGGATGCGGCGGCAAGCCGTAGCCGCGCTCGACCGCGAGCACCAAAGCGATGCGGCATGCAATCGCCGCCGCCGCGAGCGCGAGCGCCGGGACGCCGCCCCCGAGGCACAGGGCGGCCAATGCCAGCGGGAATGCGTGCGAGAGGCCCCACCCGGCGTAGCCGACCGGATCGATGTTGCGAATGGTCAACGCCCAGCGCACCTCGTGGAGCCACAGCTCGCGCCAGGAATCCTCGCTGCAAATGTGACCGACCGCCAACGGCAGCATCGAAACGGTCTCGCCGCGCTTTCGCAGTGCCTCGCCGAGCGCATGGTCGTCGGCGAGGCAGTTGGCGACGGCTTCGAATCCGCCGATCGCGGCGAACGAATTCCTGCTCAGCGCAATGGTCGACCCGAGGCATGGTCGTGCGAGCTTGAAGCGCACTCCCACCATGATGCCCGGCAGGAAGTGACTGTCGATGCCCAAGCGCGCGAGCCGCGACCACACGCTGCCTGTGGAAATCCCGAAATAGGGGCACGTGACGGCACCGCCGAACCGCTCGAGCGCGCTCACGACGCGGCGCAGATGATGGGACCCGACGCGAATGTCGCTGTCCACGATAACGATGGTCTCGTGCTGGATGCGGGAGCTCATGCCGATGAGATTCGAGACCTTCGGGTTCGAGCCGGCGGCGTGGGCATTGACGAGGAGCTCGATCTGCCGTCCCGGGAACGCGAGCTGCAGGCATCTCACGACACGAATCGCCGGGTCATGAGGATCGGCAACGCCGAAGATGATCTGAACTTCGCCCGAATAGTCCTGATCGCAGAATGCGGCGAGATTGTCGAACAGGCCGGGTTCGTTGCCGTGCAGGGGAACGAGGACGGTCACCGCCGGCTCAGGACCGCCGGCGGCCTGCCAGCTCCGCGCGAACGAGGAAACCAGCATCACTGCAACCGTCATAAACAGGCAGCCGAGCATGGCGCCCGCGAAAAACACGAGCCACAGGGCGTCCTGGATCATCGTTTGCCAGGTTCCGCTCATGACCAAAGTCCGGTGGTGAGACCGACGAAAATGGCAATCCCGCTCAGCCAGACAATGAGAGTGGCCCGCTTACCGATGGCCATTTGCAAACACCGAGCGAAATGTTTCGTTTGAGGCTACGGTTACGAATGAAGAGGATGCGAGCCAGGCGGCGACAGACACGCGTTCACCTGATCGGCGAAACGAATGGAGAGACCGATAAATGGAATGCGGAGGCTCGAATGCGGATTGACGTCGTCGAATTCCGTGTCGTTCTCGTCACGCAGCGGGGTGGATCGAATCTTTGTTTCCGTCTCGAATCGCAGCGAAGGCTCGCCGAGGTGCAGACCGCCGTCGAAGCCGTCGGTTGGTGACGATGCGGCGAAAGACTTCCTGCCCCCGGGCTGGACCGCAGCCGGTTCGTCCGCCGTCCCCAAACGCGGTCCCCGTCCCATTTCCCCACTCCACCCATTTCCCGACGCTATTATCTTGCCATGCTGTCCCGAAGGCAACGGCGAAAATTCCCGAGGGGGCAGGGACCACGGTTTCATCCCCTGTAATTGATCCGTTCCCATGGTTCCCAAAGCTTCCCTGCGCCGGGCGGCGGATCTCCATCAATATCACGATGTTCTCGGGCGACCGCCAGGGAGCTATACTCGTCGCGTCGCGCATGTGCCGAACGGGTGCAGGTCGAAGAGAACAATGATGAAGCCGTGGCAATGGATGGCGCCGACGTGTCTTGCGCCATCGCGCTCGGCGCCGAGGCAACGATCTGGAGCGGCCGCCGCGCTGCTCTGCCTCGCGCTCGCCGGCGCCAACGCGGTCGCGGCGACAAGCGCCAGCGCGGCGCCGCTGGGGTGCCGAGCGGACCAAGCGGTCTACGTGGGGCGAATAATACCAAGTTCGAGAACGAGTTCTTC
>JBJMSU010000107.1:0-7331 GCA_045801465.1 Xanthobacteraceae bacterium | reverse complement strand
CGCAGGTGCTTGCCGGCGTCCCAGCCGTGCGCCGCGAGATGCGCCTCGCCGAACTCGAGCGGCTCGTCCTCGAGCGGCGTCGCCAACGTGTCGTTCCAGCGATTGAGGAAGCCGAACATCGCAATGACGCCGACGATCTCGACAACCTGATCGTCGCTCCAGTGCTTGCGCAGCTCCATGAACATCTCGTCGGTCACGGCATTCGGCACGCAGCCCGCCGCCACCGCCACGTCCAGGGCGGCACGTTCGGCGGCGCTGAACAGCGGGCTCGTCTGATAGTTCCAGACGGCATCGAGCTTCTGCTGATCGACGCCGAGCTTGGCTGCGCCTTCCGCGGTATGAGCCATGCAGTACCGGCACCCGGCCGAACGGCTGGCGACGTGCGCGAGCAGCCGTTTCAGCTTGAGATCGACCTTGCCGTCCGGGTTCCAGATCGCGGCGCTCATCTGCGCGAAGGCGCGCACCATCTCAGGCTTGCGCTGCATGATCAGCACGCTGTTGGGAATGAAGCCCATCCGCTTGCGCGCCGCCTCGAACGCGTCCTTGAGCTCCGGCGTGTGCTCCGGGGCAAGCGGCGCAAGGCGCGGCGCAGGCCGTGTTCTCTGGTCCATGATGTCCTCCCGATACGTCGCCGAGGTCGCTGAGATTGGTGGGAACTCGCGATCATTTGTAACGCCCGCGCGCCCGACCTACAATTCCTCCTCCTCCTCGAACACCAGGCCCTTGACGATTGCGGCGCGGCCAAACTTCGCGCGCACGCGGTCGACCGCGTGCTCGGCCGCTGCACTGCGCCGCCCGCCGGTATCGACGAGGTCGTTCGGGTCCGCCGCGTCGCCGGCCGCGAGGTCGGAAAGGCCGACGCCGATCAGGCGGAACTTGGTGCCGTCGGCCTCGCGCTTGAGCAGGTCCCGGGCCGCCGCGAAGATTCTGGCGGCCAGCGCGGTCGGCGTTTGCAAGCCGCGGGCGCGGGTGCGGATGCGGAAATCGGCGCTCTTGAGCTTCAGCGTGACGGTCGAGCCGGACAAATCCTTGGCCTTGAGGCGGGCCGACACGCGCTCGCACAAGCTCCACAGGCGTTGCTCGAGCTGGCGGAACGCGGCGATGTCGGTCTCGAAGGTCGTTTCGGCGGAAACGCTCTTGGCCTCGCGATCGGCGCGCACGGAACGCGCATCGATGCCGCGCGCGAGTCGCCACAGCCGCAGTCCCTCGGTGCCGTAACGCCGCATCAGCTCGGCTTGGCTCGCCCGCTGCAGGTCGGCGAGGACGCGATACCCGTCGCGCGCCAGCCGTGTCTGCGTTGCGTTGCCGACGCCGAAGATGAACGTCACCGGCCTGGGCGCCAGGAAGGCGGCCGCTTCGGCGCTGCCCAGCACCGCGAAGCCGCGCGGCTTGTCGAGATCGGAAGCGATCTTGGCGAGGAATTTGTTGGCCGAGAGCCCGATCGAGACGGTGATGCCGATGGCGTTTTCCACCCGCTGCGCGAACTGCGCGAGGCTGCGGGCGGGCGACATCCGGTGCAGCCGCTCGGTGCCGGTGAGATCGAGAAACGCCTCGTCGATCGACAAGGGCTCGACCAGCGGGGTGAGCTCCTGCATCAGGGCCCGCACCTCGCGACCGACGCGGGCATATTTCTCCATGTCGGGAGGAATCACGACCGCCGATGGGCAGAGCTTGCGCGCCGTGAACATCGGCATCGCCGATCTCACCCCGAAGGTACGAGCGATATAGCAGGCGGTCGCGACCACGCCGCGCTTACCCCCTCCCACGATCACCGGTCGGTCGGCAAGCGAGGCGTCCTCGCGCTTTTCGATCGCCGCATAGAACGCATCGCAGTCCACATGGGCGATGGCGAGCGCATCGAGCTCGGGGTGGTGCACCAGGCGCGGCGAGCCGCAGGCCGGACAACGTTCGCCATCCGCCTCGGACAGACAGTCGCGGCACAACCCCGGCATGCTGGCTTCCCGTGTTATGCCGTATCACGCTCCAGTGACGGTCCGGCGAGCACGCCTTGCGCCTGCGCCACGTGCTCCGGCGCGGCCTGCACGTGCTCGGCAAAGGCGACCAGAAGGGCCTCATCGCCGGCAATGTATTCCAATACGCCGGCGAGAAAACCGGGATCGTGAGCGGCCGCACGAATCGTCTCCGGGCCGAGGCCGGAGAGCGCCAGGAAGCGGCCGAGCCGCTCCGGGTCGCCTGCCAGATAGGCAAGGGCTTGAATGCCCAGCGCTTCTGCGGCTTCTCGGGTGATTCGATTAACTCTCGCCATCGCTTTATATTTTCCATTCCGTAAGGAATCGCCCTTACTGTGTTATCGACATCATGCCGATCGCGCCGGGCGCGGTCGATGGTTCCGGGCGGTGGGGGTAGGGGATAGAGGAGCCCGGGATGGCCAAGACCGTCCTGATCGTGGAGGACAACGAGCTCAATATGAAGCTTTTCCACGACCTCTTGGAGGCGCACGGCTACTCCACGCTGGGAACGCGCAACGGCATCGAGGCGCTCGACCTCGCGCGGACACACCGGCCCGACCTCATCGTCATGGACATTCAGCTGCCCGAGGTGTCGGGGCTAGAGGTCACCAAGTGGCTGAAGGACGATCCCGAGCTGAAGACGATTCCCGTCATCGCCGTCACGGCCTTTGCCATGAAGGGCGATGAGGAACGGATCCGCGAAGGCGGTTGCGAAGCCTACCTGTCCAAGCCGATCTCGGTGGGAAAATTTATCGAGACGGTGCGCCATTTTCTCGACCAGGCCTGAGGCTCGCCGATGTCCGCGCGCGTTCTCGTCGTCGACGATGTGATCGGAAACGTCAAGCTGATGGAAGCGCGGCTGACGGCCGAATATTTCGACGTCGTCACCGCCATGAACGGCACCGAGGCGCTGGCCGTCTGCGACCGCGCCCAATGCGACATCGTCCTCCTCGACGTGATGATGCCGGGGATGGACGGGTTCGAAGTCTGCCGCCGGCTCAAGACCAATCCCAAGACGCACCACATTCCGGTGATCATGGTGACGGCGCTCGATCAACCGTCCGATCGCGTGCGCGGGCTCGAGGCGGGCGCCGACGACTTTCTCACCAAGCCGGTCTCCGACATCGCGCTGATCGCACGCGTGCGTTCGCTCGTGCGCCTGAAGATGATGACCGACGAGCTGCGCATGCGTGCCGTGACCTCCAAGGAGATCGGCATCCAGGACCCGATTCCGCATGAGCTCGCTGAAGCGGGGCGTAATGGCAAGGTGCTGATCGTCGACGACCGGCGCTCGTCCTACGAACGGATTGCCCAGGCGCTTGCCGACGAGCACGCCGTCGACGTCGAGACCAGCCCGCACGATGCTTTGTTCCACGCCGCCGACGGCGATTATGACCTCGTCATGGTCTCGCTCGACCTTGCCGGATTCGACGGTTTAAGGCTGTGCAGCCAGGTGCGCTCGCTCGAGCGCACGCGCAATCTGCCGATCCTCATTGTGGTCGAGGCCGAGGACAACATGCGGCTCCTGCGCGGCCTGGAAATCGGCGTGAACGATTACCTGGTCAGGCCCATCGACAAGAACGAGATGTCCGCGCGCGTGCGCACGCAGATCCGCAAGAAACGCTACGGCGACCGGCTGCGCGACAATCTCCAGCTCTCGATGGAGCTGGCGATCACCGATGCGCTCACCAGCCTGTACAATCGCCGCTACATGGAAAGCCATCTCGGCACGCTGGTCGAGGAGGCGGCAGCGCGCGGCAAGCCGCTGTCGCTGCTCATCCTCGACGTCGACTATTTCAAGTCCATCAATGACGGCTTCGGCCATGACGCCGGCGACGACGTCCTGCGCGAGTTCGCCATGCGCGTGCGCAAGTCGATCCGCGGCATCGATCTCGCCTGCCGCTATGGCGGGGAAGAGTTCGTCGTCGTCATGCCGGAAACCGACATGGCGGTGGCCGCGCTGGTGGCGGAACGCATCCGCCGGCGAATCGCCGGCGAGCCGTTCCTGATTCAGAAGGGCGCGGCCGGGGTGGACGTCACGATCTCGATCGGCATCGCCGCTCTCGGTCCGGGCGAGAGCGACGCAGGAGCTCTCCTCAAGCGCGCCGACCAGGCGCTCTACCGCGCCAAACGCGACGGCCGCAACCGCGTGGTTGCCGACGCGGCGTAGCTGTCCTTTCGGTTGCGTCGCGACCGGCATCAACCATAACGTTTTAGGTTGATTGGGAAACGTAGGACCAATCAACAGGTTAATGGGTTGATTCCGGTCGGTGGGTTCGGCTAGCCTTGGACCTGCGATCAGTTCGGGGCGGTTCACCGGCCAGCGGCCTCGTGGCTGCGGGGCCAGTGGGCGCCTCATCGATAACCCTACGGAATGCTCAGGTCCGCCGCATCTCCTGGGTCCCGTGGGGTTCGGCCGGCCCGGGAGCGACGTGGGAGTGGCCTCCTCAAACCGTCGCTCTCGGCCGGCCACCTTACAAAACGGCCTCCTTCGTCTGCCCCAGCACCCGTGACGGCGCGTCGCGGCCGGCGGCCGCTTGTGCGGACGCCTCTCCATGTTACCTGTTGCACCATCCGTCAGCCGTGCGCGTCGAGGCGCGATAGGCTGCAGCAGGAGATGCGCGCCCATGGCCTTTCCCACGATGCAGACCGGACAATCAAGCGGAAGATTGCAGCGCGCCCTGCGCGGGACCATGGAATTCGTGGCGATCGTCGCGCTCGTTGTCGTGTCGAGAACGGTGGTTGCCCAGCCGTTCTACGTAAAATCGGGGTCCATGGAGCCGACGCTGCAGATCGGTGACGAGCTGTTGGCCGCGAAATGGGCCTACGGCTACAGCCGCTATTCGCTACCCTTCGCGCTCGGACCATCGTCGGCCGATCGTCTGCTCGGCAAGCTCCCGGAACGTGGAGACGTCGTGCTGTTCCATCTGCCGCGCGCGCCGGAAGAGGTGTACGTCAAACGCGCGATCGGTCTGCCCGGCGACCGCATCCAGGTGCGCGGCGGCTACCTCTGGATCAACGGCAGCATGACGCCGCTGCGTCCCGACGGGATGGGAAAGATGGAGATGGAGGACGGCAGCGTGGTGGCGGTGCCGCGCTTCATCGAAACCCTGCCGAACGGGCGCGAGTATCCTGTGTTCAAGCTGAGCTGGAGCGGAAGCTTCAACGATACGCCGGTGTTCGTCGTGCCGCCGGGACACGTGTTCATGATGGGCGACAATCGCGACGATTCGCTCGACAGCCGCGTTCCCGCCTCGGCATGGGGCGTCGGCTTCGTGCCCGTCGAGAACCTGATCGGTCGGGCCGACATCGTGCTCGGCTCGTGGGACTTCCCGGTCATGCAGCGGCCGTTCTGGACCTGGCCTTCGGGTTTGCGATTGTCGCGATTTTTCGCCCGCATCAGCTGACGCTGCGCTGGAGTTGATGCACGCACTTGCCGCGCACTCGGCCTGCTCCCTCTCCCCGTAGGGGGCCGTAGGGGAGAGGGTGGGGTGAGGGGGCAAGTATATCTCGATAGGCTCGATCCCCCTCACCCGGCGCGCTAAAGCGCGCCGACCTCTCCCCGCTGGGGAGAGGGGGAGCAAGTGGCGCAGCCGAGTTCAGTCCGCGACGCTCTTACGTGGGAGGGAATCATGAACCCTGCAGTTCCGCTGAAGGCCGTGAAGGCACAAGCCCTGATCCTGCCCGAGCACCGCGGCGCCTATTACGGCGGGAAGTGGCATGAGCCGAAGTCCGGGCGCTACGCGGAGACGATCAATCCGGGCACCGGGGAATCGCTCGGGCGCGTCGCCGATTGTGGCGCCGATGACATCGATGCCGCGGTCGCCGCGGCCAAGACGGCGTTCGCCGAGTGGCGCAACGTGCCTCCGCTCGAACGGGCCAGAATGCTCAAACGCATCGCCGCCATCCTGCGCGAACACGCCGAGGAGCTGGCGCTGATCGATGCCGCCGATTGCGGCAACCCGTTCCACGAGATGATCCGCGACGCCGCCGTCGGCGCCGCACAGATCGAGTTCTATGCCGGCCTGGTGACGGAGATGAAGGGCTCCTCGATCCCTATGGGCCCGGATGTAGTCAATTTCTCCGTGCGCGAGCCGCGCGGGGTCGTCGGCCGCATCATTCCCTTCAATCACCCGTTCATGTTCTGCGCCGGAAAGGCGGCGGCGCCGCTCGCGACCGGCAACACCGTCGTGATGAAGCCGCCCGAACAGGCGCCCCTCTCCTCACTGCGGCTCGCCGAGCTGATCGAGGGCGTGCTGCCGCCGGGCGTGTTCAATCTGGTGCCGGGCGGCCGCGAGGCCGGGTCGACGCTTGCCTCGCACCCCGGCGTGGCGATGATCGCGCTGATCGGCAGCGTGCCGACCGGGCGTGCCGTCATGAAGGCCGCCTCCGACACGCTGAAAGCCGTCATGCTGGAGCTCGGCGGCAAGAACGCGCTGATCGCCTATGCGGACGCCGATCCCGACGAGGTCGCCGCCGGCGTCATCGGCGGCATGAACTTCACCTGGTGCGGCCAGTCGTGCGGCTCGACCAGCCGCGCCTTCATCCACGAGAAGATCTACGACGCGGTGCTCGACCGGGTCAAAAAGCAGATCACCCACTACAAGCCGGGCATTCCGACCGAGCCGTCGACCACCATGGGGGCGATCATCTCGAAGACCCAGTTCGACCGGGTCATGAGCTATATCGAATCCGCCAAGCAGGAAGGCGCCGAGCTCATCGCCGGCGGCGGTCCGCCGCGCGATCCGGCGCTGGCCAAGGGCTTCTATATCGAGCCGACCGTCTTCGCCGTCACCGAGAAGAACCGCATCGCGCGCGAGGAAATCTTCGGTCCCGTGCTGTCGGTGTTCAAATGGTCGGACGAGAACAAGATGCTCGACCAGGTGAATGCCGTCGAATACGGCCTCACCGCCTCGATCTGGACCAACGACCTCAACCTCGCCCATCGTACGGCCGCTGCGGTGCAGGCCGGCTTTGTGTGGATCAACGAGGTGAGCAAGCATTTTCTCGGCGCGCCCTTCGGCGGCTACAAGCAGTCCGGCATCGGTCGCGAGGAATGCTTCGAAGAGATGCTGGCCTACACGCAGGAAAAGAACATCCACGTGCGGCTCAAGTCGAAGAAGGCTTGAGCGACTGCGCTAGTTCGCGGCGGGGCAGCTTGCTCCAACTCTGCCCGCGTGCGGCAGGGTTATGGCATTTGATCTGCACGGCCTTTCGATTGTCATCCCGGCCGAGCGCCGCCAAGGCGCGAGAGCCGGGACCCACGTAGCCCGGCGCCGCGATTGGCAGCTGCAACAAATATTTCCGATGCTGGGATACCTGGGTCCTGGATCGGCTCGCTCACGCGAGCCGTCCGGGATG
>JBJMSU010000099.1:0-32152 GCA_045801465.1 Xanthobacteraceae bacterium | reverse complement strand
TGGGGCTGACACCAAGTTCCTCGAGCTCTTCGGCGAGAATCTCGCCGGGGTGGATGGCAGGCCGGGACATGCGGTCTCCTTGCCTACACCCGCCCGTATACCGGCACCACGGCGCCGCGGGTGACGCGGTTCTCGGGCGAGGCGAGGAACAGGATCGTCTGCGCGACCTCCTCGACCTTGGGCCAGGCGGCATGATCGGCTTGCGGCATGGCCTGCCGGTTCGCCGGCGTATCGAGGATCGACGGCGCGATGGCATTCACCAGGATCCCGTGCTTCGCCACCTCCTCGGCGAGCGCGACGGTGAGGGCGGCGACCGCGGCCTTGCTGGCCGTGTACGCCGCCATGCCGGCGCCGCTGCGCCATTCGAGCGCCGGGCGCGCCGCGACGTTGACGATGCGCCCGCCGTTATTCGTCATGGCGGGAACGGCGGCGCGGCAGCACAGGAAGCAGGTGACGAAGTTCATGTCGACCTGGCGCATCAACTCGGCTTTGCCGGTCTCGACGACCGGCGCGGCCGCGAACCCGCCGGCGATATGGATCGAGGCCCACAGACCTGGCACGGTGGCGAACAGACGGGCGACCGCGGCTTCGTCGGCGAGGTCGCCCTCGGTGGAAAGCCTGACCCGCGGGTGGTCGCGCAATGGGAAGCGCTGCGCCTCGTCGCCGAACGTCGGGACATGGCAGATGGCGCCAGCCTCGATCAGTTCGCCGACCACGGCGCGTCCCAGCGCGCCGGCGCCGCCGGTCACCATGACGTGACGATCGCGATAATCCACACTCGTTCTCCCCGCCTTAGCCGCGCCCGCGCTGGGCGCGGGTCGGCAGCACCATGCGCTCGACCCAGTTCGCCACCTCTTTGACACGCAGGTTGCGGTCGAGCACCGCGCCGTCGATGCCGTGGCGCCAGGCCAGCGGCCTGTTGGTCGGCTCGCGATCGAGAATCGCGAGCTCATTGGCATAGTGCAGAAGATCGTTTTCGGCGGCGAAGAACCCCTCCTCCACCAGCCGAATACCGGTGCGGCGGACGATGGCGGCGAGCTCTTTCAGCGAGTATTCGGGATGGTATTGCACGCCCCACGCCACCGTTCCGTCGCAGCAGATCTCGGCCGCCTGCACCCCCGCCATGGCGTTGAGCGCGAGCACGGTGGTGTCGGGCGGCAGCGTCTCGACCTCGTCGAGATGAACCGCCACGGCATCGAAACTGTCAGACTTGCCGGCATACATGGGGTGTTCGCGGCCGGCCGCCGTGAGGCGGATCGCCCGGCCGAATCCGACCTCGCGCCCCTTCGGGTTGCGACGAACGCTGCCGCCGGCCGCTGCCGTCAGGAGCTGCAGGCCCCAACAGCTGCCGAAAACCGGCGTCCTGCTGCGCAGCAGAGTTCGCACCAGCTCGATCTGCCGCAGGACCTCCGGGCCGCCCTCATAGATGTGGAGCGCCGAGCCGGTGATGGCGACGCCGTCATAGCCATCGAGACCCATCTGGTCGGGCAGGTTGGCGCCGGAATCGGCGGGATAGGCGATGTCCACGATGGCGCCGGGGATGAGCTCGCGCAACAGGTTGGCATAGCCTTCGCTCGCCACCGTCCCGCCGGCGGCCTGATGGCGCGCGCGCCCCGCTGCGGTGTTGCCTTCGATCACGAGGAGGCGGGGAGCAGGCATGAGCGGTCCGACGTCATTCAGCCTCATAGCGACTGGCACAGAATGCCACAGAATGCCAGATATGGCTGCGTTCCGTGACCACCGAAGGGCTGGTGGGCGAGGAGCAAACCTCCTTGAATGACAATGGTTTGGCGGCCCATTTGGGGCGCGCCCCAGCGTCACGATGCGGTGCCGCACAGCCGGCTTGAGCGGCACGACTTTGCTGCGCGATGCTGCTATCGGGTGAAGCGAATCAACGAGCCCACATGGCTGATTTCGATCTCGCCATCATCGGCGGCGGCATCAACGGCACCGCCATTGCCCGCGACGCCGCCGGACGGGGGCTGCGCGTCCTCCTGCTCGAGCAGAACGATCTTGCCGCCGGTACCTCGTCGGCATCGACCAAGCTCATCCATGGCGGACTGCGCTACCTCGAGCAGGGCGAACTCCGGCTGGTGCGCGAGGGGTTGCGCGAGCGCGAGCTGTTGCTGCGCATGGCGCCGCACCTGGTCTGGCCCGCCCGCTTCGTGCTGCCGCACCATGCGGGCTTGCGGCCCGCCTGGCAGCTCCGGCTCGGGCTGTTCGTCTACGACCATCTCGGCGGGCGCGAGATCCTGCCCGGCACCCGGGTGGTCGATCTCACCGTCGGACCGCTCGGCGATCCGCTGAAACGGGCATACCGGCTCGGCTTCGAGTATTCCGACTGCTGCGTCGACGACGCGCGGCTCACCGTCCTCAACGCGGTGGATGCCGCCGAACGCGGCGCCGTCATCCGCACCCGCACGCGCTGCGCGCGCGCCGAGCGCCAGGACCGCATGTGGCGGCTGGTGCTCACGTCACGCGGACACCGCGAGGAAGCAGCCGCCCGCGTGCTGGTCAACGCCAGCGGCCCATGGATCGCCCAGGTGGCCGAGACCGTGCTGCGGCTGCCGACGCCGGCTCCCGTCCGCCTGGTCAAAGGCAGTCACATCGTGGTCCGCCGCCTGTTCGAGCACGACCGCGCCTACATCTTTCAGAACGCGGACGGACGCATCGTCTTCGCGATTCCCTACCAGGACGACTTCACCCTGGTCGGCACGACCGATCACGATTTTCGCGGCGAGCCTGGTGCGGTGACCGCGCAGCCGCCGGAAATCACTTATCTGTGTCGCGCCGCGAGCGAGTACTTCCGCGAAGCCGTCGGCCCGGAACACGTCGTCTGGACGTTTGCCGGTGTGCGCTCGCTCTACGACGAGCGCAGCGCCAAACCGAAGGACCTGTCGCGCGATTATGTCGTGAGACTCGACGGCGGCCGCCATCAGGCGCCGCTCCTCTCCATCTATGGCGGCAAGATCACGACGGCGCGGCGGCTCGCCGAAGCAACGCTCGCGCGCCTGACGCCATTCTTCCACATGCCTCCGCCCTGGACGCACCGGGCGCCGCTGCCGGGCGGCGATTTTCCTCACGATGCCGTCGACGCGCTGGTCGCACGCGCGCGCGGCCTGTGGCCGTTCCTGAGCAAGGCGCATGCGCTGCGCCTGGTGCGTGCCTATGGGACGCGGCTCGACCGCATCTTCGGCGAGGCCAGGCGAGCCGAGGATCTGGGAGAGAATTTCGGCGGCGATCTGACCGGATCGGAAGTGCGCTATCTCATGCGCGAGGAGTGGGCCGAAACCAGCGACGATGTGTTGTGGCGCCGCTCGAAGCTCGGCCTGCATCTGCGGCGCGACGAGCAGGACGCGCTCGCCCGTTTCATCGACGGCGAGCGGCGCCCTCACGCGGCCGCGGAGTAAGTGCACAGCATGCCTGACTATCTCCTCGCCATCGACCAGGGAACCACGTCGACGCGGTCGATCCTGTTCGACGCCGGCCTCGCTCCGGTCGCCGTGGCGCAGCAGGAGCTCACGCAAATTTATCCGGCACCGGGCTGGGTCGAGCACGATCCCGAGGAAATCTGGTCGACCACCGTGGCGACCGCGCGCGAAGCGACCGCCAAGGCCGGCGCCGCGCCTAAGGACATCGCTGCCATCGGCATCACCAATCAACGCGAAACGGCGGTGGTGTGGGACCGCGCGACGGGAAAGCCGATTCATAACGCCATCGTCTGGCAAGACCGGCGCACGGCGGAAAGCTGCGCCGCGTTGCGGCGCGCAGGCCACGAGCCCGCCATCGCCGCCAAGACCGGGCTGGTTCTCGACCCCTACTTCTCGGCCACCAAGATCGCCTGGATTCTCGATCACGTGGAGGGCGCGCGTGCGGCCGCGCTTGGCGGACGGCTCGCCTTCGGCACCGTCGACAGTTTCCTGCTGTGGCGGCTCACCGGCGGCCGTGTGCACGCGACCGACGCGACCAATGCGGCGCGCACGCTGCTTATGGATATTCGCAATGGCACGTGGGACCCCGCATTGCTCGACCTGTTCGACGTGCCGGGTGCCCTCCTGCCCGAGGTGCGCGACTCGTGTGGCGATTTCGGGAGCACCTTTGCGGACCTGTTCGGCCGCCCGATCCACATTCGCGGCATCGCCGGAGATCAGCAGGCCGCGACCGTCGGTCAGGGCTGCTTCACGCCGGGCATGGTGAAGGCGACCTACGGCACCGGGTGTTTCGCGCTGCTCAATACCGGGCCCGAGCCGGTCGCGTCGCAGAACCGGCTGCTTACCACGATCGCCTACCAGCTTGAGGGATGCCGGAGCTATGCGCTCGAAGGCGCCATCTTCGTCGCCGGCGCGGCGGTGCAATGGTTGCGCGACGGACTGAAGGGCATCACCCACGCCGCCGAGTGCGACGCACTTGCCGCCGCCGCCGATCCGGCCGAGGAGGTCTACCTCGTGCCGGCCTTCGTCGGCCTGGGCGCGCCGTGGTGGGATGCGCAGGCGCGTGGCGCCATTTTCGGCCTGACCCGCAAGTCGGGCGTGGCGGAACTGGCGCGCGCCGCGCTCGAGGCGGTCGGCTATCAGACGCGCGACCTCACGGAAGCCATGCGCGCCGACTGGCCGGCCGCAGGTGCCGCCGCAGTGCTGCGGGTCGACGGCGGCATGACGGCGAGCGACTGGACCATGCAGTTCCTCGCCGATGTCCTCGATGCGCCGGTCGACCGGGGCGTCGTCAGGGAAACCACGGCGCTCGGCGCCGCCTATCTGGCTGGCCGCGCCGCCGGCCTGTGCCCGGATCTCGACGGCTTCGCGGCGCACTGGCGCCTCGAGCGCCGCTTCACGCCGACCATGGATGCGGCCATCCGGGCGCGCAAATGCGCCGGATGGCGCGATGCCGTAAGCCGCACCCTCACGGCACGAGGCTCACGAACAGGGTGAACGAATGCTTGCGGGCTGACGGGCCGGTAACCGATTTGAAAGGATAACGTCTGCTACCGTCGCAATTCGCCGGTATTTTAACGAGCATTTCAGTCGTCCTGGCTCATCTTCTGGTTAGGCAAATCCGGAAAGCGGGCCAGAGTGGCGCCATGGAATCAATCCTTCCGCGCAAGATCGAGAAGCTGTTGCAGTCGATCGAGGTTCTCGTGATCGACGACAATCAGTACATGCGCAAAGTGATCCGCAATCTGTTGACCAGTATCGGCGTGAAAAACGTGCACGAGGCGGTCGACGGGGTCGCCGGCCTCGAGGCGATCCGCATGCTGGCGCCGAGCCTCGTCATTCTCGACTGGGAAATGCCGCTGCTCACCGGCGCCGAGCTGGTGCGGATCGTCCGCTCGCCCGGCGTGTTCCCGGTGCCCGACATTCCCATCATCATGCTGACCGGCCACGGCCAGCGCTGGCGCGTGATCGAGGCGGCCAACCTCGGCGTCAACGAGTTCCTCAAGAAGCCAGTATCCGGAAAAGCCCTGCTCGACCGGATCGTGGCGATCCTGACCAACCCGCGTCCGATGGTGCGGCTCGGCGAATATTACGGTCCGGAGCCGCGGCGACCGGTGCACGAGCGCCAGGAACGCACCGAAAAGGTCTTCGTGAACTAGGCCGTGCACTGTTTACCGCACTGACGCGCATACCCGAGGTCCTTTCGAGGACAATCTGGAATGTGCCGGGGTCTGGAAACATGAAATTTTCTTGATTAATGTGGGCACAGATCGAGTGTTCACGCAGGTATCCGTTTGGACCAAGCTTGTTCTCAGGAGTTGACCAGCGCGGCCCTGAACGAGGACGCGCGATTCATTTTTCCATCCAACGATGAGTACTGGACTTCTGGCACCACCGTCGGCGAGCGCCTTTACGAACCGGAAATCGACTGGCTGCTGCGTTGCGCCGTGGGCAGGAACTATGCCTTGATCGATTGCGGAGCCAACATTGGCTACTGGTCGGTCTTGGCGTCCAGTGCGCCATACGGCCGCCACCCGGCGCTGGCGATCGAAGCCTCGCGCGCGAATTTCGAAATCCTTAAAATAAATTCGGACGCCAACAACAGCCGGTTCGCGGTGCTGCATCGCGCCATCTTCGAGCAGTCTGGTCTGCGCGTACATCTCTACGGACAAAAGCACTACGGCATGTCATTGCGGCCCGATTGGCATCCCGGCAGCAGCGCGTACCTTGAGGAGGTCGAAACCATCACAATCGACGACGTGGCGAAACGTTTTCTGCCGAGCCGGCAATACCCCGCTCTGCTCAAGATCGATGTCGAAGGGGCCGAGATCGAAGCGATCAAGGGGGCGCGTGCGATGATCGATGAAGGCGCGTTGTTTATCTTTGAGGATCATGGCAAGGAGCCGATGCATCCCGTGTCCCACTTCGTGCTGGCGCAGGACGGTATCGACGTTTGGCGTGTAGGCTCCGATCAAAGGCCGTTCAGAATCACGACCATCGAGCAGGTTGCGGCGATTAAGCAGGATGCTCGGATGGGTTACAATTTTTTCGCGCACCGGCAGACGTCGCCGTGGTCATCGATCTTTACGGGTGGATGATATTCGTTCCGCAGCCATTTGGCTCCTCGTAAAAATGACGGGCCTGACCACCTCGGCAGTGGCCGCTGCCGGACCCAGCGGACGTGCGCATTAAATTTCGCTGTCGTGCACAACACTCGCTCCTTAACGATGTAACAGCGTATAATCGTCGACCGCAGGGGAAGCTTATGGGCCGACGCGGCTTCATCCCGTTCTGGGCGCTGCCACACCGTCGCTCGGCTTGGCGAGAAGGCCGATGCATTTTGTTGCCAGCGATTGCAAATTCGATTGCTGCTACGGCGTCGGCGTCGTGGCGCGCATCCTTGATGCAGTAACCTCCGAAGCGCTTGCAGCCATGCGTGCCGCCGCCCTTGCTTTCGGGCTTTTCTTCGCGCTGCCGGTTTCCAATCTCCACACAATCATCAATATGGCGACGTCGCTCGTCCCGGCGAACATCGGCGACCTTAGCTTCATTTCCCCCGTACAGGCTCAGCCGGCCGCCCTGACGAAATCGCAGTCGGACGCGCTCAGCGCGTACACCAAGGCCGTGAGCGACTTCAAATCGATCTTGAGCCAGCGGCGCGCGCAGATCCATTCGAATCAACAGCTGCCCAATTTGCCTGGACAAGCACTCTATCTTGCCCGCAACAACATGATCAGCGCCTACAAGGACCTCACCAACGCGCTTCCGTCGAAAATCGGAAGACCGAATAAATTTGGCATCCCGCCGGCGTACTTCGATGCCGACAACGAGGCGCTGCTTGATGAGTATACAAATCTCTTTGCGATCATGCAGGCGCCGCCCGTCAATGCACAAAACTCGAACACGCCATTCAAGGATGTTGTCGGCTTGGGAACCGCTATTGCACGAGCCAAGGGCCTCGATGCAGCACATGCCGAGGTGGCGGGTCGTATCAGCCTGGGTCTTTTCTTTGCCGAGACGAATGGCAATCAAAACATCGGGAATGCGCGCTCGAACAAGTACAAGGGGAGTTTTCAAACGGGCCTGTCTGAAGCTGGGAGTGGTCAAACGAAATGGGCAGCGATCAGGAAGTCGATTGCAGCCCTCGATCCTGCCCTGATCGCCCGCGACGACAAAGAGGAGGCGCGGATTGGCAATTTAGATCGTCGATTCAATCACTGGATCGCCGTGAGAGACGCCCTGGTGAACGCGCACGCAGACCTTTTCCCGCAAATACCGGCGATTGTGAAAGCATTGCCAGATCCGATCGATCAAATGAAACTGTTCGAGCTGATTCAAATTATTCCCAGCCCGACCAAGTCCGCTCTCAGATCGGGCAACGTGGTCAACTATAGAATTTCCGACCCGAAGATAATGGGATATCTGCGCAACAACAGCATCTTCACCTTCGGACAGGCCGACAGGGTCAAGACATCTGCAACGTTCCGCGAAATTCTCGATGCGATGTGGCTCTTCAATGACAAATTCGAACGGGCGCTGTCCAAATTCGACGAGATCAAGGCTCAACAAAAGGGATGAGAATCAGCAGTTGCCCGCCGGGATCCGCGACGCACCTCCCCCCACGCGTCGGCGGCCGGGCCTTACCGTTATGGCGTGGTTGCGGGAGATGGGCGTTGGCAGCCAGACGACGCCTCGTGGCGGCGCGTTTGGCCGCGCGTCTGTCACGACTCGGACCTGCCGAAACGTCTGCTGACTGGCCGCTTTGGAGGGCAAAGCCGAGGACAGTCAGCGATTGCGTGACAATCTGGATTGATGAGTACACGCCCTGGACGCGCTTGACGCCAGTGGCGAAGAGCGAATAGAGCGGCGGCGGATGCACCTCGGCGTTCGCCGCCGTTCACCGACTGGTATTCGCTGTTCGCGCAATCATGAGCAATGGCAAGGCGCAGGCCAAAGTCCTCGGCGTGAAGCCGGAGTTCGCGCCCTGGACCGATCCCGACGCGCAGCCGCTCGTCCGTTTCCATCAGGTCACGAAGCGCTTCGGCGCGACCGCAGCGGTCGATCGCGTCACGCTGGACATCTATGAGGGCGAGTTCTTTGCGCTGCTCGGTCCGTCCGGCTGCGGCAAGACCACGCTGCTGCGCCTGCTGGCCGGCTTCGAGCGGCCGAGCGAAGGTCGCATTCTGCTCACCGGTGAGGACCTTGGGCCCGTGCCGCCCCACCGACGGCCGGTGAACATGATGTTCCAGGCCTACGCGCTGTTTCCCCACCTGACTGTCGCCGGCAACGTTGCCTTCGGCCTCAAGCAGGACGGGCTGGTACGCGCCGAGATCGAAAGGCGCGTCGCCGCGATGCTGGCGCTCGTCAGGCTCGAGGGACTGGAGCGGCGCAAGCCGCATCAATTGTCGGGCGGACAGCGCCAGCGCGTCGCGCTCGCGCGCGCGCTGGTCAAACGGCCGAAAGTCCTCCTCCTCGACGAGCCGCTCGCGGCGCTCGATCGCAAGCTGCGCGAGGATACGCGCTTCGAGCTGATGCAGCTGCAGAGCCGGCTGGGACTGACGTTCGTCATCGTCACGCACGACCGCGAGGAGGCGATGACGCTCGCCGACCGCATCGCCGTCATGGACCGCGGCCACATCGTGCAGGTGGCGACGCCGGCGGAGATCTACGAGCAGCCGCGCTCGCGCTTCGTCGCCGAGTTCATCGGCGACGTCAATCTCATCGAGGGCGGTTTGGCGTCCATCGATCGGGGCGGCGTCGCGCTTGAAAGCGCAGCCGGCCGCCTGATCGCGGCCGATGCCGGCGAAGCGAAAGCAGGCGACCGCATCTGGCTCGCCGTCCGGCCCGAAAAGGTGCGCATCACGCTCGATCAGCCGGCGGGTGCGGCGAACTGCGTTTCAGGCGAGGTCGTCGGCATCGGCTATCTCGGCGATGTCTCGACCTATCACGTGCGGCTCAGCACCGGTCCCATGATGCAGGCGACGGCCGCCAATGTGACTCGCCTGGTCGAGCGGCCGATCGGACGCGGCGACCCGGTCTGGCTGTCATGGTCTCCCGAGGTGGGAGTCGTGCTGGTGCGGTGACGGCGATGAGCAGCAAGAGTCCACCAAGCCGATCGCCGGGACAGCGCCTCGTCGTGCTCGTGCCCTATCTCTGGCTCATCGCCTTCTTCCTCCTGCCGTTCCTGATCGTTCTCAAGATCAGCCTCTCGCAGACCGCGACGGCGCAGCCGCCCTACACGCCGGTGTTCGACCTGGACGCCGGCTGGGCAGGGCTCAAGGAGTTCTTTGCCGAACTGTCGTTCGTCAATTACCAATCGCTTGCCGCCGACTGGCTCTATCTCGCGTCCTATCTCAAGAGCCTCGAGATCGCGGCTGTCTCCACGCTGATCCTCGCCGTCCTCGGTTATGCGCTTGCCTATGGCATGGCGCGCGCCCCGCGGCGCGTGCAGCCCATTCTTGTCACGCTGATCGTGCTGCCGTTCTGGACGTCGTTCCTGATCCGCATCTACGCCTGGATCAACATCCTGCAGCGCGACGGCCTGCTGAACCAGGCGCTGACGGCACTGAAGCTGGTCGACGAGCCGCCGGTGTGGCTCGCGACCGATACCGCCATCTATATCGGCATGGTGTACTCGTATCTGCCGTTCATGGTCCTGCCGATCTATGCGGCACTCGAACGTATGGACGAGACCCTGTTGGAAGCCGCCGCCGATCTCGGCTGCCCGCCGTGGAAGGCGTTCTGGCTCGTCACCTTTCCGCTCTCGCTGCCCGGCCTGATCGCCGGCGCGCTGCTCTGCTTCATTCCGATCGTCGGCGAGTTCGTGATCCCCGACCTGCTCGGCGGGTCGGAAACCGTGATGATCGGGCAGACGCTGTGGACCGAGTTCTTCACCAATCGCGATTGGCCCATCGCTTCCACGGTCGCGGTCGTGCTGCTGATCGTTCTCGTCGGGCCGATCATGGTGTACCGGCACTTCGAGGCGCGCGCGCTAATGGCCCGCTTCCGAAGTTCGTGATACATGGCAGCACCCTCCGACACGAACTTCGGAAGCAAAAGGGGCATTAGCAGTACATGATCCTAGTGCCGCTTTTCGATTTGAAGTTCCTATACGAGTTTGCGGCAGGGGCTGTAGGAACTTCAAACCGGCGGCCCTAGCGCGGGAGTAAAGACATGCGCCGGTTCTCCTGGTTCAACCTCACCACCGTCGCGCTGGGCATCGCGTTCCTTTATCTGCCGATCGTGATCCTGGTGATCTATTCCTTCAATGCCTCGCGGCTGGTCACGGTATGGGGCGGCTGGTCGCTGCGCTGGTACGGCGAGCTCATGAGCGACGGCGCCATCCTCGAAGCCGCCGCGATGTCGCTTGCGATCGCCGTGTTGTCGGCGAGCGCCGCGGCCGTGCTGGGGACGCTTGCGGCCATCGCGCTCGCACGGCTTGCCCATTTCCGCGGGCGCCTGCTGTTCTCAGGATTGGTCTACGCGCCGCTGGTGATGCCGGAGGTGATCACCGGATTGTCGCTGCTGCTCCTGTTCGTCGCCGTCGATTGGGACCGCGGTTTCTGGACCGTCACCATCGCGCACACCACGCTGACCATGTGTTTCGTCGCCGTGGTGGTACAGTCGCGACTGGTGACCTTCGATACCAGCCTGGAAGAAGCCGCGATGGATTTAGGCTGTCCGCCATGGAAGACGTTTCTGACGGTGACGCTGCCGCTGATCTGGCCCGCCATCGCGGCCGGCTGGATGCTCGCCTTCACGCTGTCGCTCGATGATCTGATCATCGCGAGCTTCACCACCGGGCCGGGCGCGACCACGCTGCCGATCCGCATCTACTCGCAGGTTCGCCTCGGCGTGAAGCCGGAAATCAACGCCATTTGCACCATTCTGATTGCCATCGTGGCGCTCGGGCTGGTCACCGCTTCGCTGCTCGCCAAGCGGTCGGAGATGGAGCAGGAGGGAATGGTGGCACTCGGCGCCGTGCGCTGATCACCAGCTACTGGGAGGCTGGGGCTTGGCCTGGGCTCGAGCTGGCGGGGCCTGCGGGCGCCGGTCCGGGGGTGCGCGTCAGAGTCTCGATGGCCGCGCGCACCGCGTCGCGCGCCCGGCGCTCCCGCACCGCATCGAGCAGCGGCGCGGCAGCTCCCGAGCGTCGGATCAGCATTTGGGCGTCGGGCAGCATGATCGGGTCTTCCCACCGGCCCTGCACGACGAAGGGCAGCTCGAAGCCGTCATTCGAGCTGACCAGGGTCGCCGTCCCTTTCAGGTCGAGATCGCGCGCCGGTATCGATGCCGAGCCGCCCACCGCGAGCTTCACCGCCGACCCTTCCATGACGACGTCCAGAACGTTGGCCGTGCCCTGCGCGATCTTGAGCGCGACGTTCAGCCTTTCGAACGGCGTGCGTCCGGTGCGAAAATCTCCAGCGCCCGACAGCGGCCGGCGCTCGAGGCGCCGCAGCAATTGTTCGAGATTCAGTCCCGCCAGCGCGCCGTGATTGGCGGTGAGACTGGCCTGGCCATTCATGGTTCGCGTCAGCGCCAGCACGCTCGCGCCGGACGCCTCGAAGGCGAGCGCAAGATTTCCCCTGCCTTCCAGGCGCCGCACCGCAAACAGCTCCCCGAGGCAGCTCTCGAGCTCGACGTCGCTGAACTGCAGTTGTGCCTTCACGTCGATGCCGACATCCGACTTGGCGAGGCCCATGCTGCCCTTGAGCATGCCCCCGAAGGCCTGCGACTCGCCGATCGTGACGGTCACCCGCCCGCCGCGCAGGCTGGCCGCGATGGCGGTGCGTCCGAGCTTGGCGCCGGAAAGCGCGATGCGGGCGGCAGACAGCCTGAGATCGAGATCGAACCCCGTGATGCCATTGAGGGCAATCCGACTGGCGCTCCACTCGCGCTCGTCGCGCGTGAGCAAGCGCAAGGTCGAGAGGTAGGACGAGAGGTCGAGGGCCTCCGTGGCCAGCGTTCCCTGCAGCAGCGGACGCCCGTCATTGCTGAATGTGAGGACGCCCTCGGCGACGTTGCCGTCGAGCTCGAGGTTGACGCGCGACAACGCGACGCTCGAGCTGGCAATCGTAGTCTGCGCCCGCAGCGCGAAACGGCCGAGTCCGCCGCCCGGCAAGGACCTCAATCCCGCCCAGCGCAACGCCTGGCGCAGCGAAGCGGCATCCGCCGCCGCCACGCCTTCGATCTTCAGCGTCGGGTTGCGGCTCATATGGCCGTCGAAGGCGAATTTGAGCGGCGCCCCGGTGAGGCGCACCTTCAACCCGGACCGGCTGCCGGCGATGGCGGCGAAGAAGTCGCTGAGCGCCATGCTGGCGTCGACCGGCTCATTGCGCCACAGGAAGCGGCCGGTGGCCCCGAAGCTCCGGGAGATCGAAGGCCACGCCAGCGACAGCCCGACATCGGCGAGCGTTTCGGAAATCCCGTGCCTCTCGTCATGCACGAAGACAGTGCCGTCGGCGACGCGGATTTCCGAGAACGACAGCAAGCGATCCGCCCGCTTCGCATCGGGCTTGAGCGTGCGCGCCAGCGTGTCGATGAGGCCCGACCAATTCGACCGGCCATGGGCATCGAAGGTGACCGCGATGCGCGGTCGATACAGCGACACATCGGCAATCTCGATGCGCCCGACCAGCAGCGGCAGCAGCCTGAGCTGCACGGTGAGCCGCTCGGCGCTCAGCGCGGCGTCTCCGGCGCTGTCGTCGCCCAGGACCACGTCGTCCAGGATCACGCGCGCCGAAGGAAACAGCGACACCACGGCGTCGCCCCGCAACACCGGCTCGAGGCCTGTCACGGTCCTGATCTCGGCCTGCACGGCATCGCGTACGCTGTCCGCAGGAATGAGGATGGGAACGAGCGCGAAGGCACCGATCACGACGCCGATCAAGGCGGCAATGCCGATACCCAGCCGCTTGAGGCCCGTGGCCGAAATCACTGTGGGGGTGTTCCGCTACTGAAATACTGTTGGTTGGTCCAGGACGGCAACTATAGCAGTCCGCCGAGGCGGCGCAACTTCGCCGCGCTCTGTGTCGGATTCATGGCTGGGGATTGTGCTTTGATCGCAGCATCCGGTGCGCCCAGTTGTTCCGGCAACGGGATCCGGCTCGTGCGCGCAAGCCACAACACCGGCAAGAACCCGGCGACGACGATCGCCAGCGCCGCCACCGCGCCCTGCTCGAAACTGCCGCGCGCCGCATAACCGTAGACGCTGGTCGACAGCGTCTCGAAATCGAACGGTCTCAACAGCAGCGTCGCCGGCAACTCCTTCATGGCATCGACGAAGACCAGCAAAGCAGCGGTGGCGACCGCCGGCCGCATGAGCGGCAGCTCGACGGCGACGAGAGCCCCGATGCGGCTCTGTCCCAGTGTGCGCGCCGCCATTTCGAGGTGCGGTGAAATCTTGTGGAAACCGGTTTCCATGGTGCCGACCGCCACGGCGAGGAAGCGCACCACATAGGCGTAGATCACGGCGCCGCCGCTTCCCATGATGAGGAGCCCGGTGGGAATCCCGAATACCGTCCGCATGGCGGCGTCGATGGCGTTGTCGAGCGCCACCAGCGCCACCATCGCACCGATTGCCAGAACCGTGCCAGGCAGCGCGTAGCCGAGACCGGTCAGGCGCACGATGGCGGAGAACGCGGGCCCGCGCGCATGCTGCTCCGCGTGCGCCAGCAGGAAACCGAGCACGCAGGCGATCGCCGCGGCACTGCCGGCGAGCGTCACGGAGTGACGGATGAGCACGAGGAACTCTGCGCCGATGCCGTTGCTGGCGATCAGGGCGACCGCCTCGCGGAGAAGAAATCCCGCCGGGATGAGAAAGCCCAACGCCAGCGGCAACAGGCAGGCCAGCACCGCACCGCACGCCCGTAGACCCGTCAGCTGCACGGGATTTGCCTCGCCCCAGCGATGCGCCGAGCCGACATAGCGTTGATGGCGACGGCCGAACCGTTCGAGCAGAACGACGGCGAGCACCACGACGAGCATGACGCATGCGATCTGCGCGGCCCCGGCAAGACTGCCGCGGTTGACCCACGTGGCATAGACCGCCACCGACAGCGAGCGCACGCCGAGATATTCGCTCGCGCCGATATCGTTGAGCGTCTCCATCAACGCCAGCGCCACACCCACGGCGACGGCGGGGCGCGCGAGCGGCACTGCGACGCGAAGGAATACGGCCCAGCGCGAGGCGCCGAGCGTGCGCGCGACGTCGAAGACGGCGGCGGATTGCATCAGAAAGACTGCGCGCGCGCACAGATAGACATACGGATAGAGCACCATCCCCATGACGAAGACAGCGCCGTACAGCGAGCGGATCTCGGGGAACCAGTAATCGCGCCGGCTGGTGAAACCGAACACATGCCGCAGCGCGCCCTGCACCGGTCCGAACGAATCGAGGAGATCGACATAGCAATAGGCGACGATATAGGTCGGCATGGCGAGGGGCAGGAGCAGCGCCCAGTCGAACACGGCTTGTCCGGGAAATCGGCAGGTGGCGACGAGCCACGCCGTCGGCACGCCGGCCAGGATGACCAGGAGACCGACGCCCACCAGCAGCCCGGCAGTGTCGAGGAGCGCGTTCGGCAGCACCACGCCGACCACGTGCGGCCAGATATTGTCCTCCGCCCCTGCCGCAATGGCGAACAGGGCGGCGACCGGTGCCGCCACGAGTGCGGCCACCAGCGCCACAGCCAGGAGCGGACGATGGTCGTGACGAAATCCGAACGCCGCCGCGGCACGCCGCAGCGTGCCTGGCGCGGTTTCGGTTGTGGTCAATTGTCGAATCCGACCTTGTCGACGAGCATGCTCGCCGCCTTGCGGTTCTTACCCACGTCGGTGAGCGGCAGGGTGTCGGGACGCAGCGCGCCGAAGCTCTTCACGCTGTCGGCGACGGGAGCCTCGGCCACGACCGGATATTCGTAGTTGAGATCGGAAAAGATGTGCTGGGCGCTGTCGGAAATCAAAAACTCCATCAGCCTGGCCGCGCCGGCCCGGTTCGGCGCGTTCTTGGCCATCACCACGCCGGAAATGTTCACGTGCGTTCCACCACCGTCGAAGGTCGGGTTGATGGTCTTGATCGCAGCGCCCCACTTGCGCTGCTCCTCCTCTTTGGCGTTGCGCATGAGCCCGACATAGTAGCTGTTGCCGACCGCGAGATCGCAGACCGCAGCCAGGATGTCACGCGCTCCTTCGCGGTCCCCGCCCGACGGCCTTCTGGCCAGATTGGCCTTGATGCCCTTGAGCCACTCTTCCGTTTTCGCCTCGCCGTGTTTGGCAAGATAAGCCGCAATGAGCGAGGTGTTGTAAGGGTGCTGCCCGGAGCGAATGCAGATCTTGCCGCGCCATTTGGGATCGGCAAGGCTCTCGTAGGTGAGCGCCTGGTCGGCCACGCGATCCTTCGCCGCATAGATGATGCGCGAGCGCAGCGTCAGCGCATACCATTGCCCCTGGGGATCGCGGAACTGGGCGGGAACAGCCTTCTCCAACACGTCCGACTTGACCGGCTGGGTCACGCCGAGATCGATCGCCTGCTGCAGCCGTCCGATATCGACTGCGATGAGAAGATCGGCCGGCGAATTGCTGCCCTCGGCGCGGATGCGTTCGGCCAGCCCATCGGCGGCGAACAGCGTGTTGACGCGGATGCCGGTGTTCTTGGTGAATGCATCGAGAGCCGGCTTGATCAGCCCCGGCTCGCGATAGGTGTAGAGGTTGACTTCGTCGGCGTGCGCGGGCGTCGCGGCGGCCGCGAAGGTTGCAAGGCCGACGGCGCAAAAAACGCGAGCGAGGATCGGACGGCAGACCATGGCAGCAGCTCCTTTAGGCAAAATCGCGGGCCGGCGAAGGTTTTCTTATGCCGCCCAATCGGGATACGCGCAATCTCGATCAAGCAAAATTCATCTTCAAGTTCAATATCCTAGAAGAGTTCTAGAACGTCGAGACTGGAACGTTTCGAAACTGATTGGGGAAGACGTGGCGGATCAGGGAAATACCACCGCCATGGCCCGCCCCCGGCACCCCCGGGCAGTGCGGCGAATGCGCGCGCGGGCTGTCGCATCAAGCTTTTGCCGGAGCGCGCTAGCGCAGGCTGGCGTGATGCGGCTGACGCGCCTGGGCGATTTCGGCGATCAGCTTCTTGACCAAAGCATCGCCGCATAGTTTGCGAAAGGGGTTCAGCGCAACGCGGCATGGCGCGGTTGATGCACCTGGGCGATCTCGGCGATCAGCTTGTTGATCAAGGCGGTGCCGAACGACTTGAAGTTCTCGGCGATCATGACGAAGGCGCCGGGGCCGCCGACCACATTGTTGCGGTAGTAGTTGGCCAGGCCGCCGGGTGGGTTGGTGTGCTCGGGATTCCACGGCGTCGGCGAGTCGCTGAGGATAACCAGGCCGTTGATGGTCACGCCTTTGGCCACCGCTTCGTCGCGCGCCGCCGTGACCTCGCGACCGCTGTTGTTGGTGCCGTCGCCCGAGACGTCCACCGTGCGACGAACGCCTTCGTAAGGCGACCGCTCGAACTGGGCCATGGCGAAATCGATCCCGGCGCTGATCGAGGTGCGGTCGGCAAAGGAACGCGGCGCCTCGACCAGGCCGTCGGCGAAGCGGCGCGCGCTCGCCTCGTCGCCGATGGCCGCCCAATCGATCACCACTTTCTGCGAGACGACGCCCGACCACTCGATGAAGCTGACGGCGATGCGGCGATTGGTGCCGGACTGGATCGCCTCGATCACCCGGGGATTTGTCAGCGCCTCGACATAGCCGGAACGCTGCAGCCGGAATTTCGGATCGTCCATGCTGCGCGACACGTCGGCAGCCAGCACGAGAAGTAGATCGACCCGTTCGGCGGCAACAGCCGGGGCCGAGAGGGCCGTCAGCACGGCCGCCAGCATGGCCGCCAAGCCCATTCCCATTCGCAGCGCGCGGATCATGTCCTCACCTCGCCAATAGCATTCGTAACGAACCACGCCGCCATTGGTTGCAGGAACCGTGCCGGAAGCTCCGTTCGAATGCATCGCCGCCGATCGTAGCCGATTCTGTCGCATTTGACGTCGCGCCGCGCGGCGCCACCGCCGGTTATCCCTGATTTGACGATGCGTGGCGGCAGACCGTCTATTCGGCCAGCACGCGGGTGCCGGGAAAGGCGATTTCCACCAGGGTGCCGGCATCGACGGCGCTCTTGATGGTGAAGGTCGCGCGGTTGGCCTCCGCCAGGACCTTGGTCAGCGGCAGCCCCAGGCCGGTTCCCGAGCCCGAACGCCCCGAGGTGGCGACCTGGCGGAACGGCTCGAGCGCCGTCTCGATCTCCTTCTCGCTCATCCCGATCCCGGTGTCGCGCACGCGCAACACCGCCTCGCCGCGATCGGTGAGCGCGGTCGACACGATCACCTGTCCGCCGGCGCCGGTGAACTTGATCGAGTTGGACAACAGGTTGAGCACGATCTGGCGGATCGAGCGCTCATCGGCCACCACGGGCGGCAGGGTCGGCAAGAGCGACGTGCGGATGATGATGCGTTCGCGGTTCGCCTGCGGCTGCATGATCGCGACGCATTGTTGGACGACGTCGTTCAGGCTGACGCTCACGAACGTGAGCTCGAGCTTCCCGGCCTCGATCTTCGAGAGGTCGAGAAGATCGTTGACCAGCGAAATCACGTGCTCGCCGGACGTTCGGATGTCCTTGAGGTACTGGCGATAGCGCTCGTTTCCAAGCGGGCCGAAACGCTCGTCGACCATGACCTCGGCGAAGCCGATGATGGCGTTGAGCGGGGTGCGGATTTCGTGGCTGACCTTGGCGAGAAAGTCGGATTTCGCCGAGGAGGCCTTCTCGGCCTCGCGCTTGGCATTGGTGAGATCTTCCTCGGCGCGCTTCCATTGCGTGACGTCGCGGAACACGATGCAGAACTTCTCGTCCGCCAGCCGTCCGATCGTGATGAACAGCGGGATCAGCCCGCCCTCGCGCACGCGGCCGATCACCTCGCGTCCATCATTGAGCACGCTCGCCACCCCGGCGCGGACGAGGCCATCGAGATATTCATGCGCGGCGCGGTGGCTCTCCGGCGCGAACAGGTCGACAAAGCTGCGGTTCGTGATCTCGTGCAATTCGTATCCGAACAACGCCTCGGCGCTGCGATTGCTGGCCACGATTCTGCCGTCGCGGTCGACCACAAGCACGCCGTCGGTCGCGGTTTCGAGGACCGATTCGAGCTCCCGCGTGGCTTGTTGGGCCGCCCGCAAGGCGAGCTCCGCGCTCCTCACTCGTTCGTCGCTTCCGGCGAGCGCCGCCTCGGCGCCGAGGACGCGCCGCTCGGCGGCGCGAACCGCATCCTCAGCCGCCCTGATGCGCTGGTCGGTTTCCACACGCACCAGCACGATCAGCAATGCGGTGCCGTCATGCCATGGGACCGAGAAGAGGCGGCCCTCGACCGGGAGCGAAGCGCCGCGCCGGGTGACGATGGCCAGGCTTCGTCCCGAGCTGCCGGGCTCGCCCAGAACCGCGAGGCCGGGCTCGGCCAGCAGGCGCTCCAATCCTCCGGCCGCGACGACGGCTTCGGTGCTCTCGTAACCGGTCCAGTCGAGCACCGCACGATTGACGACGAGAACCTGGTCGCCGCGGAAGATCAACACGCCGACCGGAAGCCGATCGAGCACCGCGCGCTCGCCGTTGCCCTGCGCCGAAGTCGGCGAGGTATCCTTGCCGGTCGCGTAGGCGCTGGGGATCGACCGCGGCCAGATGCGACCCGATGTGCCCGGCCGTTTCCCGTCGTCTTCCAAGGGCGCGCGCGGTTCACGCATTGCACCTTCGTCTGCCGCAGGAGCGTCCTCGGCCGGCTCCGCGGGTGGAACGTCGGCACCGCCCGGCGGCTCGGCCGCGTCCTCCTGGACACGGGCGCCGAGCGCCTTCGCAATCTCCTGGAATGCATTATGTTCGACCGGCGTGAGCGCCGGCCGCTTGTCGGCGGCGACCGGCACGGCAGGGCGAAACGGCACCACGTTCTTGGCCGCCGGAACGACGGTCAGCAGCGGACGCTCCGATGTCGGCGTGCGCGGGGCAGCTTGCGGGTCCAGCTTGTCGGCTGGCGGTTCCGCGTACGTGCCCGGTTCTGTGCCGGAGCCTGGTCCTGCGGTTTCGACCGGAGCGACGAAGGGCGGCCGCCGTGCGGCCGCGATCGCCGCAACACGGGCCATGTCGCGGCACACGCCAAATCCGCGATAGCCGCGGAAGCTGCGGCCATGATCGAAGATCGGGAGGCCGGACAGTTCAACCGGCAGCCGGTCGGGCGTTCCTTCGATCGGCCAGGCGACCGCGATGCCGCTGAAAGTGTCACGCGACGCAAGGGCCTGGCCAACCCGTCCGTCCTGGTCGAGCCCCAGTTCGGCCGCCAGTTCC
Source organism: Xanthobacteraceae bacterium (assembly GCA_045801465.1). Taxonomy (GTDB): domain Bacteria; phylum Pseudomonadota; class Alphaproteobacteria; order Rhizobiales; family Xanthobacteraceae; genus DATFWC01. Next base: position 12,340 of record JBJMSU010000099.1, on the reverse strand, counting down.
GTCCAAGGCCGCTGCAGCATGCTGGCGATCGCCGGTCCCATCAGGGCGATGAACTCGTCCGATGCCACGCTGAACCGGCCCTCGGCGTCGATCTGCCAGACGAAGCGCAGCGGCTGGCGCCGCTCCGCCGCCGCGGCAGCCGGATCCGGTGGCCGGGCACTCTCGGGCGCCTGCGATACGGCCGGTCCGTCGAGCGTTCCGGATTGCGCCGCCGCGGTGACCTCGATGGCTTGTTGCGGCCGGTCGGCAGGGACTGGCTCAGCCGGGAGTGGCTCAGCCGGCGGCCTGACCGCTGCGGCCGTCTCGCCGGAAGCCGGCAAGGTGACCACGAGGACGGCGGTGTCATCGCTCCCGAGGCGGTCGAGCGTGAAAGGCCCCAGGACGCCCTGCCCGGCGGCGTGGCCGGTCTGCAGCGCCGTCGCGGCAAGCTCCGCCGCGCCCGCTGCCGCCAACGTCGTGGCGCCGCCCAGGGCGCGGGTCGCCTCAGGAGTCGCATGCAGCAGACCCCCTTCGGGCACGAACACGGCGAACGGCTGACCGTCGAACAATCGCCGGACGCGTTCGGCGAGCGACAGGCTCGGACCGGCCGGCTCGGTGGCCGCGATGAGGATGGCCGGCGGCCCGTCACTCTGGGGGAGGCGCACGCAGCTGCACGTCAGCAGGCCGCCGACGCGCGGGGCAAAGCCGCGCAGGCGTTCGAGCCGCGGCCTGCCCGGTGGCGGCAACGAGATTGCCAGGCGCGCAACCTGCAACGCGGCCGGGTGGTCGGCGTCAAAACGGCGCTCGGTCAGTGCACTGACGGTCGGCGCGCCGAAGATCGCGGCGCCCACCGCATTCGCCCAAACAATTCGTCCCGAACCGACCGACCATACCCACGCCGGCAGCGGCGCGGTGGCGAGCGCCGCAAGCCGCGGCTCGCGCACAAACGCGAGGTGCTCGGTTTCGCTCATCGGCCGTCGTCACACGCGAACACGAGATGTTTACGGTAAACGAAAACTTAGTAATCACGCCGAGACCTGCGAGTCTATGCCGCAGCGAAAGGTGCGCCAGTCCACTGGTGAATAGCGTTAATCTTGACTAGCCCACGTTTGCGCCAGGCCGATGCCCGCCGCGATGCACATCGGCGTGGCGACGAAATTGCTGTTCCCATGCAACGTTCGCCGTCGCTGTTCTTTAATTTAGCAGAGTAACTGCGTAGAGGCTTGCTTCGTCACAGCAGGAGGCTGGAATGGCGAAAGAGGCGACTGGAAATTTCGAGATCCCACGCGAAATGCGTACGTTTGCCGAGCAGAGCGTCGAGCAGGCCCGCAAGGCTTTCGACGGCTTCATGACGGCGGCGCAAAAGGCTGCGAGCAGTATCGAGGGCCAAGCCTCGGCGGCGCAGAGCGGCGCCAAGGACATTCGCCAAAAAGCCATCGGATTTGCGGAGAAGAACGTCGCCATGTCGTTCGAATTCGCGCAAAAGCTGGTGCACGCCAGGGATATCGAGGAAGTGACGCGGCTCCAGACCGAATTCGTGCAGCGCCAAATGCAGGCCCTGGCCGAACAGGCGCAGGAACTCGGCCAAAGCGCCACCCAGACGGCCACGAGGGCGGCCCGACCCGGCTCCTGAATCAGCTCGCTCAATGTGCCGGTGGGGCGGCAAACCGGCGCTGAACCAAAGGTTTAATTTCCGGTTATAATTCGAGAAATGGTAGTATTTATTTTGCATCGCAAAAACTTCTGTTGCATCGCATCATTGTAGACCTTATATTAGGGGTCTGAGGGGCCGTGCCCGGGCGGGCCGGTCCTCTTAGGTCAAACAACTGAGCAGAGGCTTCGGCCGTATCGAGGGCGGCGGCCGTTGAGCCTATGGCGAGGCTCTCAATCGACAAACGAAAGGATGAAGCTATGGCGGAGGCTACCACAAAAGTGAAAACGACGGCGAAACCCGCATCGCAAGGGTTCGAAGCGAAGGTCGAGACGCCGACGTTCGGGATTCCCAAGTTCGAGTTTCCCAAGTTCGAGGTGCCGAAGATGGAAGTTCCGGCGGCGTTCCGCGAGCTGGCGGAACGGAGCGTCACGCAGGCACGCGACGGCTATGAAAAGATGAAGGCGGTCGCCGAGGATGCCACCGACGTTCTCGAGGATACCTACGCGACGGCCAGCAAGGGTACCACCGACTACACCCTCAAGACCATCGAGATCGCGCGCGCCAACACCAACGCGACGTTCGATTTTGCCAGCCAACTGATGGCGGTGAAGTCGTTTTCGGAGGCTGTCGAACTGACCAGCACGCATACGCGCAAGCAGTTCGATGCCTTCATCGAGCAGAGCAAGGAGCTCACGGCGCTCGCCCAGCGGGTCGCCACCGAGACCTCCGAGCCGATCAAGAGCGGCGTCAGCAAGGTCTTCAAGATTGCTGGCTGACGACGGCCTGATTGGCCGGCTGCGGCGAGCAGCCAGGTTGTGAGTATCTGTGCTGAGAAGCGTTATGTTGAAGCCCGGGCTGACCGCCCGGGCTTCGCTTTTTTGCACTGTGGTCAACCGCACGGCCTCAGCGTAGACTTTCCCCACTACACAAAAGTTTCGGGGAGGGAGTTCATGCCGGACGCCGTCGATCAAGCCACCAGTCGCCGTCATTTTCTCAAATTCCTGGCCGGAAGCCCGCTCTTCGCCAGCGGGGCCGTTTCGGCATTGGCAGGTGAATCGCCGTCGAAGCTTCCCGACCCGATGCTGTGGGCGCCGCAGAATCTGGAGGAGCTGATCAAGAGCCCGAAGGAAGCCATCAACGTCTTCGACTTCGAGCCGGTATGCCGCAAGAACGTTCCGCCCGCGCATTTCGGCTATATGGCATCCGGTATCGACGACGAGGTGACTCTGCGGGCCAACCGCGAAGGATTTCTCAAGTTCCAGCTGCGACCGCGCCGTCTCGTCGACGTGAGCAAGGTCGACACCAGCACCGACCTCCTGGGCGTGAAATACGACACGCCGATCGTGCTGGCGCCGGTCGGCGGCCAGCGCTCCTTCCACGATGAGGGCGAGCTGGCATCGGCGCGCGGCGCCAAGGCTGGAAACCATCTGCAGATTCTCTCGACCTCGACGAGCACCGGAGTCGAGGACGTCACCGCCGCGCGCGGCGCGCCGATCTGGTACCAGCTCTATGCCACCAACAAATGGGAGGTGGCGCAGGCGATGGTGAAGCGGGCGGAAAATGCCGGGTGCCTGGCGGTGGCGGTGACCGTCGACCGCAGCGGCGGCCGCAACCAGGAAACCCTGTTCCGCCTGCGGCTGAGCGATACGCGTGATTGTTCCACCTGCCACGACCGCAGCAGCCTGCAATCGAACCTGAGGACCAGGGCCATGTACCAGGGGCTCGATGTGTCGGGCCTGCGCAACACCCAGTCCTCCGCCATGACATGGGAGTTCTTCAAGCGGCTGCGCGACACCACCAAGATGAAGATCGTCATCAAGGGCATCCTCGCCTGGGAAGACGCGGTGCTCGCCGCCGACAACGGCATCGACGCGATCATCGTCTCCAATCACGGCGCGCGCAGCGAGGACTCGGGCCGCTCGACCATCGACGCGCTGCCGGAGATCGTCGAGGCGGTGAAAGGGCGCATGCCGATCCTGGTCGATTCCGGCTTCCGTCGCGGCAGCGACATCGTCAAGGCGCTGTGCATGGGGGCGAGCGCCGTCTGCGTCGGCCGTCCTTACATTTGGGGGCTCGGCGCGTTCGGACAGGCGGGCGTCGAGCGCGTGCTCGAGCTCCTGCGCCTCGAGTTCCATGCCATGATGCAGCAGGTCGGCGCGCCGACGGTCAAACACCTGGTGCCGGGCATGGTACGACGCGCATAGATGGCCGATCGGGCATTTCGACCTGGCACGGCAATCGGCGACAAAGACCTCCTCTTGGTGGTCGACGTCCAGAACGACTTCTGCCCCGGCGGAAAGCTGCCGGTTCCGCACGGCGACGAGGTCGTGCCGGTGGTGAACCGCCTGGCGGCGAAGTTTCCGCATGTCGTGCTCACCCAGGACTGGCACCCGCCAGGGCACTTTTCGTTTGCCTCGACGCATGCCGGTCGCCAGCCGTTCGAGACCGTGACGGTGGCCTACGGGCCGCAGGTGCTGTGGCCCGACCACTGCGTCCAGGGTACGCCAGGGGCGGAATTCCATCCGACGCTGGCCGTCCCGCAGGCCGAGCTGATCGTGCGCAAGGGCTTTCGCCGCGCGATCGATTCCTACTCGGCCTTCTTCGAGAACGACCACCGCACGCCGACCGGCCTGACCGGATACCTGCACGAGCGCGGACTGTCCCGCGTGGTCCTGGTCGGGTTGGCGCTCGATTTCTGCGTGCGCTACTCCGCCGAGGATGCGCACGCGCAAGGCTTCGACGTGATCGTGGTGGAGGATGCCTGCCGCGCCATCGACGTCGACGGCTCGCTCGCGGCGACCCGCCGACGGCTCGCCGAGCTGGGCGTGGCGACGGTCAAAGCCGACGATTTCGCGTGAACCTGGCCCGGAGCTCGGGCAACCAAAGTAGGATTACGACGTAAGTTTGAATCGAATATCCATTCCGGCCTCGGGGGCTTTGCATGCCGGCACATGTCCATCCTGGTCCCGCCTGTCGGCCGCGACTAGGCTCCGCCTGCAGTCCAACCACGTGCCATCATTTCGACAGTTGCAATCACGGCGGCAGGCTGCTGCTGTGCGAGCAACTGCCGGATGGCTCCTGCCGCTGCTACCACAGTAGCGAGTGGAACGGGCCCGATGGCTACGAGCTGCAACCGGGCAGCAAGACGTGGGCAGAGGCAAATGCCAGCATCGATCCGCGCATCGCCGACCCGATGGGCCGCAGCCCGAAGAACGTCGAGGACGCACTGCGGCGCTTCTGGCGCCCGCATACCGAGGTCGGCGGTCCCAGCAAGGGCTTGGCGCTGGGCCTGATCGAGAACTTCGTGCGGACCGACGGGCCGGGAATGTTCCCTCACGTCAATCGCATGGAGGTAGCCGAAGGCTTGCTCGAGCGGATCAAGCATCCGCATAAAATCAACCAGGCGAACGGCATGGTGTGCGGGCCGGCGGCGTTCATGTATGCCATCGTGCGGCAGGACCCGGCCGCGTATGCGAAGTACGTGACGGAAGTCTATGACAAGGGCTACGCGTTGCTGCCGCGGAGTCCGGACTTTCCTCGCTTCGAGGTCATCGGGATCAAGCCCAGCGCCGAGTTCCGGGTCGATACAAAGCCGTCGGACGCCAATGCGGCCGATTGGATCGCGCTTGGAAGCCTGCGGGATTCGGATAACTATGTGCACCGCTTCGATTACTCCTGGTCCAGCATCAAGTACGTGACTCCGTGGGACGAGCGGGCCGGCGGCACCAGCTCGCAAGAGGTGACCGATTGGTTCAAACGGTTCGGTTTCCGCGAGGTCTTCCAAAAGGCATCTTCCTCGCGCGTCGGTCTCGACAACCTCAAGCTCGCCGAGCAGTACTATCGGCGCAACTACCGCGTCGTGCTCCTGGTCTCATCCGTCTTCCTCAACGGGCGCACGTTGGCCGAGGCGAAGAAGGGCGAGAAATTCGACCACTTCATCGTGCTGGCGGGTCCCATCAACTACGGACCTAAGATCAAGTTCAGGATCTTCACCTGGGGACACTATGAGACGGTGCCCGACTGGCCGCTGACCGCCGACGAATTTCTCAACAGCTATTATGGCTTCGTTGCCGCACGGCGGTGATGCGATCGCAAGCGGGGGTGACATGGTCCCAATGACCACGTTCAATGCCCGGACCTGCCTCGCCGCATCCTTCGTGCTCGGCGCCAGTTCTGGCTCCGCCAAGGTCGTTGAGGAGATCATCACTAATTTCGCTGCCGCTGATGCAGCCTAACGGACCTGAAAAAATCTAGAGGCTGTTGTCGGATTGCGCCTCGCCGGTTCGTCCTATGGGCAAGTTGTAGGCTTTGATGCGATTCAAGGAGACCAACATGGCGCGCAACACGGCCACCAAGGAACGGACGACACCGGCCGCGTCGTCAGGCGAGGAGGAGATCCGCGCGCTGGTGGACGCGTGGTCCAAGGCGCTGGAGGCCAAGGACATCGAGGCATTGACCGCCGGCTACGCGCCGGACGCCGTGCTCTTCGACGTCAAACCGCCGTACCGGGTCCGCGGCGTGGGCGCGATCCGGCGGGTCTGGGAGGAGTACCTGCCGTGCCTCCCGGCGAAGTTCACGTCGGAGCGGCGCGATTTTGTCGTGACGGCCGGCGGCGACGCCGCGTTCGTCCATTGCCTGCACCATATCCGGCCCATCGGCGAGGGCTCGCGAGGATCCGATACTTGGATCCGCGTCACCGTCTGCTACCACCGGATCGGCGGCACGTGGCACGTCGTGCATGAGCACGTGTCGCTGCCGTTCGATCCACGCAGCGGGCAGGTCTCCTTCATCACCGATCCTGAGTAGGGCGCAATAGCGGAGCGTATGGCGCCGACACGGCGACGGATTCCGCTTCGCTAATCCGCCCTACGCGCTACGCGCTTCATCACAGTTCCCGACACCCAGGCGTAACACGCGAGAACACCATGATCACCATCTCGGCTTTCAAATGGGTGCCGCCCTTCGCGCAGGGCCAGGTGCGCGACCTGCGTGTGCGCTGGGCGCTGGAAGAGGCCGGCCTGCCCTACCGGGCGCGGCTGATCGACACCGACGACCAGGCCTCCGCCGACTATCGCGCGCACCAGCCGTTCGGCCAGGTGCCGGTGTTCGAGGAGGACGACCTCGTGCTGTTCGAAACGGGATCGATCGTGCTCCACATCGGGGCGCGCAGCGAGGCGCTCCTGCCGGCCGATGCGGCCGCGCGGGCGCGCGCCATCACCTGGCTGTTCGCGGCGCTCAACTCGATCGAGGTGGCGATCCAGCCGCTCGCCGAAATCGATCTCTTCCACGCCGACAAGGACTGGGCAAAACAGCGTCGGCCGGACGCCGAGCAAAAAGCCAGGCGGCGGCTCAGGGAGCTCGCCGCCTGGCTCGGCGATCGCGACTATCTCGAGGACCGTTTCACCCTCGGCGACCTCATGATGACGACGGTGCTCCGCATCGTGCGGCACACCGATCTCGTGGCCGCCGAACCGAAGCTCGCGGCCTACCAGGCACGCTGCGAGGCGCGGCCGGCGTTCCAGCGCGCGCTGCGCGATCAGCTGGCTGCATTCGAGCAGCGCAGGACGCACTAGTCTAGCGGAGCACATGGCGCCGATCCGTCGCGGATTTGCGCGCTGAACGGATTGGGAAGGTTGCGCCAGTCAATGGAAGACCAGGTGCCAGCGCCGGGCCCAGCGTTGTCGCCAGCTGCGCCACCACCGGGATCTGAATTGGATCTTGCAGGCCGGTGAGCAGAATTTGAGCCTCCACCACCACACCGGCGTCCTCAGCCCAAGACGATGGCCGCAGTTGTGGCAATCGCCCTTCATGGGGTGTCCCGCCCTCGGGCGACGTTCGCGATCAGGTGGTCTGCCTCGCAGAACTCGTCGCAGAAGTAGCCGTGCTCCGTGCGCAGACAGCGGACGTGATTTCCCTCGCGAGGGAAGGGCTGGCCGCACCCGGAGCAAGCCATCGGCGCACCAGTGGCGTACCATTTTGACAACGCCTTCGGCTGCGAGAGCATCTTCATCTCCAACGATGCACAGCGACCGGCAAGTTTCATGACGATAAGCAAGATGAGGGCCAGGAACGGCGCGTAAGGTTAACGTGCCGCCGCCGGTGGCCGCAGATCGTGAACGGCGGCGGTCTCTGATGCAGCGTAGCCCGGAGCACCCATACGAAATGTGACACGCACCTTGCCGATCCCGCCCGCCGGGTGCACGCTTGCTCCGCAAGAGCAGGCGGGTGAGCCGCCGCGGGAGGAGATGCCATGAAGCAAGCGTTCGCCGCGGCCGCGGCGGTCCTGATCGCGGCGCTCACGTCGGGCTCGAGCTTTGCCCAGGAGAAGGTCGTCGTCTGGTGGAACAAGGGGTTCTACGAGGCCGAGGACAAGGCGCTCGAGGCCGTGATCAAGAAGTGGGAAGCCGCCAATCCGGACAAGAAGATCGAGCTCACCTTTATCCCGCTCACCGACGTCATCCCCAAGACGGTGAGCGCGATCCAGGCGCAGAGCGTGCCGGACATCGGCTTCGGCTGGCTCTACGATTTCCAGACCTCGGCGTCATGGGCCGCCCAGGGCGTGCTGGAGGATCTCGGCGATGTCGTCGCGCCGATCAAGGACCGGCTGATGCCGGGCATCGTCGACACCGTGACGATGGGCGGCAAGGACGGCAAGCGCGCGATCTATGCCGCGCCGATCCACATGCAGAACATGCACTACCACTACTGGAAGGACATGGTGGAGGAGGCCGGCTTCAAGGCGAGCGACGTGCCGCGCGACTGGAAAGGATTCTGGGACTTCTGGTGCGTGAAGGTGCAGGACGCGCTGCGCAAAAAGGGCCAGCGCATCTACGGCATCGGGCTGCCCTCCTCCACCGCCGCGACCGACACCTTCTACACCTATTACACCTTCCTCGGCGCGTACGGCGTCTCCATGCTCGACAAGGCCGGCAAGCTTACGATCGACGACCCGAAGGTGAAGGAGGGCATGAAGCGCGCGCTCGAAGACTACGCCGCGATCCACGCTAAGGGCTGCACGCCGCCCGGCTCGATCAGCTGGACCGACGCCGACAACAACAATAACTTCCACAACCGCACGACCGTGTCGACGCCCAATCCTTCGGTGTCGATTCCCGGCAAGCACCTCGACGACAAGGCGCTCGACAACTACTACAACAAGATCGTCACGGTGGAATGGCCGGACGGGCCCGACGGCACCAAGATCGTCTATACGATCGCCGTGAAGCAGGCGCTGGTCTTCAGCGCCGCGCGCAACAAGGCCGGCGCCAAATCGTTCCTCTCGTTCCTGCTGCGGCCGGAGAACATCGGGCCCTATACGGAGGGCTCGCTCGGCCGCTGGTTCCCGGTGCAGACGGCGCTCGCCGACCGCGACTTCTGGAAGGATCCGAAGGATCCGCACAAGACCGCCGTCTATCGGCAATATACCGAACGTCCGTTCGTGCCGATGCCGTCGGTGCTCAATCCCGGCTTCACCCAGCTGCAGAACGAGAACGTCTTCGCCAAGGCGATCGGCCGCATCGTCATCGACAAGTGGGACAGCGGGCGCGCGCTCGACGAGATGATCGCCCGCATCAAGGCGGTCGCCGGGTGATGTCGTACGGTTTTCGGATGATCAGTTCCTCGTCATCACCGGGCCGGCGCGAAGCGCCGAGACCCGGTGATCCATCTTTGACGAAAAAAGGATGGATTGCCGGGTCAAGCCCGGCAATGACGAGGCACTGATCACCCGGATTTAAGAAGGGCAGCGACACGGGACGCGCCATGGCGGAAACCACGCTTCCTCTCAGTACCGCACCGGCGCCGGCGGCCCCCCGCGCGATCCGCTGGATGCCGCCGACGGAAACCACCTGGGGCGTGGTCCTGCTCATCCCCTATGCGGTCGTGTTCGCCTTCTTCGTGGTCTACCCGCTCGTCTACGGGTTCTATCTCGGCAGCAACCCGGCAAGCTACGCCAAGCTGTTCAACGATCCCGTCTACCTGCGCGGCGTGCGCAACACGCTGGTGTTCCTCCTCGTCGCCGTGAACCTGAAGCTTCTGCTCGCGCTCGCGGTCTCCGGCCTGTTCGTGCATCCGCAGCGCTGGATCCGCTGGGTGTCGATCGTGTTCATCCTGCCGTGGGCGGTGCCCTCGATCCCCACCATTCTGTCGTTCCGCTGGATGCTCAATTCCGAATGGGGGATGATCAACAACATCCTGTTCGGCCTCTTCGGCGTGTTTCCCGGTCCGGGCTGGCTGCTCGATCCCGATCTCGCCATGGGATCGATCATCCTCGTGCATATCTGGAAATACCTGCCGTTCTGGACCTTGATCCTGCTGGCCGGACGTTTGGCGATCCCGCACGACCTCTACGAGGCGGCGGCGGTCGACGGCGCCACCGCGTGGCAGCGCTTCCGCTATGTCACCTGGCCGGGGGTGCGCAATCTCTACATCACCTCGACGCTGCTCTCGACCATCTGGTCGCTGGGCGATTTCAACAGCGTCTATCTGCTCACCGGCGGCGCGCCGCTCGACCGCACGCACACCTTGGCGACGCTCGGCATCAAGTACGGCTACCAGATCGCCGACGTGTCGACCGGCGTCGCCACCGTGATCACCGCGCTGCCGCTGGTGGTGCCGGTGGTGGTCTACCTGGTGAGCCAGCTCGGCCGGCGCACGCCATGATCCCGCGCGCCGCCATCGCCGAGGCGCGCCGCGTGCTGTTCGCCGCCGCCCTGATGGCGTGGACGCTGCTCCCCATCTACCACATGGTGATGCTGTCGGTGACGCCGGCGAGGGACGCGGTCGGAACGCACCTGTGGCCGCCGGCGCCGACGCTCGACAATTACCGCACGGTGTTTGCCCAAGGCCATTTCTTCCTGCACGATTTCTGGCAGCAGCTCGCCAACAGCACGTTCGTGGCGCTCGCGACCTGCGGCCTCGTGCTCGCCATCGCGTCGCTCGCGAGCTACGCGATCTCGCGCCTGCGCCTCGCCTTCGCCCACTACGTCTCCAACGCGGCGCTCCTGACCTACCTGATCCCGGCCGCGTTCCTCGCCATCCCGATGTACCGGATCATGCACATCTACGGCCTGCTCGACAGCCAATGGGCGCTGATCCTCGCCATGGTGACCTTCGCCACGCCCTACGCCATCTGGGTGCTCAAGCAGTATTCCGAGTCGATCCCGATCGAGCTCGACGAAGCCGCGCGCGTCGACGGCGCCACCGTGATGCAGGTCTTCTGGCACGTGTACCTGCCGCTGATCGCGCCGGCGCTGGTCGCCATCGGCACCTACGCGCTGCTGCTCTCGTGGAACGAATACCTCTACGCGTTCCTCATGCTGTCGACGCCGCAACGGGTGACGCTCCCGGTGGCGCTCGCCTATTTCCTCTCCTCAGACGACAGCCCGTGGGCGCTGCTGATGGCCACCTCGGTGATCTACGCGCTGCCGCCCACGGCCCTCTATTACGCCGTGCGCAAGCACATGACCGCCGGCCTGGCGGCGGGCGCGGTGAAGGCGTGAACGGTCGAGGCGTGCAGGTGTGCCGGGCTCTTCAGCCGAGTTAACCATACGGTTCTCCGAGCTCATGGCACGACGATGCGGCCGGGTTCGGAACGATGCGCGGCAATGCGGCGTTATAATCTCCAGTAAATAAATGCCAAGCGCACTGACTTGATACCCCAGTCAGGCTGGGACAACGGACTGGGGTCCTTTATTGGCGTTGAGCTGACGATCTCCATTGCGGAACTGAAATGTTGCCGGCCGCGGCACGCGCGGCCGCAATCGGCGCGCGCAAAAAAGCCCCGCCCGTGGGCGGGGCTCTGCGCATGAACCGCCAGCGCCAGCGCTTGTCTCTAATAACGCGTGCCGGTCGTCTTTCTGTGGCTCGGGGTGTACTTGGAGGCCGACTGGCCCTTCTTCTTCAGGTGACCGGGGGCAAACTCGGAAGCGCCCGGCGCGGTATTCTTGGCTCCGGGCTGCTTCATCATGTGGCCGGGAGTCTTGCTCACCGTGCCGCTCTGCGCCCATCCAGCTGTACTCGAGACCACGAGAAGGGCCGCAGCCGTCAAGGCCAACAGCTTGTGCATGGTTTCGCTCCTTTCCTCAAACGCTGCAGCAGGCCGCTGCTACGACAGAAACGCGCGTCATTGGGCAATGTTCCGAGGGCAGCCAGCGTCACACCGGACGAAGCCTGCCGCCCATAACGGCATTGCGATTGCGCAGGAATTGCGCCCAGAGGAAACGGGTGGCCGCCGCTCACGCTGAGATGCAACCATCGCAGCGCGTACGGCGGGTTAGCCGAAAGCGTAACCCGCCGCAGTACAGGAATGGCGGATTACGCTCCGCTAATCCGCCCTACGACCTAATCGAGGCGGATGTTGACGCTGCGGATAATGTCGCCCCAGCGCTTGTATTCGGACTCGATGAAGGCGCCGTAGTCTTCCGGCGTGCCGAGCGGGAGCAGGATGCCCTGCGACAGAAAACGCTCGCGCACGTCGGGCGCCGAGAACGCCTTGCGCCCTTCGGCGTTGAGCCAGTCGATGATCGCGCGCGGCGTTCCCGTCGGCGCGGCGAGACCGAACCAGGGGCCGCCCTCGATCTGCGGGAACCCGGATTCCGCCATGCTCGGCACGTCGGGGACCGCCGCCAGCCGCTGCGGCGAGGCGACCGCGAGCGCGCGCACCGTTCCGGCCTGCATCTGCGTGCGTGCCAGCGGCAGGATGTCGAA
>JBJMSU010000089.1:0-36819 GCA_045801465.1 Xanthobacteraceae bacterium | reverse complement strand
ATCACCGTCGACGTGCGCGGCGAGATTCTTCAGCTCAAAGAAACCCTCAACACGATGGTGGACCAGCTCAACCGGTTCGCCGGCGAGGTGACGCGCGTGGCGCGCGAGGTCGGCACCGAAGGGCGACTGGGCGGGCAGGCGAACGTGCCGGGAGTGGCTGGCACCTGGAAGGATTTGACCGACAGCGTGAACTCCATGGCGGGCAATCTTACCGCCCAGGTCCGCAACATCGTCGATGTGACGATCGCGGTGGCCAATGGCGATCTGTCCAAAAAGATCACCGTCGACGTGCGCGGCGAGATTCTTCAGCTCAAAGAAACCCTCAACACGATGGTGGACCAGCTCAACCGGTTCGCCGGCGAGGTGACGCGCGTAGCGCGCGAGGTGGGCACCGAAGGTCGCCTCGGCGGGCAAGCGAACGTGCCGGGCGTGGCGGGCACCTGGAAAGATCTCACCGACAGCGTCAACTCCATGGCCGGCAACCTCACCGCGCAGGTGCGCAACATCGCCGAGGTGACGACGGCGGTCGCGCGCGGCGACCTCTCGCGCAAGATCACGGTCGACGTGAAGGGCGAGATTCTCGAGCTCAAGAACACCATCAACACCATGGTGGATCAGCTCAATGCCTTCGCCTCCGAGGTCACCCGCGTGGCGCGCGAGGTAGGGACAGAAGGCAAGCTCGGCGGCCAGGCGCAGGTGCCCGGCGTCGCCGGCACCTGGAAGGACCTCACCGACAACGTCAACTTCATGGCTTCGAATCTGACCGCGCAGGTGCGCAACATCGCCGAGGTGGCGACCGCCATTGCGGGCGGTGACCTGTCCAAGAAGATCACCGTGGATGTGCGCGGCGAAATCCTGCTGCTCAAGGAAACCCTGAACACCATGGTCGAGCAGCTGCGCTCGTTCGCTGCCGAGGTGACGCGCGTGGCGCGCGAGGTGGGAACGGACGGCCGCCTCGGCGGGCAGGCGGTGGTGCCCGGCGTCGCCGGCACGTGGAAGGACCTCACCGACAACGTGAACCTGCTCGCCGCAAACCTCACCACGCAGGTGCGCAACATCGCCGAGGTGACTACCGCGGTGGCGCGCGGGGACCTCTCGCGCAAGATCACCGTCGATGTGAAGGGCGAGATTCTCGAGCTCAAGAACACCATCAACACCATGGTGGATCAGCTCAATGCGTTTGCCTCGGAAGTGACGCGCGTCGCGCGCGAGGTGGGGACGGAAGGCAAGCTCGGCGGCCAGGCGGCAGTGCCCGGTGTCGCCGGCACCTGGAAGGACCTCACCGATACGGTGAACGTGATGGCGGCCAACCTCACCGAGCAGGTGCGCGGCATCGTGAAGGTGGTGACGGCGGTCGCCAACGGCGATCTGAAACAGAACCTCACCGTCAAATCGAAGGGCGAGGTCGCGGCGCTCGCCGAGACCATCAACAACATGACGGACACGCTCGCCATCTTTGCCGATCAGGTCACGAGCGTCGCGCGCGAGGTGGGGGTCGAAGGCCGCCTCGGCGGTCAAGCCAACGTGCCTGGCGCCGCCGGCACCTGGAAGGACCTCACCGGCAACGTCAACCTTCTGGCTGCGAACCTGACCACGCAGGTGCGCGCCATTGCCGAAGTGGCGACCGCCGTGACCAAGGGCGACCTGACGCGCTCGATCCAGGTGGACGCGCGCGGGGAGGTGGCCGAGCTCAAGGACAATATCAATACGATGATCGACAACCTGCGGCTCACCACCGACCGCAACACCGAGCAGGATTGGCTCAAGACGAACCTGGCCAAGTTCACCAACATGCTGCAGGGCCAGCGCGATCTGACGACCGTCGGCCGCCTGCTGCTCTCCGAACTCACCCCGCTGGTGAACGCCCAGCAGGGCGTGATCTATCAGATGGAGTCCGAGGACTCGCCGCAGCTCAAGCTGTTGTCCTCGTATGCCGACGACGGCATGAACGGACATCCGGTCAGCCTCAAGCTCGGCGAGGGTCTGGTCGGGCAATGCGCGGCCGACAAACGGCGCCTGCTCATCAGCGAAGTGCCGGCCACGGCCATCCCGATCTCGTCGGTCTTGTTCAAGGTGCCGCCCAGGAACATCGTGGTGCTGCCGATATTGTTCGAGAGCCAGGTCAAGGCGGTCATCGAGCTCGCCTCCATCAGCCCGTTCACGGCGTTGCAGATGACCTTCCTCGAACAACTCACCACCGGCATTGGCATCGTGCTCAATTCGATCGAGGCGACGATGCAGACCGAAGGGTTGCTCAAGCAGTCGCAGCAGCTTGCCGCCGAGTTGCAGACGCAGCAGGTCGAGCTGCAGCAGACGAACGAGCAGCTCGAGCAGAAGGCGCAGCAGCTTGCCGAGCGCAACGTCGAAGTCGAGCGCAAGAATCAGGAAATCGAGCAGGCGCGCCGCGCTCTCGAGGAGAAGGCGACGGAATTGGCGTTGACCTCCAAGTACAAGTCGGAGTTCCTGGCCAACATGTCGCACGAGCTGCGCACGCCGCTCAACAGCATCCTCATTCTGGGCCAGCAGCTGGCCGACAATCCCGACAGCAATCTGACCGGGAAGCAGGTCGAGTTCGCGCGCACCATTCACGGAGCCGGAACCGACCTGCTCAACCTGATCAGCGACATTCTCGATCTGTCGAAAATCGAATCCGGCACGGTCACGGTGGACGCCGAGGAGATCTTTTTCGCCAATCTGGTCGAGGCCGTCACCCGCCCGTTCCGCCACGAGGCGGACACAAGGCAGCTCGCGTTCGAAGTGCAAGTCGATCCGCACCTCGGCCGCAGCATCGTCACCGATTCCAAGCGCCTGCAGCAGGTTCTCAAGAACCTGCTGTCGAACGCCTTCAAATTTACCGAGCATGGCGGCGTCCGCCTGGACGTGTCGGCGGCGGTCGGCGGCTGGAATCCCGAACATCCCATCCTCGGCCAAGCTCCGGGCGTTGTCTCGTTCGAGGTGTCCGACACCGGCATCGGCATCCCTGCCGAGAAACAGAGAATCATTTTCGAAGCGTTCCAGCAGGCCGACGCGAGCACCAGCCGCAAATACGGCGGAACCGGCCTCGGCCTTGCGATCAGCCGCGAGCTTGCCAACCTGCTGGGCGGTGAAATCCAGCTGCGCAGCTCCTCCGGCGTCGGCAGCACGTTCACCCTGTACCTGCCGCTCAAATATGCCGGCCCGACCAGTACCGTCCGCGCTCCGACCACCTCGGCGCAAGCGCCGGCGATGGTTCCGACCATCGGACTGCCTGAGCGCCCGGTCGAGCAGCTTCCCGACGACCGGCATGAGGTACAGCCCGGCGACACGATCCTGCTCATCGTGGAAGATGATCCGCACTACGCGCGGATCATCATGGATCTGGCGCGCGAAAAGGGATTCAAAGTCCTTCTGGCCATGCGCGGCGCCGACGCGCTCGATCTTGCCAAGCAATATCAGCCGAGCGCGGTCTCTCTCGACGTATTCCTGCCCGACATGCTCGGATGGACCGTGCTCAGCCAGTTGAAGCAGAATCCGCTGACGCGCCACATCCCGGTGCAGATCATCACCCTGGACGAAGACCGTCAGCACGGCTTGGCGCGCGGCGCCTTTTCGTTCGTCACCAAGCCGACGACGCCGGAGGGCGTGGAAGCCGCCCTGGCGCGGATCAAGGATTACGCCCAGCCCCGCCGTAAGCGGCTGCTGATCGTCGAGGACAACGCCGCCGAGCAGTTGAGCATCACCGAGCTCCTCGGGCACGACGACATCGAGATCGTGACCTCCGAGACGGGAGCCGGTGCGCTCGCCACGCTCAGGCAGCAGGCCTGCGACTGCGTGGTGCTCGACCTGCGCCTGCCCGACATGTCGGGCTTCGAGGTGCTCGAGCAGATCCGCAACGATGCGGCCCTGTCGGAGGTGCCGGTGGTCGTCTTCACCGGCCGGGAATTGACCGCCGAGGAAGATGCGCAGCTGCATACGATGGCGCGCAGCATCGTCGTCAAGGGCGTCGAGTCGCCCGAGCGGCTGCTCGACGAGACTTCGTTGTTCCTGCACCGCATCGTCACCGAGCTTCCGCTCGAGAAGCAGCGGCTGCTCGAACGGCTCACCAGCTCTGACGAGGATCTGGTCGGTCGAACCGTTCTCCTGGTCGACGACGACGCACGCAACATCTTTGCGCTGAGCAGCGTGCTGGAGCGGCGCGGCATGCGCGTCAAGACCGCGACCACCGGCAGCGAAGCCATTGAGTTGATCGGCTCGACGCCGGATCTGGCGCTCGTGCTGATGGACATCATGATGCCGGAAATGGACGGCTATCAAACGATCGGGGAGATTCGCAAGGATCCGGCGTTCCGGCGCCTCCCCATCATCGCCTTGACGGCCAAGGCGATGAAGGGCGATCGTGAGAAATGCCTGGAGGCCGGCGCGTCCGACTACCTGGCCAAGCCGGTGAACACCGAGCAGCTTCTGTCCGCCTTGCGGATGTGGCTCCATCGCTAAGGGTGGACGCGATGAATCCGAGCGACAAGGTCAACATTCTGCTGGTGGACGATCAGCCCGCCAAGCTCTTGAGCTATGAGGTGATCCTGAGGGATCTCGGAGAGCACCTCATCAAGGCGGCCTCCGCCAAGGAGGCGTTCGAACACCTGCTCAAGACCGACATCGCCATCGTCCTGGTGGATGTCTGCATGCCGGATCTCGACGGCTTTCAGCTGGCGAGCATGATTCGCGACCATCCTCGCTTCCAGAAGACGGCGATCATTTTCGTCTCCGCCATCCATCTGACCGATGTGGACTACATGCGCGGCTATGAAGTGGGCGCCGTGGACTACGTCCCGGTGCCGGTCGTGCCCGAAGTGCTGCGCGCCAAGGTCAAGGTGTTTGCCGAGCTCTATCGCAAGACCCGGCAGCTCGAGCAGCTCAATCAAGAACTGGAACGGCGGGTGGCGGAGCGGACCGCCGAGCTGCAAGCTTCGACTGCCCGGCTCCTGGAAAGCGAGCAGCGCCGCAGCGTCGCGCTGGCTGCCGGGCAGATGGGATCGTGGGATTGGGACGTGATCACCGGCGACTGCGTCTGGGACGCCGGACAGTATCGGATATTCGGCGTCGATCCTGACGGGTTCGCGCCGACCTTCGACAAAGTTCGGACGTTCATCCACGCCGAGGACCTGGAACGCATCAAGGCGCTGCTGGACCAAGGCCTCGAACACGAGCCCACTTTCCAGACAGAGGCCCGGCTCATCCGCCCCAATGGTGAGATGCGCTGGTGCGTCTGTGCGGCCGCGATGACGAGGGACGAGACGGCGCGCGTCGTGCGCGTGAGTGGCGTCACCATCGACATTACGGATCGCAAGGAGGCTGAGGAGCGCCAGGCGCTGTTGACTCGCGAGGTCGACCATCGCGCCAGGAATGCGCTGGCGGTGACGCAATCCATCGTGCGCCTCACCAAGGGCAGCACGATCAAGAGCTACATCGCAGCGGTCGAGGGCCGGATCGGCGCGCTGTCGCGCGCCCATACCCTGCTCTCGGAGTCGCGCTGGCAAGGGGCCGACCTGATCAAGCTCGTGGACGAGGAATTGTCGCCGTATCGCACCACCGCCGACAAGGTGACGGCAAGCGGGCCGCACGTGTCGCTGCGCCCGGTGACGGCGCAGATCCTGGCGCTGGCGCTGCACGAACTCGCCACCAACGCGGCAAAATACGGCGCGCTGTCTTCGACTGCGGGCCGCGTCGAGATCAGTTGGGAGCTCAAGGCCGGAAACTTGACCTTGCAATGGCGCGAACTCGGCGGCCCCCACGCCCGACCGCCTGACTCGCAGGGCTTCGGCACGAAAATCATCACGGCGTCGGTCGGAAGCCAGCTCGGCGGCCAAGCTACGTTCAATTGGCCGCCCGAGGGGCTGCATTGCACATTGTCGATACCCATTTCCGATACGGTCGGACCGGCCGAGCTGCCAGCCCCGGCGAGCTGGAGTCCTGCTAAAACACCCAATGTCATCCAATCGCAAGTTCTCTCCGGCAATCGTGTCCTCCTCGTGGAGGACGAGGCGCTGGTCGCGATGGTGATGCGAGACATGCTCATCGAGTTTGGATTCACCGTCGTCGGCCCGTTCAGCCGGGCCATCGAGGCCACGGCTGCCGCCACCGACGAGTCCGTCGACGCAGCGGTTCTCGACATCAATCTCGACGGCGAAATGGTTTACTCGCTCGCCGAGATGCTTTCCGCCCGGGGCATTCCGTTCGTCTTCGTCACCGGTTACGGGAGCGAAAGCATCGATGGACGATTTGCCCATGTCCCGGTCCTGCAGAAGCCGATCGAGCGGCAGGTGCTGGAAGGCATCTTTGTCGTGAACGGCACATCCGGCAACGGCTCCGCCATCGCGCGCGAGGCCGGGAGTTACGCGCCTCCGCCCGATATCGTCCAGGAGCGGCAGGCGCCGCCGCCGGTATGAAGCCGCGCATTCAAGGGCAGATTCCAGACGTCAGGCTAGCCTCGTTGCGGTTTGCCGTCGGACTGTAACCGGCGCAGCAGGGCGAGAAGCAGATTTGCCCGGCTGACGATGCCGACCACCTTGCCTTGCGTGAGAACGGGAAGCCGCTTCACCTTGTGGCGGTTCATGAGCGCGACGATCTCCTCGATCGGCGTTTCCACCGTGATCGTGACAGGATCCCGCGTCATGAGCTCCTCGACGCGACGCGAACGGAGGTCGCCCGCCGCGGCGGTTGCGCCGCCCGCCAGAATGGCGAGCACGTGCGGCATGGGGCCGTCGTCCGACCGCAGGAAGTCGCCTTCCGTGATGACGCCGACCAGCTTGTCTTGAGCGTCGACGACCGGCAGCCCGCTGATTCGGTGCTCCACCATCAGCCGCACCGCCTCGGCCAGGGAGGCATCGGGTCGGATTCTGGCAGCCCCCGTGGTCATCAGGTCGCCCGCTTTCATGCAGCTCCTCCCGTCAAGGATCCCGGCCGGCATTAACGCATAAACATTTGAAGCTGCAAGCGTCCCTCGTGAGATGTGCAAACACACGGCAAATCTCATAGAATCGATCAAACTTTTTCCGAGCACGCCATGCGCATCGCGCTCTCTACGGGCGGGGGCGACGCCCCCGGACTAAATGCCGTCATTCGCGCCGCGGTCCTCTCCGCCATCGCCCGCGGCTGGGACGTGCTCGGCATCTGGCGCGGATATGCCGGCCTGCTCGGGGAGGATAAGGTCGTTCCGCTGACGCGCGACTCGGTGCGCGGAATCGCCCATCTCGGCGGGACCATCCTGCGCACCACCAATCGCGGCAATCCGTTTCGGTATCCGCGCCGCCGCCCCGACGGCACGATCGAGGAGATCGACCGCTCCGGCGAGCTCGTCGATCGGGCGCATGAGCTCGGCATCGATGCCATCATCTCGATCGGCGGTGACGGTTCGCTCGCGATTGCCCAGCGCCTCTACGAGCGCGGAATGAAGATCGTCGGGGTGCCGAAGACGATCGACAATGACGTCAGCGGGACGCTCACCACCTTCGGTTTCGACACCGCCGTGAATACCGCGATCGAGGCCATCGACAAGCTGCACACAACGGCAGAGAGCCACGATCGGGTGATCGTGATGGAGGTGATGGGCCGCAACGCCGGGTTCATCGCGCTGCACAGCGGACTGGCTGGTACCGCCGACGTCATCCTCATCCCGGAGATTCCCTACGACATCGAGAAGGTATGCGAGAAGATCTACCAGCGGGACAAGGCGGGGCGTCTCTTCTCCATCGTGGTCGTTGCCGAAGGCGCCTTCCCGATCGGCGGACAAATCTCCATCATCGGCGAATCCCTCCCGGGCCAGGCGCCGCGCGTCGGCGGGATCGCCGATCGACTGGCGCGGGACATCCAGGCGCGCACCGGCAAGGAGTGCCGTTCGCTCGTGTTGGGGCATCTCCAGCGCGGCGGGATGCCGACCGGCTATGACCGTGTGCTGGCCACGCGCTTCGGTGGTGCCGCGGTGCGCGCGGTCGCCGACGGGCGCTGGGGCGAGATGGTGGCCCTGCAACCCCCGAACATCGTCACCATGCCGTTCACCCAGGTCCTGGGCGAGCCCAAGCGCGTCGACGTTCGCCACGACATCGTGCTGACCGCACGGGCTGTCGGGGTGTCTTTTGGAGATTGAGGCGGCCCGCCCGTGCTGCGCTGTGCCCGGATGACGATGCCCACTATCCGCGCGCATCAGGGCGCCAGCCTTCGAAGCGCCGCTCGATGACGCGCAGCAATCCGGTCAGCAGGATTCCAGCCAGCGCAATAATGATGATGCCGACCATGACCTTGTCGGTCTGGAAGCGCGCGCCCGAGACCGAGATCAGGAAGCCGAGTCCATGGGTGGCGCCGTACATCTCGGCCACCACGATGCCGATGAGGGCATGGCCGAGGCCGAGGCGCAAACCGCTCAACAGCAGGGGCACCGAGGACGGCAGCGCGACGGTGAGAAAGAGCTGCCGGTCATTGGAGCCGAACGAGCGCGCCACGCGGATGAAATTCGCGTCGAGCGTGCGCACGCCGGTGATGGTATTCACCAGGATCGGGAAGACGGCGCCGAGAAAGACGATCGCGATCTTCGATGCCAGCCCGATGCCGAGCCAGATCATCATCAGCGGCAACAAGGCGATGCGCGGCGTGGCATAGAGGGCCGAGACGAAGGGGTCGAGCACGGCATTAAGGCGGCGGTACCAGCCCATCAGGATGCCGAGCGGCACCGCGACGATCACGGCGAGACCATAGCCGATCACGAACTCCACGCCGCTGACCTGGAGGTGCTCGAAGATGCTCCCGTCGGCGAACATCTGGGCGGCGGTCGACAGGATGCGGCTCGGCGCCGACGTGAACAGCGGGTTGACCCACCCGAGCGACACGGCGCATTCCCACAGGGCCAGGAACGCCGTCACCGCGATCATGCCGAGCAAGGCATTCTCGTGGCGTTGCCAAAAGGAGCTGGCGGGCGGCGGCCGACGCTCGGTTTTGTCCGTGTTGGTCGTTCCGGTGGCAGCGTCCACGTCTCGCCTCACGCGTTGGTCATCATGCCGGTCTTTGTGGCTTCCTCTTCGATCAGGCGCCAGATGTGCCGTTCCAGCTCCACGAACGACGCCTGATGCTTGACGTCGAGGGTGCGTGTCGCCGGCAAGTCGACCTCGACGATGTCCTTGATGCGCGCCGGACGCGCGGAAAAGACCACGACCCGATCCGACAGAAAGAGGGCTTCGTTGATCTGATGTGTGATGAACAGGGCGGTGGTCCGGGCGCGTGCCAGGATAGTGAGGAGCTCGACCTGCATGAACTCGCGGGTCTGCGCGTCGAGCGCGGCAAACGGCTCGTCCAGCAGCAAGAGCTCGGGCTCGATCGCCAGCGCACGGGCAATGTTGACGCGCTGGCGCATCCCGCCGGAGAGCTCGTGTGGATAATGCTCGGCAAAGCCGCGTAAGCCTACGAGGTCGACAAGCCCGCGCGCCCGCTCGTTCATCTCCCGCGTCGACAATTTGCCCTGCAGCTCGAGCCCATAGGTGACGTTGTGCAGCACCGTGCGCCACGGAAACAGCGAGTCGTTTTGAAAGACGAGAGCGCGGTCAGGCCCGGGGCGCGTGACCGGCCTGCCGTCGACGAGAATCGCACCGCCGGTGAGTGTCGCCAAGCCATCCACCGCGTTCAAGAACGTCGTCTTGCCGCAGCCGCTCGGACCGACGATCGCGACCAGCTCTCCCTCGAACACCTGCAGGTCGATGTCGGCGAGCACCGACAGATATTGTTTCGTCCTCTCGTGATAGAATTCAAGCGAAGCGCCTCTCGCCTCCAGCTTCAGCGGACGGGGCGGCTTCATGCGCGCAAGCTTAGTGCGAGGCCGCGAGCCGCTGGAAGAATCCCTCGCGCTCAAGCTCGTCGAGGACACTCGTATCGACCAGCTGCTCGGGCTTCAGGGATGCGGCCTTCGGTTCCTTGGCGCTGAGCTCCTGCAGCACCAGCTCAAGGCCCTTGAGCGAAGGCCGCAAATCGTCGGGATAGACCTTGATGTAGGCGTCATAGGCCGCTTTGGCGGATCCGGCGTCTTTCACGTCGAGGAATTTTTGCGTGATCTGGATCGCCGCCTCCGGATTTTTCTTGTAGTCGCGCACGGCCGTCGCCATCGCCATCAAGAACCGTTTGACGGCTTCGCGATGCTTTTTGAGGAACGCGCGGCTCGTCACGTAGGACGTATTCGGGTAATCGCCCGCGACGTCGGTTACGTCGACCAGGACATGGAAGCCGTGGCGCGACAACTCGGCCGTGTCCGGATACTGCTCCATCGTGCCGGCGATCTGGCCGCTCATCGCCGCCGCCAGCCGCGTCGTCGGACCGCCGAGCTGCAGGATCTTCACGTCATTGCGGCTCAGGCCGAGATGCTTGAGGGCGAAGTCGGCCGCCTGATCCGTTGACGAGCCATAGCGGCTGATGGCGATCGCCTGTCCTTTCAGCTGATCCGGCCGGGTGATCGACGCTTTGACGACGAGCTGGAACGGCAGCTTGTTGGAAATGCCGCCGATGAACACGATATCGGCGCCTTGCACGGCGGCGGCGGCGGCCGGGGTGTAGCCGTTCTGCGCGATGTCGACCGAGCCGCCGACCACCGCCTGCGTCAGGGTCGATCCGCCCTCGACGAACGTGGGCGTCACCTCCAGGCCGAAAGCCCTGAAGGTTCCGAGCTTGTCGGCATAGGCCAGCGGCGCCGACGTCATCGAGAAGCCGTCATAGGCGACGCGCACCTTGGTCAGCGGCTCCTTCGCCTGCGCCAGCGCGGCGCCCACGCTCAGAGCCGACCACACCAGCACCAAACCAAGGCGTTTCATTATTCGCTCCCTTCGCTCTTTCTCGCCGCGAGAAGAGCCTTCATCTTCGCTTGATCGATAGTCTTCATGAGCTGGTCCACGAGGCCGGCGAGCGGCATCGGCATCCTCACGGACTGCGCCAAGTCGAGCGCCACGTCCATGTCCTTCTCGGCCCATTTACCGGTACTCTTGCCCCAGCGCGAGAGCGACCAATTGGCGCCGCTGCCGTGGCCCAGCGCCTCGATGAGGCGCGGGACGTCGGCGCCGAGCCGTTTCGCCAAGGTCAGCGCTTCCATATTGGCGGACATGCAGGCCCACAGCAGGAGGTTGTTGATTGTCTTGGCGATCTGACCGGTCCCGACCGGCCCGAGATGAAGGACGTTGCGCCCGAATGCTTCCAGCACCGGCCGGGCGCGCGCCAGCCGCCTCTCGTCGCCGCCCGCATAGATCGTGAGCGTGCCATTGTTGGCGGCCTCCTGGCCCAGCACCACCGGCGTGTCGAGCACGCCGATATCCCGTGCCTCGGCCAGCGCCGCCATGCGTCGGCATGTGTCCGGCGCGATCGAGCTGGCGATGCAGATCACGCCGCCGCCGGCGAGCCGTTCGAGCATGCCGGAGCGCGCGATGATCTCTTCCACCTGGGCGTCGGTCTGCACCATGATGACGGCGACCTCCGCCGCTTCGGCCGCCTCCGCCGCCGAGCCGCGGGTGGCGATGCCGTGTTCCCGCGCGCGCGCGGCCGCAGCCGGATCGATGTCGTGGCCGCTGACCGCGAAGCCCTTGGCGGCCATGTGCCGCGCCATCTGCAATCCCATGGCGCCGAGCCCGATCATGGCCACGCGGCTGACGCGCGCTTGCATCACGTGGCCTCGGTCTCAATCCCACGCGCCGCCATCATCTCGGCACGCAGCCGCTGCGTCGCCGCCGCGTCAAGAAAAACGCCACGCTCGCCGCGCCGGATGATCACGCCGTAATCGCGCTCGGCCGCCTCGACCGACACAGCGTCCTCCTGCACATCGAGGAGCACGCGCTCGGGATCGCGGCGCAGCGGATCGCCGAAACCGCCGCCGCCCGGCGTGTCGAGCCGGAAGGTGTCGCCCGCCTGCAGCGGATAATCGGCATAGCGGGTCGGCAGGCGCTCGGCCCGATCGGTCGCGGGATTGATCCAGATGTCGCCGGTGCGGCCGGGATGCCCGCCGTTACAGCCGTTGGGCGCGATCACGTGCTTGGCCGACCGGATGGAGAAGCGCGCATCTTCGAGATTGAGGTATTCGCGCCGGATACCCAACCCGCCGCGAAAAACGCCCGGCCCGCCGGAATCCCGGATCAGCTCGAAGCGGACGAAGCGCGTGGGAAATTCGCTCTCGATGATCTCGACCGGGGCGATCTTGGCATTGCTCTGGTTGACCGTGGTGGCCGACGCGCCGTCCTTGGTGGCGCGCGCGCCGGCGCCGCCGCCGATGATCTCGTACTGCACGTAGCCTTGGCCCGTATAGGTGCTGCGGCCGCCGATGATGATCGACCGGCTGCCGCTGCCGTCGGCTCTCACCTTGCCGGGTACGATATGGCTCATCGCCTCGTACACGGCATCCACCACGGCATGCACCGTCGGGTTATAGGTGTTGACCGGCGCCGGAAAGCGTGGGTTCAGCACGCTGCCCTCGCGCGCCATGATGGTGAACGCATCGAGGAGCCCGCTGCTCACATACGTATGCGGGTCGGTCATGGAGATCAGGCAATAGGCGCAGGCCGCCTGCACCAGCGGCGGCCGGATATTGGCCGGCCCCTTGGTCTGCTCGGCGGCGCCGCTGAAATCGAAATGAATGGCGTCGCCTCTTTTCTCCACCACGACGTGGATGCGCACCGGCTTGTTCAGGTCGACCCCGTCGTCGTCGACGAAACGCTCCGCTTCGAAACGTCCGTCCGGCCATTCCGCCAGCAGCGCGCGCACCTTGGCTTGCGAGATTTGCAGCAGGCGGTCGAAGCCGGCGAGAATTGTCGCCTTGCCGGACTTGGCGGCAAGCTCTTTCAGGCGCCTTTCGCCGAGCCGGTCGGCGCCGAGCTGGCCGCGGATGTCGCCGAGCACCAGCTCCGGCGTGCGGCTGTTGGCGGCGATGATGCGCTCGAGATCGCGGTTGGCACTATGGCGCGTCTGGTAGCGCACGGCGGGGAGCTGAAGGCCCTCGTTGAAGACTTCGCGCGCCTGGCCTGAGCAGCTTCCCGGAACCGGGCCGCCGATGTCGCTCTTGTGCGCGATGCTGCCGCAGAATCCAATCAGCTCGCCATCCACGATCGCCGGCGAGATCACGGCGATGTCGGGCGCGTGCGGGCTACCGCCCCGGTACGGATCATTGATGAGGAAGGCGTCGCCTTCGGCGATGTCGCTGCCGAACTCCTTGAGGACGGCGGCGCAGCACGCCGGGAACGCCCCGATATGCAGCGGCAGCACCACGTGCTGCGCGACGAGCTGCCCGCGCGCGTTCATCAGCGCGCAGGAGGCATCCTGGGACTCGCGCACGATGGTGGAAAACCCCGTGCGAAACAGCGCGTTCTGCATCTCCTGCACGATGCCGCTCAGGCTCGCGCGGATGACCTCGAGCTCGACGGCATCGAGATCGACGCGCGAGAAACGCCCGCCCTCCACTCAAGCCTCCTGCGTGATGATCAGGTTCTTCCACGCGTCCACGCGCGCGACCTGGCCCGGGTAGATGACGGTGGTGCAATCGAACTGGTCGAGGATGGCCGGTCCGGCGACGCTGAGGCCGACATCGATCCGCTCGCGCTGATAGATCGGGCAATCGATATCTGCGCCGTCGAATCGTACCGTTCGGGTCTCGCGTAGCGCATGGCTCAGCGTTCCGCCGGTCGGTGCAAATTTCGGCATCTCCACCTGCGGGACGATGCCGATCCCGCGCACCCGGTAGGACACGATCTCGACCGGCTCCTCGGGCGCCATATGGCCGAACATGGCCTTGTGCTGCTGGTCGAAGCGCGTGCGCAGGGCCGCGAGTGTCGCCGCCGTAACCGGCTCAGCCTCGCACGCCACGGTGATCTCATACCCTTGGCCGGCGTAGCGCATGTCGAGCGCTCGCTCGATGCGGATTTGCTCGAGCGAGAAACCGTCCTGCCGCAGGTCGTCCCGCGCGCGTGCCGTGAGCTGCGCGAAGATCGCGTTCACGTCGGCCGGCGAGACACTGTCGATCGCCGCCATCTTCGATTGCACGTAGTCGTGCTTCACGTCGGACAGCAGGAGGCCGATGGCGGAGTAGACGCCGGGGTAGAGCGGCACGATCACGCCGGCCATGCCGAGATCGCGCGCGATGGCCCCGGCATGGACCGGGCCGGCACCGCCGAAGGCGAGCAGCATGAAGTCGCGCAGGTCGTGTCCGCGCATGGTGGAGATGGCCTTGATGGCCTCCTCCATCTTCACGTTGATGATACGGATGACCCCTTCCGCCGCGTCCATGACATCCATGTCCAGCGGCCGCGCGACCTCGGCCTCGATCGCCTGCTGCGCCAGGCTGGCATCGAGCCGCATGCGGCCGCCGAGGAAGTTTTCCGCGCTGAGGCGTCCGAGCACCAGGTTGCAGTCGGTGATCGTCGGCCGCGTCCCGCCGCGGCCGTACGCCGCCGGGCCCGGCACCGCACCGGCGCTGTGCGGCCCGACCGCCAGGGCGCCGAAGCGGTCGACCGTGGCGATGGTGCCGCCGCCGGCGCTGACCGTATTGATGTCCATCATCGGCACTGCGATGTCGCGGCCGTCGATCTTGCCCCGGCTCGCGCCGGAGAGCTCGCCGTCGCGGATGAGGGCCACGTCGCACGAGGTGCCGCCCATGTCGAACGTGATGATGTTGCGGTACCCCGTCGTGCGGCAGGCGAGGGCGCCGGCAGTCACGCCGCCTGCCGGACCCGACAGCAGGGTGGTCACTGCCTTGTCGGCAGCGCCGGCAAACGTCGCCATCCCGCCGTTCGATTGCATGATGTAGGCCTGCCGCGTCGCCACGCCGGCGCCCGCCAGGCGGCGTTCGAGCTCGGCGATATAGCGCGCCAGGATCGGTTGCAGGTAGGCGTTGATGACCGTCGTGCTCAGCCGGTAGTACTCGCGGATCTGCGGCAGCACTTCGGACGAGAGCGAGATGCTGCAGGTCGGTATTTCCTCGCGGATGATGTCGCGAACCCGCGCTTCGTGTCGGGGGTGGAGAAACGAGAACAGCAGGCACACGGCGATCGATTCGATGCCTTCGGCATCCAGATGACGCACCGTTGCGCGCAGCGCATCTTCGTCCAGCGGCTGCAGCACGCGGCCGCGGAAATCGATCCGCTCCCGAACCTCGCCGGTCCGCCGGTTGGGCACCAGCATCGCCGGCTTGTCGAACATCACGTCGAAAATGACCGGACCGTAGGGCCGCGCCTGTTCGGCCACCGGATAGATGCCGCGGAATCCTTCCGTGACCAGCAGGCCGGTCTTCACCCCTTTGCCTTCGAGCAGCGCATTGGTGCCGACCGTGGTGCCGTGACAGAAATAGCCGATCTCCTCTGCTGAAACGCCGTCAGCCAGCAGGTTTTCGAGGCCGGCGAGGATGGCGCGCGACGGGTCGTCGGCCGTCGAGGGCACCTTGGAAATGGAAAGCGTTCCGGTGTCCTCGTTGAGATAGACGAAGTCCGAGAAGGTGCCGCCGGTATCGACGGTGACGCGGTAGCGGCTCATGCCTCGACCTTCGTCGCGATACGTGGCCGTGCCGCTTGCCCGACCTCTCCCCTGCGGGGAGAGGTCGGATCGCGCAGCGATCCGGGTGAGGGGGCAAAAGAGTCCCTTGCCCCCTCACCCCAATCCTCTCCCCGCTGGCGAGAGGGAGCGCGCCGAGTTCGCTGATCCGTCATTGTGCCGTGATGTTGGCTTGGCGGATGACCTTGCTCCATAGCTCCGCCTCCTCGGCGAAGAACTTGGCGGTGTCCGTCGGGCTGGTCGCACCGGGATCGAGCCGCAACTCGCGCAGCTTGTCGCTGATGTCCTTGTTACTGAGAATCTCGACGACGTCGCGGTTGATGCGCGCCGCCAGCGCGGGAGGCGTTTCCGGCGGAGCGACCAGGCCGAACCAGGTAATCGAGCGAAAACCCGGCAGGCCGGATTCGTGCAACGTCGGGACGTCCGGCAAGGCCGGCGCGCGTTCCGCGCCGGCAACGGCAAGAATTTTCACCTTGTCGCCGCGGAACAACGGCACCGATGTAGTGAGCGTGTCGAAGAACAGATCGACATGGCCGGCCACGATATCGTTGAGCGCCGGCACGGCGCCGCGGTAGGGGACATGCACCATCTTGATGCCCGCCAGCATCTCCATCTGGCTGGCGGAGAGGTGCGCCGTCGACCCGACGCCCTGCGACGCGTACAGGAGCTTGCCGGGATTGGCCTGGCCATAGGCAATGAGCTCCTGCAGGGATTTCGCCGGCAGGTCATTCTTCACCACCAATGCGTTGGCGACCTTGGCGAGCAGCGTGATCGGGACGAAGCTCTTCGGGTCGTAGTTGAGGTCGCGATAGAGCAGGTGATTGAACGAGAGCGGAGATGGCGGCGCCACCATGAGCGTGTGACCGTCGGGCGTCGACCGCGCGACGCGCTCGGCGCCGATGTTCATGGCGCCGCCGGCGATGTTCTCGACCACCACGGCCTTTGCCCATTTGTGGCTCAACTGGTCAGCGGTCAATCGTGCCAGCGTATCGGTGGTCGAGCCGGCGGCGGCGGGAACCACGATCTTCACGGTGCTCGATGGAAAGGCATCCTGCGCGTGGAGACGGTCGGCCACCGTGCTGCCGGCTATGATCACCAGCGCGACAATGCTCCACATGCGCATTACGAATTCTCCCGGACGGCTTGCGCGCGACGCTTGTTTCAGTGGTCAAGTCTCGCACGGCCGGCGTTACCCCGTCCACTTCGGTGGGTTGCTCGCCTTGATGCGGCGCGCCTCCTTGACCAGTTCCTTCACGGCCCCGGTGATCGGCAACGCCAGCCCGGCCTGGTCCGCCATTTTCGACACGATCTGCATGTCCTTGAGCGCCCAGGTGAAGGAAATCTGGTCCCAGTCCTCCAGCGCCTGCGACTTGCCCGAGCTTATCTGCAGCGCATCGCGTAACGTGGGAAGATCAATGCCGGTGGTCTCGGCGATGCGGCCCGCCTCGATCAGTCCGATGCTGTTCACCCACAAGAGCAGGTTGTTGAGCGCCTTGCCGACTTGGCCGTGGCCGACCGCGCCGAGATGGGCGATGTCGGAGGAGAACGTCGCATAGACCGGCCGCCCGCGCTCGACCACTTCGGGCCTTCCGCCGAACAGCGCCAGGAGCTTGCCCTCGTCGGCGAACCAACGTCCACGGCAGATCGGTGCATCGAGAACATCGCTTCCTTTGGCGCGCGCCTTGGCGTCGAGCGCCTTGACGGTATCGGGCGCGACCGTGGACGAGACCGCGATGATGGAACCGGCCACGAGGGTCGACAGCACGCCGTCGGCGCCGAGCACGACCGCGTTCACCTCCTCGTCGTAGCCGACGCCGAGAATGACGAACGTCGCGGCGCGCCCAAGCTCGGCCGGCGTACGGGCGACCGCAGCGCCCATCTGCTGCGCCTTGTTGAGGCTCTCCTGGTTGATGTCGCAGACCGTAAGCGGGTAGCCGTGCTTGATCAGGTGCTTGGCCATGGCGAGGCCCATCCGCCCGACGCCGATGATGCCGACCCGTTCCTTTGCGTTCGCCATGCCCTGCTCCGTTCACTCGCCTAGTGCCCCGCTTCCGAAGTTCGTGATACATCCCAGCACCCTCTGATACGAACTTCGGAAGCAAAGGGGCACTAGCAAGTATATGGTTCTAGTGCCGCTTTTCGATTTGAAGTTCCTATGCGAGCTTGCGGCAGGTGCTGTAGGGAACTTCAAATCGGCGGCACTAAGCCGTAATCGCGCGCAGCCCCGGCGCGCGTGACCGCGCCTTCGGCCAAATCCCTCTCGACCAGCGTGCGGTCGCGCCGGTTCGCATCCCCGTAGCCGCCGCCGCCCGCCGTTTGGATGAGGAAGCGCTCGCCCGCCCTCATCTCGTAGCGGCCGGACGCGCGCGTGTCCTGCTCCGCATCGGTGCCGAGCCGGATGACGAAGCGGCTGCGTGCGCCGGGTGCGCCACCGGCGAGTCCGTTGGGCGGGAACCGGGTCTTGTCGAAGCGGCGGATCACGGTCGCGTCCTCCAGGAGCTCGTATTCACGCAGCATGCTCAAGCCGCCGCGCCATTGACCGGCGCCGCCCGAATCCGGCACCAAGTCGAAACGCGCGATGCGGCAGGGAAACTCCGACTCCAGGATCTCGATCGGCGTGATGTGCAGATTGCTCAAGTGCGTGGCGGTCGCCGACGCGCCGTCGTGCCCCCTGCCGCCGCCGTAGGCGGAGCCGATGATCTCGTACTGCATGCTCGATTGGCCCGGGCGGGGCTTCGCCCAGGCGATGCTGAGTGCGCTCGATGAGCCGGCATTGGCGATGGCGCGGGCGGGATGCAGTTGCGCCAGCGCTGCGAGGATGACGTCCACGAGCTTGAGGTTGACCATCTGATAGTTCGAGACGGGCGCCGGCGGCGACGCATTGGTGATGGTGCGCGGCGCCAACACGAGGCGAACCGCCTCGCGCATGCCGTCGTTGAAATGAAGCCTCGGACCGAGGCACCCGATCAGGCAGTAGAACACGCAGGCCTCGACCATCGACGGCCTTAAATTTACCGGCCCGCGCGCCTGCGGATCGCTGTTGGAAAAATCAAAGGTCGCGAGCGCGTCCTTGATCGTCACCGTCACGGCAAGCTTGATCGGCTTGTCGACGTCGACGCCGTCACTGTCGAGCAGGCCCTCGGCCGCGGCTTCGCCGTCCGGCAGGCGGGCGATGGCGGCCCGCATTTCGTCCGCCGCCCCTTTGAGGATGGCCGCGAACGCGTCCCTCACGGTCTGCGCACTGAAACGTCCGCACAGCTCCTTCATCCGCGACGCGCCCATTTGCGTCACCGCGATCTGGGCATGGATGTCGCCGCGCACCAGCTCCGGCTGGCGGCTGTTGGCGAGGATCAGCCGCTCGATCTCATCGAGCGGTTGTCCGGCGCTCCAGATCTTGATCGGCGGAATGAGCACGCCTTCCTGGTAGAGCTCCGTGGCATCGGCCGAGGTCGATCCCGGCACGGTGCCGCCGACGTCCGCCTTGTGCGCGATCGAGCCGGAAAACGCGACGATCTCGCCGTCGGCGAAGACGGGCGCCACGAATGCCATGTCGGAGACGTGCGGCAGGCCGCCATCGTAAGGGTGATTCGACACGAACACGTCGCCGTCCGCCATGCCGCTCTCGCCATGCACCTGGATAATGCGGCCCACCAGGTGGCGGTAGACCGGCGCGTGAAAGAACATCGGCGGCGCAACGATCAGCCGCCCGGTCGCGTCGAGAATGACGCAGCTGAAATCGCGCGACTCGCGGATGATGGTGGAGTAGCCCGAGCGATAGAAATGGAAGTGCATTTCATCCACCAGGCTCGCGACCTTGTTGCGGAGAATCTGGATCGTGATCGCGTCCATGCCTACCCCCGTCGTCATTCCGGCCGAGCCGCACTAGTGCCCCGCTTCCGAAGTTCGTGATACATGGCAGCACCCCCTGATACGAACTTCGGAAGCAAAGGGGCACTAGCGACTCTATGGTTCTAGTGCCGCTTTCGATTTGAAGTTCCTATACGAGCTTGCGGCAGGCTTTGTAGGAACTTCAAATCGGCGGCACTAGCGGCGAGGGCCGGAATCCATCACCGCTGGCCGCGAGATATGGATTCCGGGCTCCGCCTTCTGCCCGCCCCGGAATGACGCGTGCGGTTCGTGCGGAGCGATTTCACACCTTCTCCAGGATCAGGTTGTGGAAGCGATCCGTGCTGGCGGTCCAGCCCGGCGGAACCACCGTGGTGGCGTCGAACTGCTCGATGATCGCAGGCCCCACGAGCGTAATGCCGACATCGAGCCTGTCCCGCTCATAGAGTATTGTTTGCATCGCCGTGTCGGCCGTGAAAAAGACCGTGCGGCTGCCTTTGACGGCCTCTTGGGTGGAGCGCGCTGGCTTCCGCGCAGGCGCTGGGCGCCGCTCGAATTTTGGCACGGCAACACGCATGCGCACCCGGTAGCTCACCACCTCGACTGGACGCGCCTTGGCGGCATGGCCATGAATCTGCGCGTGCCGCTCATCGAACCGCGCGCGAGCAAGATCGAGAGAATCTTTGGTAAGACGGTCGCCATACAATCCGTCGAGCGGCGTGCGCAATTCATAGCCTTGGCCGCTGTAGCGCAGGTCGAGTTCGCGAATGAAGCGCGCATCCTGTTCCGGCATGCCTTCCGCCGCGAGCTCCGCGCGCGCCTTTGCCTCCAGGGCGGCGAAAATTTGTTCCGCGTGCTCCGGCGTGACCGCCACGAGGGGCTTGAGCTCGGAGCGGATATAGTCGTGCACCACGTCGGTGCACAGCAGGCCGAGCGCCGAGAACGCGCCCGGCCGCGGCGGAACGAGGATGCGGCGCATGCCGAGCTCTTCGGCCACGGCCGCGGCGTGCACCGCGCCGGCGCCGCCGAACGGCAGCAGGGTGAAGCTCGTGAGGTCGACCCCACGCTTGGCGGCGAACACGCGCACCTCGTCGGCCATGCGCACGTCGACGATGCGGCGAATGCCGGCCGCAGCTTCCATGACGCTCAGCTTGAGCGGGTCGGCGATACGGGACTTGAGCGCCGCCTGCGCGGCCGCCACGTCGAGCTTCTGCGCACCGCCGAGGAAGTAGTCGGGATTGAGGAAACCGCACACCACGTCGGCGTCGGTCACCGCCGGCTCGGTTCCGCCGCGGCCGTAGCAGACGGGGCCCGGCTCGGCGCCGGCGCTGTGCGGCCCGACGTTGAGAAAGCCCGAGCCGTCCACCCATGCGACCGAGCCGCCGCCTGCCGAAATGGTGGTCATGTCGAGCGCCGGCACGTCGATCTGTCGCCGCGCGATCACGCCTTCGGTGACTTCCAGCGGCACACCGCCTTCGATGAAGGCGATGTCGGCGCTGGTGCCGCCCATGTCGAGCGTGACGAGCCCGCGCCGGGCATCCTGCGCTGCCCAATAGGCGCTGGCCTGGGCGCCGGCGGCGGGCCCTGAGAACAGCGTATGCACGGTGCGCCCGCCGGCGATCGCCGCCGTGAACGGCATCACGCCGCCATTGGACTGCATCAGGAAGCGCTGCTGAGTGCTGACGCCGTTTTCGTCGAGACCAGTGTTGAGGTGGGCGAGATAACGCACCATCACGGGCTCGAGATAGGCATTGACGAGCGTGGTCGAGAGCCGCGGCCATTCGCGCAGGCGCGGCAGCACCTCGCTCGATAGCGACACCGGCATGCCCACGCATTCTTCGGCGATGAGCTTGCGCGTTTCCTGCTCGTGCGCCGGGTTGGCGAAAGAGAACAGGTAGCAGACGGCGATCGACTCGACCCCGGCGGCGCTGAGCTCTTGAGCGGCCTGCCGCACGGCCGCATGGTCGAGCGGAAGCAGCACCTGGCCCGACCAGCCGGAGCGCTCGGGGATTTCCTTGGTCAGGCTCTGCGGCGCGATCGGGGTCGGCTTGGCGTAGAAATAGTCGAACAGGTTGCCATCGCGGGCCTGGACCTGGATTTCCTGAACGGCGCGATATCCCTTGGTGATGAGCAGCCCGACCTTGGCGCCGCGCATTTCCAGCAAGGCGTTGGTGGTAATCGTCGTGCCGTGGGCGAAGAACGCGATTGTGTCGGGCGCGATCCCGCGCGCCACAAGCCGGGCGACGCCGTCGAGCACGCCGAGCGCGGGATTGTTCGGCGTCGAGGGGACTTTCTCCACCATCACGTCGCCGTTGACGGCATCGAGCAGAACGAGGTCCGTGTGCGTTCCTCCCACATCGACGCCGAGCCGATACCGCGGCTCTTTCCTCATCCTGAGGAGCCCGCCGAAGGCGGGCGTCTCGAAGGATGAGGCCCATGCCGGCGCGACAACTCTGGCAGC
The DNA here is from genome assembly GCA_045801465.1 of Xanthobacteraceae bacterium. Taxonomy (GTDB): domain Bacteria; phylum Pseudomonadota; class Alphaproteobacteria; order Rhizobiales; family Xanthobacteraceae; genus DATFWC01. Next base: position 14,987 of record JBJMSU010000089.1, on the reverse strand, counting down.
GCACCGAAGTCGCCCCGCATCAATGCTTCCTTCTTCGCCCGCGACCAGCCTTTGACTTGCCGCTCGGCCGTGATCGCGTCGTCAATTCTCTCAAACCACTGCGAGAAGACGAGTACGACCGGCCGCCTGGTCGAGGTAAAGCCGCCAAAATATCCGGAATTGTGCTCGGCGACTCGGCGTTCCAGCTCGCCACGCGTCGTTCCGGTGTAGTAGCTCCCATCCGCGCAACGAACGATATACAGGTAAGCACCGTTCATCATCGATGGCCGCCATCACGCCGCTGACGCCGTCGGCGCATCTCGAAGCCTCGACTCGTTCGCGGTAGCATCAGCAGCTTGACCGTAACCCTCAGCCTTCAATCTTGGTAGGGCATCTCAGGGTGAATTGTTGAGAGTCATTGGCCGCCCTCTCCTTCGAGACGCGCCTTCGGCGCTCCTCAGGATGAGGGCGGAAAAAGCGCAGCAAAGCAGTTCAGGTGAAGGGCGATCGCCGATACGCTGCGCGAGAAGGATCATCCGGTTTTGTCGCCGATCAGCATGGCGCTGACGCCGCCGTCGACGAACAGCATCTCGCCGGCGATGAACGCGGACTCGTCGGAGACCAGGAACAGGATCACGCGGGCGAGGTCCATCGGCACGCCGGGCCGTCCGACGAGATTGACCACCGGGCGCGTGGGGTCGAATTCGTCCTTGCCGACCGGCGAGCCGATCTTGTTGGGCACCACACCATTTACGCGGATACGGTAGGGCGCAAGCTGCACGGCGAGCGAGCGGGTCAGGTTGGCGACGCCGCCTTTGGCCGCCGTATAGGCGATCGCGCGCGAGCGGCCGAAGAAGCCGGAAGTCGAGCCGATATTGACGATCTTTCCGCCGCCGCCTTGCGCCACCATCTGCCGCGCCGCGTGCTGGCTCATGAGAAACGGCGCGGTCAGCGTCACGGCGATCACCTTGTCCCACTGCTCCTTGGTGATCTCGAGGACGTGCTTGTTGTCGGAGATCGCCGCATTGTTGATGAGGATGTCGATGCGGCCCCATTTGGCCACGATATCCTTCACAAGCTTGGCAATGTCGGCCTCGCTCGCCACATCCGTCACGAACGCCGCCGCCACGCCGCCGGCCTGTGCGATCTCCGCCGCGACCTTATCGCCGCGGCCTTGGTCCATGTCGACGACGGCCACCTTGGCGCCTTCCGACGCCAGCAGCTTGGCGGTGTCCTCGCCGATGTTGCGCCCGGCGCCGGTGACGATGGCGACCTGGTCCTTGAGCTTCATGGCGGTTTCAGCTTTCCAGCATGGCGACGCAGCGCGTCCAGCCGGCCGAGGCGGCCGCGATCTTGACCGGGAAGCAGCACACCTTGAAGCCGAAGGCGGGAAGCCGGTCGAGGTTGGTGAGCTTCTCCATATGGCAATAGCCGATCTCGCGGCTCGCCTTATGCCCCTCCCAGATGATGCTGGGATCGCCGGTCTCGGCGAAGCGCTTGCGGGTGAACGAGAACGGCGCATCCCAGCTCCAGCCGTCGATCCCCGTCACCCGCACGCCCTGTTCCAGCAAGTGCAGGGTCGCGGCGCGTCCCATGCCGCAGCCCTTGTCGATGAAGTTCGGGCTCCCGTAGGCCGCGGCGGCGGCCGTGTTCACCAGCACGATGTCGAGCGGTTTGAGTTGATAGCCGACGCGATCGAGCTCGCGCTTCACGTCGTCGGCGGTGCAGACATAGCCGTCAGGCTTGGCGCGGAAGTCGAGCTTCACCCCGTCGGACAAAAACCATTCCAGCGGCACCTCGTCGATCTTGAGCGACGGCTTGCCGCGGTCCATCGTGCTGTGGAAATGCCACGGCGCATCGAGGTGCGTTCCGTTATGGGTGGTGATCGTCACCCGCTCGATCGCCGGGCCCTGGCCGTCGGGGAGTTGCTCAGGTTTCAGCCCGGGAAACATCGCGGCGAACTCTTTTGCCCCTTCGGCATGGTCGCGGTAGGCGATCTCGGGCAGCATGCTCGGCGGGTCCGAGGCAATGCCGGCTTTGAGCGCGACCGAAAGATCGATGATACGCATGTGTCCTCCCTGGTGCAGCAATTCGGTCGTCATCCCGCCTTGCGGCGCTCGGCCGGGATGACAACAGAAAGGTCGTGATCAGATCAAGCGTCCGGAATGATCGGCAGCAGCAGGTGCGAAGGCCGGTTGGCGTCGTGGTAGATCTTGTGCAGCACCGTCCTGGCGCTGCAGATGTGGTACGGCACGTACTCGGCATTGGTGGCGCCGGCGACGCCGGTGGGCAGATCGAGGCTGGTGATTTCCAGACAGATGCGGTGGCCGCGGCGGAACAGATTGGCGGTCGCCATGATCTCGATCGCGTACTCGGTGACCTCGCCGGGGACCACCGGCTTCTGCGCCGCCCGCGTAAGCGGATGCCACGGCCTACCAGGCTTCGAGCGCTTGGGATCGACCATGCGGTGCGAGGCCTTCAGCCAGCCGCGCGTCACCTCGCGCTCGTGCAGGTCCGTCGGAAGCTCGCGCTCGCCTTCGCGCACGCTCAGCACCGAGACGTCCGGGCCGACATCCTTCAGGACGATGATCCAGTTGGTGTCTTCGGCATCGATCTCGGCGAACAGGTTCAGCACGCTGGGGCCAGCCATCAGGATGTCGTCGGGCAGCGGATCGCTCAAATAGCGCAGCTTCTGGATCGTGTTGGTCTGGCTCGGCGGCATCTGCACGAAGGCATCCGGCGGCGTGAACTGATCGACGCTGGCCGGCGTGAATGGTTCGTCCGTGAGTCGCTCCCAGTTCCGCAGGTACAGCTTCGTCCACTGCGTGTCAGGCAATGGCCAATCGTCCGCGTGGCGCCACTTGTTTTCCCCCATCACCCAGAACTTCACCGGCGGCTCGCGCATCACGCCGGTATCCAGCCCCTTGAGCCAGTGGTCGTGCCACTTCAGGATTTCGTGGTGGAATGAGCGGAACGGGCGCTCGAGATGCGCCGGTCCGGTGAACATGAGCTTCTTCGGCGCGTCCACGTTGGCGAAATAGGTCTGCGCGCCGTTGAGGTGAGTCTTGTACGTGTAGCCGTACCAGCCGGAGCCCGTATAGAACGGGACTTTGATCTTGGCGAAATCGGCCTCGGCTTTCGCGACCATCTCCTCCTTGTCGTAAGGGTCGATGAGCAGGTCGAAATAGGGCGGCATGTGCTGCCCCTTCTGCGCCACGAGATTGAAGATGTTCGGATACATGCGGTAGTCGGGATTGGCCATCGCGGCGCGCCAATAGGTCTCCTTTGGTTCGGGCAGCGTTCCCGGCGCGCCGCGGTGCTGATGCATCGCGCCGAAGTGGCCGACCAGATAGCGGAACAGGTGGAGGACGCCGCCGGGATATTCCTCGCGGAAGCTGCCCAGCACGCCATAGGCGCCGCGCGGATCGAACGGGAAGATTGCCTTGAGGTGCGGCGGCTGTTGCTTGGCGACATGGAACTGCTCGGCGCCGAAACCGGAGATGCCGACCATGCCGACGTTGCCGTCGCACCAGGGCTGTGCCGCGATCCACTCGATCAGGTCGTAGCTGTCCCATTCGCGCGAGCCGCCGCCTTCCGACTTGCCGACCCCGCGCGGGCTCCCGATCACGTGAACGTAGCCGCGCGCGACGAAGAAGTGCGTGTCGCCCGCCTCGAGCGGGCCCGTCCACAGCGGCGTCCAGGCCGGCTGCGGCGGCAGCGCCTCCGCCATGTCGGGGCCTTGGAAGTCCTTGTTGTAGATGGCGAAGGCGAGAAGAGCGGGGAGCTTCTGCGTGGTGTCCGGACGGTAAATATCGGCGCACAGTTTGACGCCGTCGCGCATCGGCACGGTGACGTCTCGCTCCCGGATCATCTTGTCGTAGATCGGCGCTCGGTCGTAATCGGCCGGCGGAGATTCGCCGGACATGAACAATGTCTTGGAGGAAGCTCGATCGCTCATGGGACCCCGTATCCGATCGGCCGCACGTCCCGAGCTGCCCGGCTCGAAGATCGTGTCGGCGGCGCTGCGATTCCTATCGTGCGACGTCGGCCGGCGCCACCGCTTCGACGGTTTGCTGAATGAGAAGGATTCGCGGCGAAGTTTAAATGAAGCTGCATTGCGTCCGGTAAGACGGCACTCATCATATCGACCAAATCCCCGGCGCGGTGATGAACTGATGAGAAATTGCGGCCCCTCATTAAGGCGCGGGGATCGAATGGGAAGCCAAGATCGGGCTGCTCTAGTGCCGGCGATTTGAAGTTCCTACAGCGCCTCCGGCAAGCTCGTTCAGGAACTTCAAATCGTAAAGCGGCACAAGAACCATAGACTTGCTAGTGCCCCTTTGCTTCCGAAGTTCGTGTCGGAGGGGCTGTTAGGTGTCACGAACTTCGGAAGCGGGGCACTAGGGAGATCAGCAATGCTGAACCGTCGCATCAAGATGCTGGTTGCCGACGACTCGCAAACCATTCGGTCCGTCTTTCGCAACGTGGCGCAAAGGTCCTGCTCGCTGATCGACCTGGTCGAGGTCGCGAACGGGCGCGATTGCGTCAAGGAGCTCACGCGCGGCGATATCGATCTCGCCTTCATCGATGTCTACATGCCGGAGATGTCGGGATTGGACGCGCTGCGCGGGGCGCGGCACATCGGCATCAAGACATTCGTCACGCTGATGTCGGGACCGGACAGCGACAAGTTCATGGATCTGGCGCAACAGCTCAACGCCTACGAATTCCTGCGCAAGCCGTTCGGTATTCGCGACGTCGAGGGCATCATCGAAACCTATCGCAAGGTCGTCGGGCCGACCAAGGTCCTGATCGTCGACGATTCGATGACGTTCCGCCGGATCGTCGAGCAGGTGCTCGACGCCAGCATCTTCCGCCTGGACTGCTACGAGGCGCCCGATGGTGCGACGGCGCTCGCCTATTGCGACCGCGTCGATTTCGATATCGTTTTCCTCGATTGCAACATGCCCGGCCTCGACGGGCTGGCCACGCTCGATCAGCTCCGCCTGCGCAGCTGTGACGCCATGGTGGTGATGATCACCGGCGAGAGCGACAAGGATCACGAGGCGCGGGCGCTCAAACGCGGCGCTGCGGCCTTCATGTACAAGCCGTTTTCGCCGCAGCAAGTCGATACGGTCCTGCACAAGCTGTTGGGCTTGCGCGTCCCCGATCTGATGGCCTGGGATGGCGAGGAGCCTGGTTCGGCAACGGGGCGATCGCATGACCTGGTCGCGGCTGAAACCGGCGTTTCCGGCGGGCGCTCGCCCGCCACGTCACGCCGGCGCGGCGCGCCGGCCCGGGCGCGCGATTAGCCACAGCGCGACCGCGATGGTCACCAGGTTCCACGCCAGCCCGTTGGCGAAGGCGGCACGGTATGACCCGGCCAAGTCGAAAATGGCCCCCGACATCCAGCCGCCGAGCGCCATCCCTAACAGGGTCGCCATCAACACGACGCCGACCCGCGTGCCGGCTTCCTGCGGCGAAAAATATTCGCGGATGATGATGGCATAGCTCGGAATGAGCCCGCCCTGGAAGAGGCCGAACAGCGCCGAGATCACGTAAAGCGAGGCGAGGCCGTCGAACAGGACATACAGGAACAAGGCCGCACCTTGCAGCACGGCGCCGAGCAGCAGCGTCGGCAGGCCGCCGATCCTGTCGGCGATGAAGCCGGTGGCGATCCGGCTGACGATGCCGAACGCCATCATCACGGCGAGCATCTCGGCGCCGCGTGCCACCCCGTAGCCGAGATCGCCGCAATAAGCGACGATATGCACCTGCGGCATCGACATCGCCACGCAACAGCCGATGCCGGCGATCGAGAGCAGCGCCATCAGGGCATTGGGCGAGAGACCGAGCGTGCTCTGCGCCCGCGCGGCCGCTGCGGCGGCGACGCCGATCTGGTGCACGGGCGGCGCGCGGCGCAGCGCCAGCCATGCCAGCGGCAGCATCGTCGCCGCGCAGAACAGGCCGATGCCGATATGGGTTGGACGCCAGCCGGCGGAGGCGATGAAGTGCTGCACCAGGGGTGGCCAGACGACGCCGGCAAGGTAGTTGCCGGCCGAGCAGAGCGCGACCGCGATGCCGCGCCGGCGGACGAACCACTGCGACATGTCGGCCATGAGCGGCCCAAGCGAGGCAGAACTGCCGATCCCGATCAGGCCGTGCGCGACCGCGAACCACCATAGGTTAACGGCATTTCCCGCCGCCACATAGCCGACCGCCAGCGCAACCACGCCGCAGGTGAGCGGGACCAGGATGCCGAAGCGGTCGAGCAGCCATCCCATGACGGCGCCGCCCGCCGCGAAGCCGAGCATGGCCAGCGTAAAGGGAAGGGAGGCGTCGGCCCGGATAATGGAAAAATCAGCCTGGATCGCCGGCAGCGCCACCGGAAACGACCACATGCCGACGCCGCCGATGGTGGCGAGCAGGATCGCGGCGACAAGACGGAGCCACGCGTACGCGGAGTCCGCCCCCTCGTTATGCCGGGCGGCGAGGCTCAATGCAGGCTCGGGCCTTTGAGGAATCGGTTGCGGTCGCCCGACGTAATGCGCAATTCGAAGGTGCGGCCGTCGCGGTAGATCAGCAGCGGCACCTCGACGCCGGCTTCGCCGAGCGACCAGATGCGACGGAACAGGCTCGCGAGCTCCCTCACTTCCGTGCCGGCGACGGCGAGCACGACGTCTCCGGTGCGCAGTTTGGCGCGTTGCGCCGGCCCTCCGGTGGCGACGCCGACGATGATGATCCGGTCCTCGATCTCGCTGGCGTAGAGGCCGAGCCAGGGCCGCGGCGGGCGATTGCGCCGGCCGTAGGTGAGGAGGTCGTCGAGAATGGGGCTCAACAGATCGATCGGCACGATCATGTTCTGGTGCTCGGCGGGTCCGGCGGCACGCGGCCTCTCGAGCTGCAGCGAGCCGATGCCGAGGAGTTCGCCGGCCGGCCCCAGGAGAGCGGTGCCGCCCCAATTGGGATGCGCCGGCGCGGTGAAGATCGCCTCGTCCAGGAGATACTCCCAGTACCCGGCGAATTCGTGCCGGTCGGCGATGCGCGCCGCCACCGAACGCTGGCGGCCGCCGGCGCCGGCGACCACCACGCGGTCGCCGACGTCGACGGTGCTGGAGCGGCCGATCGGCAGCGCCGGCAGATCGATGCGGGCAAGCCCCTGGACCAGCCCGAAGCCGGTCTCCTGGTCGTAGCCGAGCGCGTGGCCGGGGACCACGCGGCCGTCGCTGAGGTGAAGCCAGATCGAGTCCGCCTCGGTAATGAGGTAGCCGATGGTCAGCACCACGCCGTTGTCGCGGATGATGACGCCGTTGCCGGCGCGCTCGGTGCCGAGCGTCTCGGCCGTGAAGGCGTCGCCCGGAATGGTCGCCCTGAGCGCCACCATCGAGGCGAGGGCGGTATCGAGATCGTAATCGTAGTCTTCCGGCTTTGGCTGCAACACGGATGACACCTGCCAATCGCTCATCGATGACATGCGTGCGGCTCTCTCGCTCCACCCGTCATTGATCGGCCGCTCACGTCGTAGCTCCCCGCGGCATCGCCAGAAAGGCATGCAGAATGTGCCAGTAAAGGTGCCGATTCTTGGCCCATCCGACTGAATGCGCAACATCGGGAAGGATCACGAACTGGCGATCACCGCTGGGAAGGCGCTTGTAGAAGTCCTGCAGATCCTCGACGGTGGCGATGCCGTCATGTTCGCCGCGCACGAGCAGCACCGGCGATTTCACCTTCTCGGGATCGACCAGGGGCAGGTTGGCGATCATGTCGAGATACGTGCCGGTGGGCACCTGATCGCCGAATTTGAGCTCCTCGTCGGCAATGGCGTCGGCAATTGCCGGATCGTAGCCGCTGGCGTGGCCGTCGCGCGTGAAGATCGAGCGGATCATCTCGCGGTCGCGCAGGCGCCGATTGTGAGTGCGATAGAATTCCAACCGTTCCGCACGTTGGCGCAGCGTCGGCGCGCCCGTGCCCTTGTAGGTGAACGCGACCAGGGCGAGACGATCGATCCGCTCCGGCCGCAGCATGGCGAAGGCCGCGGCCCTGATGGCGCCCGAGGATCCGCCGCACATATGGAATTTTTGCTGCCCGCTCTCGCGCGCCACCACCTCGGTTCCCGCCTTGAGATCCTCCACGCTGCTGGCGATATCCGAGTTGTTGCCGGAGCTGCCGGAACGGCCGTAGCCGTCGTGGTCCATGGTCCAGACGTCAAACCCGTAACGGGCGAACACGTTCATCAGCGAATATTCGCCGCGACCGGGCACGCTGAGATCGTAGCTCGTGCGCGATGAATTCGATGAGCCGTGAACGAGGAACAGCACGGGCAACGGCGCCTCGCCCGGTCGCGGAGCCCCGAGCCGCTTACGCCAGAGATTGAGCGAGACGTCGCCCTTCTTCGCCCAGTATTCGCCGCTCCACAGTTCGGGCGCCGCGCCGCTCTGCGCGGCGGCGGTTGCGCCGGTCGTCTCGGCGGCCTGCGCCAGGGTCGACGCAAGCCCGGCGCCAAGGCCCAGGCCGGCACCCTTGATCAGCGTGCGACGTGCGACGGGATGTTGGGGTCTCAGCATCGATTTTGTCCTTCGGCTGTGCCGCTCCCGCTTTGCGGTGCACGGGTATGACAGACGGCGAGACGACGGGCTCTTGGTCGGGAGCCACCATCACGGAGTCACGCAATCGTAGCAGATCGCGCCGCCGATCGGGACAATTCCTTTGGGATGGGCGGCTGGCGTGCGGTTGCTCCGGGGCCGCATTTCTATGCTAAAGGATCTGCGATCGGGCCGAACCCCGGAGGTTGACGGGCCGGATCGAACATCAGGAGCGACAGGGAGGCTTGCTTTGGGTAAATCGCTGAACCTTACCGCGTCCGACGGCCATCGCCTCGGCGCCTATCGCGCCGATCCCAGCGGGGCACCGGTGGGAGGGATCGTCGTCATACAGGAGATTTTCGGGGTCAATCATCACATTCGCAACGTCTGCGACCGGTTCGCGGCGGAAGGCTATGCGGCCGTTGCGCCGGCATTGTTCGACCGCCAGGTGCGGGATTTTCAATCCGGCTATTCGCCGGAAGAAATCGAGAAGGCGCGCAAGTTCGTCGCCAATCCGGACTGGGACGCCATGCTGCGCGACACCGCGGCGGCAATCGCCGAGCTGAAGAGCGCCGGGCCGGTATCGATCATCGGCTTTTGCATGGGCGGAACGGTGGCGTTTCTGGCGGCAGCACGCCTCGACGGGTTGACCGCCGCGGTCGGCTACTATGGCGGCCGTATCGTCGCCTTCGCGGACGAGAAGCCGCGCTGTCCGACGCAGCTGCATTTCGGCGACCAGGACCAGAGCATCCCGCTCACCGACGTCGAGACGATCAAGCAGAAGCGCCCGGATTGCGACATCCACGTCTACAAGGACGCGGGACACGGCTTTCACTGCGACGAGCGCGGAAGCTACCACGAGCCAAGCTCGCGCGTGGCTTGGGAGCGGACCCTGGCGTGGCTGAAGCGAGCACGCGAAGGCGTCCGCAAGGCCAGCTAGCCGGTCGTGAACCCGGCTGCAGGCTTCACCTCCCGTTCCGGCGGCGTGGAGCCTGCGGCTGGCATATCCAATGCCCACGAATTAAGCATAATGCGCGTTTGCCACGTCCTGGCGCCGCCGCCCGCCGCTCGCGCCGGCGTTTCTTGTTGATCTCGCGCCGCGTCCTCGGTTCTGATACTGCTCGATTGCCGTGAAAAGGCTCCCTGCCGTCGAGCAGGCCGGCCGGTGGTCGAGAGAGCCGAGCCAGAGGTGAGGATGCTCAACGTCCTGCGCGCGACCACGCGCATTGTCAGTGATAGGATCGGCTGGAACCGGATCGGCTTGCTCCTGAGCATCACCGTCATCGCCATCGCGGCGGTGGCGCTCTATCGCATGCTGTACGACATCGACCCTGAGTACGTGGTCGAGGCTTTGCGGGCGACCGAAGCGCACCAGATTTGGCTGGCCGCCCTGTTCGTCGCCGCCGGTTACTTCACGCTGACGTTCTACGACCTGTTCGCGCTCCGTACGATCGGCCGCAACGATGTGCCTTATCGTGTCGCCGCGCTGGCCGGTTTCACGAGTTATTCCATCGGCCATAATGTCGGCGCTTCGGTGTTCACCGGCGGAGCGGTGCGTTACCGCATCTATTCGCACTGGGGCCTGACGGCCGTCGAAGTCGCCAAGATCTGTTTCATCGCCGGGCTGACGTTCTGGCTCGGCAATGCCACGGTGCTCGGTTCGGGCATCGTGTTGGCACCGCAGGCCGCGAGCGCGATCGATCAATTGCCGCCGTGGCTCAATCGGTGGATGGCGGCGGGCATCCTTGGCGTGCTGGGTGCCTATGTGATCTGGGTCTGGCGGGCGCCGCGCCAGATCGGCCGCAGCAACTGGCAGGTCACGCTGCCCAACGGGCCGCTGACGCTGTTGCAGATCGCCATCGGGATCGTCGATCTCGGTTGCTGCGCTTTCGCCATGTGGATCCTGATGCCGGACGAGCCGCATATCGGGTTCGTGACGCTGGCGGTGATCTTCGTGTCGGCGACGCTGCTGGGTTTTGCCAGCCATGCCCCCGGCGGGATCGGCGTTTTCGATGCCGCCATGCTGATCGCCTTGTGGCAATTCGATCGCGAAGACGTGCTTGCCGGTCTGCTGCTGTTTCGGCTGGTGTATTACATCATCCCGTTTGCGCTCGCGCTCTTGGTCTTGGGGATTCGCGAGATCGCCCTCAACCTCCACCTCTCGCGCGTCCGGGCGGGGTCCATCGCCGCCACGGAGACCATGGGACAGACCGCGGCGAAGCAGGGCTGCAAGCCGGTCGATCGCCCGCCTGGCGCTTCCGCCATGACCGACACCGGGCGGGAAGGCATCCGCTGACGAGGGTCTTAATGGCCCAGGCCGGCGGTCGATCCGCCATTTACGTCCTGTTCACCGCTTTCTCCCTATCATCGGCCTTAGCCGCGATGCGGCTGCCTGCGAGGGGGGTAGGCATGGGGTCAGCGACCGCGCCGGCCGATGCAAAACGCACGATGGCGATTGCCGATCGTGCACTCGCCAAGATCAGGGATTTCGACCAGCCGGGCGATCCGCGCACCTATGCCGCCTGGTTCACCTACGCGACCAACTGCAGCCCTTCCCAGAACGCGACCGTCAACCGCAAGATAGCCCTCAACGGCGGCATTTCCGCCGACGAGCTGGAGACGATTTACGGATACGGTCCTGCCGACCTGATCGCCGGCAATATTGGGCTCCTGGCCGCCGGCGTGGTCGATCAAGTCGGTCAGGTCAAGGCGATGGTCGATGCGGCGGTTGGCGCGATCGCGGCGTATCGCGCCGACCTCGACAACGTGACGCAGCAACTCGATCGTTGCCCCGATCAGCAAGGGGTGAGAGCGATGGTGGAAGCTTTGCTGCGCGCCGCCAAGAGCATGGAGACGCAAAACCAGACGTTCACGGCGCGTCTGCACGCGGCAAGGCGGCAGATCACCGAGCTTCAGGACGAGGCCGACTCGCTCGGCGTCGACGACGTCACCGACAGGCTGACCTCACTCGCCAATCGCAAGCACTTCAACCGCCAGCTCGACCGTTGCATGGCCGAAGCCGAGGCTAACGACGGGAACCTCTGTCTGCTCATCACCGATGTCGATCATCTCAAGAACGTGAATGATACGTTCGGTCACTTGGCCGGCGACGAAGTGCTCCGGCTGATCTCGCACTCGCACAAGCAGCATATGCAGTCGAACGACGTCGCCGCGCGTATCGGCGGCGACGAGTTTGCCGTGATTCTGCCGGCCGTGCCGCTGCATTCGGCGCTGACCGTTGCCGATCACATCCGCTGCCGTGTCATGGCCACGCATCTGATGAAGCGCACCACCGGCGAGAGCGTCGGCAGGCTGACGGTGTCGGGAGGGATCGCGGCCTATCGCAAGGGCGAGAGCCCGTGGGCCCTCATGCAGCGCGCCGACCGCTGCCTCGAGGCCGCCAAGCGCCACGGCTGCAACCGCGTCGTTTGCGACAGCGATGGATTGGCCGGCGCGGCGTGACGCTTTCCAAGACAGGTGTCGTGAGACGGCGCTGACGCGGAGCGTTTCGCATTGGTATAAGATCCCGTAGGCGGCACGGCGGCAGGAACATGACCGCAACCGAGCATCGCGAGGATCGGCGCGCGACGAGTGCCGCCGATTTGAAGTTCCTACAGCAGTTGCGGCAAACTCGTTTAGGAACTTCAAATCGAAAGCGGCACTAGAACCATGGACTTGCTCGTGCCCTTTGCTTCCGAAGTTCGTGTCAGGGGGTGCCGCGATGTATCACGAACTTCGGAAGCGGGGCACTAGGCTCGGCCAGCTTGCCGGCGCGCGTCTGGTTTTTCTCGCCGCCGCCATCGTGCTCGTTTCCTTCGCGGCAGCCGGCGTGCTGTCTCTCGCCTACGCGGCGGTCGGTCTCGCCATTGTCGCGGCTGCGGCCTTGATCGCCGACACCGCGCGGCCGCGCCTACCGAGCGCAGTCCCGATGGCGAGCCGCGCCGACGCGCAAATGCCGACCGGGGCCGTGGATGCCATGCTGGCGGCGCTGCCCGATCCGGTCGTCGCTCTCGATCGCGATGGCATTGTCGTTGCGTTCAATGCGCGGGCGAGCGCGCTCGCTCCGGCGCTGCGGCGAGGCGAGCCCGCCTCGTTCGCGTTGCGCATGCCTGAAGTCGTCGAGGCGATCCGCCATACGACCTCGACCGGCGAGCCGCAGCGCGTCGAGTTTTCCGAGCGAATTCCCGTCGATCGTTGGTACCAGGCGCATGTCACGGCGCTGCATCTGCAGGGAGATCGCACCGGCCCGCGGCCCGATCTCGTGCTCATGACGGTCCATGATCTCACGCCGTTGCGGCGCGTCGAAGAGATGCGCGCCGATTTCGTTGCCAATGCGAGCCACGAGCTGAGGACTCCGCTCGCCACATTGTCGGGATTCATCGAGACACTGCAAGGGCCGGCCCGCGACGACGCGCCGGCGCGCGAACGCTTCCTGGCGATCATGAAGCAGCAGGCGTTCCGCATGGCGCGATTGATCGATGACCTGCTGTCGCTTTCGCGCATCGAGCTCAACGTCCACGTACGTCCTGAAACCGAAGTCGATCTGATCGCCGTCGTGCGACAGGTTACCGACGCCATGCAGATGCTGGCGCGCGATCGCGGCGTCGACATTGTGGTGAGTGCGCCGTCCGAGCCCTTCATCGCGCTCGGAGACCGCGATGAGCTTGTCCGTGTGCTCGAAAATCTCGTCGAGAACGCGCTGAAATACGGCGCCGCCGGTAAAAGGGTCGAAGTCGGCATCGGCCCCGGCAGCGGGCGTGCGCGCGAGGGGGTCATCAGCATCAGGGATTTCGGTCCCGGCATCGCGCCCGAGCACCTGCCGCGCCTGACCGAGCGGTTCTACCGCGTCGACGTGGCGCAGAGCCGGGCCGAGGGAGGAACCGGCCTCGGTCTCGCCATCGTCAAGCACATCCTGGCGCGCCACCAGGGACGGCTCGCCATCGAGAGCACGTTCGGCCAGGGCGCGACCTTCACGGTGCACCTGCCGCTGGCGGATGTGTCCGTCCCGCAGTCTGCATGAAATAACTGCCGTTGCGGCGGCTTGCACTGTCATCAGGCTGTCATGTCAGTGTCATAGAACGATGACATGTGGCGCCTATGGACTAGCCGCGGCTTCGGACCAACTCCTCCCCCGTCTGCATCCGCCGAAGCGCATCCCAATCATGCGTCAAACAAAGAGTTGCCTGTCACATCGGGGCGGAACGACGGCTCAATCGCCGGCATTGCTCCCATGTCAGGGCAAGACAACAGGAGAGAACCAGTGAAGCTCGTCACCTCCGTGATCGCGGCCGCAGCGGCGCTCGCGACGTCTTCGATCGCTGCGGTCGCCATCGACATCTCCGGCGCCGGCGCCACGTTCCCCTATCCGATCTATGCGAAATGGGCCGATGCCTACAGGAAGGAGACCGGCGGCGGCCTGAATTACCAGTCGATCGGCTCCGGCGGCGGCATCAAGCAGATCCAGGCCAAGACCGTCACCTTCGGCGCCTCGGACATGCCGTTGAAGCCGGGAGATCTGAACAAGAACGGTTTGATCCAGTTTCCCACCGTGATGGGCGGAGTGGTGCCGGTCATCAACGTGGAGGGCGTCAGGCCCGGCGACCTCACCCTCGACGGCCCGACGCTCGCCAAGATCTTCCTGGGCGAGGTGAAGACCTGGAACGACCCGGCTGTTGCGAAGCTCAACCCTAACGCCAAGCTGCCGTCGCAAGCCATCGCCGTCGTGCATCGATCCGACGGTTCGGGCACGACCTTCATCTTCACCGATTATCTGTCGAAGGTCAGCGCCGATTGGAAAACCAAGGTCGGGGCGAACACCGCCGTCGAGTGGCCGGGCGGCATCGGCGCCAAGGGTAACGAAGGCGTGGCCAATAACGTAGCCAACACCAAAGGTTCGATCGGCTATGTCGAATACGCCTACGCCAAGCAGAACAAGCTCACCTTCACCAAATTGACCAATAAGGACGGCAAGGCGGTCGACCCCACTGCTGCTTCCTTCACGGCGGCGGCCGCCAGCGCCGACTGGACGGGCACCCCGGGCTTCGCCGTGATCCTCACCGATGAACCGGGTGCCGGCTCATGGCCGATCGCCGGTGCCACCTTCATCCTGATGCACAAGCAGCCGCAGGATGCCGCCGCCGCCACCGAGGCACTCAAGTTCTTCGCCTGGGCGTACACCAAAGGCGACAAGATGGCCGAGGACCTCGACTACGTGCCCATGCCGGACAGCGTCGTCAACGCGATCCAGAAGGTATGGGCGAGCGAGATCAAGGATGCGAGCGGCAAGCCGCTGTTCGCTCCCTCGCACTGACCACATCCTCGGAGGGGCGCCGCTCTTCGGCGCCCCCTCTGTGCCAGCACGAAAAGGCGTCTTGACTGGGTTCTTCTTGGGAAAATATCGGTCAATGGTAAGCAGTCCGGTCGGTC
>JBJMSU010000253.1:0-28775 GCA_045801465.1 Xanthobacteraceae bacterium | reverse complement strand
GCCGCCGAGACCGGAGAGGAAGAAGAACGGTGCGATGAACACCGCCGCCGCCAGCGTGATCAGCGCCTCGGCATTGTCGCCGCCGATCTTGAACAGGATCAGGAAGACCAGCGCGTTCTTGAGGAAGTTGTCATTGAAGGCTGAGAAGAACTGGCACCAGAACAGGGGCGCGAAGCGCCGCGTGGTCATCAGCGAGGTGGACATTGTTACGGGTTCCGGTCTCGAGGTGATTATTACGGCTTCGTCTTTTGAGTTCGCCCAGCGCTGCCGCTGTGTTTGATTCTCACCATAGCAGGTTTACGTGGCCGGCAGGCGGGCCTCCGTAGGGTGGGCAAATTCGCCTGTTGCAGCGCTGCTTGGTGGGCAACCGCGCGATCGCGAATTTGCCCACCATGAAGCGCCGAGATTGCGCGCAGTTGCCCACCCTACAACATCTGTGGCTCACCCGCGCAGGTGCGGCATCACCTCCGCCGCGAACAGCTCCATGTTGCGCCGGGTGAGCTCGTCGCTCAAGACGCCGAACTGCAGCATGGTCACCAGATGGTTCGCGCCGGTGTGCTCGCGCAGCCGCTCGAGCTCGCCGCGCACGGTGCGCGGGCTTCCCACCACCACGGTGCCGCTGTCCATCAATTCCTCCAGCGAGTGGCGCTTGCGCGCGCCGAGCGCCTTTCGCATCCGCATGGTGTTCTTCATCGACGACAGCGACGTATAGCCGGGCGGCATCAGCATTTCCCACGGCACGGCGAGGAAGTCGTTGAACAGGCTTTCCATCCCGGCGCGCGCCTCCTTGCGTGCCCGCTCGTCGGTGTCGGCGACATA
Source organism: Xanthobacteraceae bacterium (assembly GCA_045801465.1). Taxonomy (GTDB): domain Bacteria; phylum Pseudomonadota; class Alphaproteobacteria; order Rhizobiales; family Xanthobacteraceae; genus DATFWC01. The sequence continues at coordinate 27,956 of JBJMSU010000253.1, read as the reverse complement.
GACCGGGGATGCCCAGCCGAGCTGATCGCCGGAAGCCTCGTAGCCGTATTGCTTCGCCTGGTCGCGATAGAGGTTGAGATAGCGCGCGACCAGGTCGCGGCCGCTGAACGTCACCAGGAACGTGTACTTGCGCTCCGGCGCCGCCGCCCAGCGGATCGTTTCCGACGACCCCATCGAGGGAATCCAGATCGGCGGATGCGGCGTCTGGTACGGGCGCGGCCACAGATTGACGTAGCGCAGATTGTAGTGCTCGCCCTCGAACGCGAACGGGCCGGGCTTGCTCCAGGCGGCGACGATGAGGTCGTGCGCTTCCTGGAAGCGCTCGTGCGAAAAGTAAGGATTGATGCCGGTGGCGTGATACTCGTTGCCGATGCCGCGCACGAAGCCGGTGATGATGCGGCCCTTCGACAGGTTGTCGAGCATCGCGAATTCTTCGGCGATGTTGATCGGGTTGTTCACCAGCGGCAGCGCGCGGCCGACGATGGCGATCTTGGCGCGCCGGGTGCGCTGGATGAGCGCGCTGGCAATGAGGTTCGGCGCCGGCATCATTCCATAGGCGGTTTGATGGTGCTCGTTGACGGCGATCACGTCGAAGCCGAGCTCCTCTGCGTAGGCGAGCTGGTCGATATAGGATTGATACTCCTCCGCGCCTTTCTTCGGATCGTAGAGCGCGTTCGGCAGCACCACCCAGCCGGCGCGGTGCTTGTGCCGCTCCGCCATGTCGAGCGGCCGATACGGCATGAGATGGAAGAAGGTGAACTTCATGCAGGCCTCCCGCCGAGGAAGCCGAGAATTTTGTCTGCGGTCATCTCGGCCTTTTCGATGTGCGGCAGGTGTCCGCATCGCGGAATGAGCTCGACCTTTGCGCCGGGCACGCGCTCGCCCCAGAGCTCGGCATAGCGGCTGGGGAGAAATTTGTCGTCGGCGCCCCATAGGACGAGCGTCGGCACCTTGATGCGATGCAGCCAGCGCTCCAGGCTCGGATTGAACCAGCGCGGCTCCCAGCCGAGCTTGGCCGCCATGAACCGGTTGGTGAGCGCCCGGTCGGCTTCTTCTTCGGAAGGAACTTGCGCCAGCATCTTTTCGGCGAAGGACTGGTCGTAGAACAGGTTGCGCGCCGTCTCCTCGGGCGACCAGATGAAATTGTCGCCCATCGGCACGCCCTTCACGCGGATGCCGGCCGGCGCAATCAGGGTAAGCGTGGCGAGCCGGGCGCAATTGCGCACCGCGAGCTCGGCCGCGATCCAGCCGCCGAGCGAGTGTCCGACCAGGTGAACACGCTGTGCGCCGAGCTCGTCGAGAAAGTCGAGATAGTACATCGCGACGTCGCCGACATTCCGGACCCAGACAGGATTGTCGGAGTTGCCGAAGCCGGGATGCTCGGGAACGACGACCTCATGGCGGGCGGCGAGTCGGGCGAAGAACGGCAGCCAGCCCGCTATGCCGGCGGTGCCGTGGAGGTAGAGGACGGCTGCGCCTTGCCCGTCCCGCCACAGGCGGACCGTGATGTCGCGAACCTGATGTCGTTGCTCTTGAGCCGTCATGCGAACCTGCTAGCGTGACCGAAAGGGAGGGACTTCACCACATCTGGCGGGGGATTTTCAAAGGGAGAATGCGATGCGTCTTGCGTCGGCTGTGGCGGCGCTGTGCCTGACGGCGAGCTATGCTTGCGCTGCCGATCTGGATTGTGCCCAGGTCAAGCTCATCGTGCCCTATCCGGCCGGCGGCGCCACCGACGTGGCGGCACGCCTCGTGGGCGAGCGCCTCGAGGCAGCGCTGAAGAAGAGCGTCATCATCGAGACGCGGCCGGGCGCCACCGGAAACATCGGCACGGTCGCGGTCATCAATTCGAAGCCCGACGGCTGCACGCTGCTCGTGAATGCCGCCGTCATTGCCACCTTCCCCTACAGCTTCAACAAGCTCAACTACGATCCCATCAACGATCTCGTGCCGGTCGGCGGCATCGGCATCACCCCCACGTTGCTGATCGCGGCGCCGTCGGTTGCGGCGAACGACGTCAACGAGCTGGTGCAGCTGAGCAAGACCAGGCCGGACGGAGTTAATTTCTCAACCGCCGGCTACGGCCTGCTGCAGCACCTGGCGGTCGAGGAGATCGCGCAGCGCACGGGAGCGAAGTTCACGCACATCGTCTACAAGGGCGGCGGCCAGGCGACGACCGACCTGATCACGGCGCGGGTGGATTTCGGCAGCTTCGCAGCCGGCACGGTCAATCCCTTCCTTCAGGACGGAAAGCTCAAGGCGCTGGCCGTGGTCCAGGACCAGAGGTCTGCTCTCGTTCCCAAGGTTGCCACCACGGCGGAGCAGGGCTTGCCCGGTCTCGATGCCGGCGTTCACTTCATGCTGTTCGCGCCGGCCGGCACGCCCAAGGAGGTTGTGACGGTGCTCAACGGCGAATTGCGCGCGATCGTCGGCAATCCGGCCATGAAGGAGCGTTTCCTGAAGATCGGTTTCGATCCGTCCCCGATCACTGCGGAGGAGACGGCCGACATCGTGCGCAGGACGGGCGAAACCTGGGCGCCGCTCATCAAGCGCCTCAACATCAAACTGGATTGACAGGGTGCCGGGCGCGCGCATGGACGTCAAAGTAGACGCCCGTTGGAATGAATTGACCGCCGGGGAAATCGTCGCCGCGATCGCTGCGGGCCGGACGACCTGCGAAGCGGTCGTCCGCGCCTGTCTCGACCGTATCGCCGATCGCGAATCCGCGGTGCACGCCTGGGCCTATCTCGATCCTGACCAGGCGGTGGCGGTCGCCCGCGCCTTCGACCGCGGGGCAATGTCCGGCCCGCTGGCCGGTGTTCCGTTCGGGGTCAAGGACATCATCGACACGTGCGACATGCCGACCGAATGGGGCACGCCGATCCATCGCGGCCGTCGTACATCGAGGGACGCCGCCTGCGTTGCCCTCACCCGCAGGGCCGGCGGCATCCTGCTGGGCAAGACGGTGACCAGCGAGTTCGCGAATCTGCATCCCGGCGAGACGCGCAACCCGCACGACACGGCGCGCACGCCGGGCGGCTCTTCGAGCGGCTCCGCCGCCGCCGTGGCCGACCTCATGGTACCGCTCGCGCTCGGTACGCAGACCACCGGCTCGACGATCCGGCCGGCATCGTTCTGCGGCGTGTTCGGTTATCGTCCAACCTATGGCGAGCATCGCCTGCATGGCGTGATGGAGGCATCCGGCTCGGTCGACACGCTGGGTATCCTGGCGCGCTCGATCGAGGACGTTGCGCTTTATCGCGATGTCCTTCTCGGGGTCGCGCCGCAGCCGGTGCGCGAAGTCGCCCGCCCACCGCGCATCGGCTTTTGCCGGACTCACAATTGGGAACAGCTCGAACCGACCACCCAGGCGCTCTTGGAGGACGCTGCGCGCTCACTGGCAGGCGCCGGCGCACGCGTCACCGATTTCGATTTGCCAAGCGATTTTAGCCGATTGAATGAGGCGCACCGGTGGATCACGAGCTTCGAATTCGTGCGCACCTTTGCCTGGGAGATCGACCATCGTTGGGATGACATCAGCGAGATCCTGCGCCAGGGCAGGATTGCCGACGGATTGGCGTGCAGCCTGGAGCGCTACGTCGAGATGCAGGAACTTGCCGCAAGTTGTCGGCGACGGATGGACGCCGCCTGGGGCGACTACGACGTTCTGCTTGCGCCCGCGGCACTGGGCGAGGCGCCGATTGGCCTGCCGGCGTTCGCCGGCGCGCCTTTGTACATGATGTGGACCCTCCTGTATCTTCCCGCCATCACCTTGCCGGTCTTCCACGGCCCGCAGGGAATGCCGATCGGGGTGCAGCTCCTGGCGAAGCGACACCACGATCGACCCCTCTTCGCCCATGCAAGTTGGGCCTATGGGCACCTTTCAAACTGATGGGGACCGGCGAATGGCACGGGGCAGTAGGAGCAGCCATTCTCCCAGGTACTCGCCGTCATCGGGTCCTCTTCAGGGAATTAACATGACCGATACGTGTGGCAACTGGGTCGAAACATTCCCGGGCAATCTGCGCTGGAGCAACGCGATGCAGATCGTCAAGGGAATGGTGCCGTGGGCCGCCGCCGCCATGGGCGAGATCGATATCGTCATTCAGCGCCTGAAGGCGCGCGAGCATGACGGCAATCCGGATCGCGCCTGGAAGGAAGAATGGGCCGCGATGGGCGACAAGGTCGCGGCCATCGCCGATGCGGCGGCCGGCGAGCGACGCGAGATCACCGCCGGCAACAACTACATGCGCGCCGGAAATTACTACTACAGCGCCGAGCGCTTCATTCCACCGGGCGTCGACAAGATGGCGATGTATGACAAGGCGCTGCGCTGCTACCGCGCGGCGCTGAAGCGTCTCTACCCCAATGTCGAGCCCGTCGACGTGCCCTACGAGGGACAGTCGCTCGCTGCCTATTTCATGAAAGCGCCGGGGGTGACCGGCCGTGCGCCGACCGTGGTGCTGTTCGATGGCATGGACAACTGCAAGGAGATGAGCGTCATCTTCGCCGGCATCGAATTCGCCAAGCGCGGGATGCACACGCTTGCCATCGACGGACCCGGCCAGGGCGAGACGCAACGCTTGCGCCAAATCCATAGCCGCCCCGACTACGAGGTGCCGGGTACCGCGGCCTATGAGTACGTGGCGTCACGGGCAGACGTCGATGCAAATCGCGTGGCGGTGATGGGCTACAGCTTCGGCGGCTACCAGGCGCCGCGCGTCGCCGCCTTCGAGAAGCGCTACGCCGCCTGCGTGGCGCTCGGCGCCATGCACTGGGACCTGCACGGCTGGCAGGCGGACGTCAAGGCGCGGCTCGCCAAGGACGCCAAGACGAGCTTTACCTCGAATTTCCAGTTCCGCTGGGTGATCGGCGCGCCCGATAACGAAACCGCGCTGGAATGGGCGAAACGGTTCACGCTGGAAGGGGCGGCAGAGCGGATCGAGTGCGCCTTTCTGGTGGTGCACGGCGAAAACGATAGGATCGTGCCGGTCGCCGAGGCGAAGACGCTCTACGAGCGGGTCGGCTCGAACCGCAAGCACATCAAGATTTTCACCGCCGAGGAGGGCGGCGCCGAGCACTGCCAGGTCGATCACCGTCAGCAGGGCATCGACTATATCGGCGATTGGCTCCTGGCCAACATGTAGCACCTCCCGGTTTCGTCATGCGCGGGCGAGCCGCTATAAGCGGCGAGGGTTGACCCGCGCATCCATCAACAGAAGAGTCGACCCGGAAGATGGATTGCCGGGTCAAGCCCGATAGGCGCTAACATAAAGGGGGAACAGCAGAGTGAACGACCTCTCCGTCGAGACGCCGCCTTCGGCGGCTCCTCAGGATGAGGTCTATCATAGCGGTCCTCATGGTGAGGAGCGTCGCGTCCTTCGACAGTCACCCTCATCCTGAGGAGCCCGCGAAGCGGGCGTCTCGAAGGATGGGGTGACTGCTCAGGATGAGGGCACGCGTCTCGAACCCTAGGATCGCGCGCACTCCCTTATGTTAGCGCCTATGGGGTCGAGCCCGGCAACGACGACCGAGGAAAGCCGAGCAGGGAGGAAACAGAAATGCTGCACATGCTGAGATGGAGCGTGTTTGCTTGCGCGATCGCTGCGGTCGCGACATCGGCGCTAGCCCAACAATCCTTTCCGGATCGACCGGTGCGCCTGGTGGTGGCTTTCGTGCCGGGCGGCGCGACCGACACGCTCGCGCGGCAGATTTCGCAGGATTTGAAAGACGCGCTCGGGCAGTCGGTCGTGGTGGAAAACCGACCTGGCGCCAACGGCTATCTCGCCTGGAACCACGTGGCCTCGTCCGATCCCGACGGCTACACGCTGCTGCTGGCGGAGAACGCGCTCGGCATCAGCCAGGCGCTGTACAAGAAGAGCCAGTCCTCGTTCGACCCGGTGCAGCAGTACGATGCGGTCGCGACGGTCGCCACCTCGCCATTGGTGCTCGCCGCATCGCCGAAGCTCAACGTCAATTCCATGGCCGACCTCGTCGCGCTCTCGCGCAAGACGCCGCAGAAGCTCAACTACGGATCGGCCGGCATCGGCAGCGTCTCACACCTCACCTTCGAAGTCGTCAAGGCGGGCGCCGGTATCGAAACGGTGCACGTGCCGTATAAGGGCGGCGGCCAGGCCATGAACGACCTGATCGCCGGCCATGTCGACATGAACATGGCCTCGATTGCCGTCGCGAAAGGCCTCGTCGAAGCCGGCAAGATCAAGGGGCTGGCGGTGACGAGCCCGGGTCGCTCGCCGGCGCTGCCCAACGTCCCATCCTTGCAGGAGGCCGGGATCAAGACCGCCAACGTGGACTTGAGGTTCTGGTGGGGCATTTTCAGCCCGGCCGGCATTCCCGACGCCGTCAAGGCGAAGCTGGCGAAAGCCGTGGCGACCGTGATGGCGGATGTGGGCGTTCGCGAGCGCCTGGCCAAGCTCGACATCGACCCGGCTTACGAGCCTGGCGATGCCTTGAAGCAGAAGCTCGTCAACGAGATCACCAATTGGGGGCGGTTCATCGACGGGCATGGCATCAAGCCGGAATGAGCGGATTTGATTTCATCATCAACGGCCGTCCGGTGCATGTTGACGTCGATGCCGCAAAGCCGCTGCTCTCGGTGCTGCGCGAGGATCTTAGGCTGCGCGGCAGCCGCTTCGGCTGCGGCGTCGAGCAGTGCGGCGCCTGCATGGTGCTGATCGACGGCGAGCCGGCCTATTCGTGCGCGCGCGAGATCGGCACGCTCGTCGGCAGGACGATCACGACGGTCGAAGGATTGTCGCAAGACGGCAAGCTGCATCCGCTGCAGCAGGCCATCCTCGACGAGCAGGCCGCACAATGCGGTTATTGCCTGTCGGGCATTCTGATGTCGGCCGCCGCTTTGCTGGCGCGCAACCCGAATCCGAGCCGCGCCGAGGTCGCGGCCGCGCTCGACCGCCACCTCTGCCGCTGCGGCGTGCACAACCGCATCATTCGCGCCGTACAGCAGGCCGGCGCCGCGCTCGCCGGGGCGCGGCAATGATCGCCAACGTGTTGCCCAAGAGCCTCCTCGACAATCCGCGGCTCGATCAGTGGATTGCCTTCGAAGACGGCGGCCGCGTGCGGCTCGCGACCGGCAAGGTGGAGATCGGCCAAGGCGTGCTTACCGCGCTGGTGCAGATCGCCGCGGAAGAGCTCGAAGTCGCGCCCGCGCGCGTGCGCGTGGTGTCCGGAGAGACGCCGGCAAGTCCGTCCGAGGGCTTCACCTCGGGGAGCAACTCGATCGCGGTCTCCGGCGGCGCGATCCGTTTGGCGTGCGCCGAGGTGCGGGCACTGTTCCTGCAGCGCCTCGCCGACAAGCTTGCCTGCGCGCCGGGCGAGCTTGCGGTGGATGACGGGCGTTTCCTGCGCGCCGGCCGTGACACCGGCGACGACTACTGGTCGCTCTGCCGTGAGGTCGATCTCGCCCGCCCGGCAACGGCAAGCGCGGCAACCAGGCGGCCGGCCGACTATCGCACCGTGGGCCGCAGCCTGCCGCGGATCGATCTTGCCGCGAAGGTCCTGGGCGCGGCCTTCATCCACGACATGGCGCCGGACAACATTCTGTACGCCAGGATGCTGCGTCGTCCATGGCGCGGGGCCCGGCTGGTCGCGCTCGACCAGGCCGCAGTGCGGCGCGCGGCCGGCGCCGCGATCGAGATTCTGCGCGAAGGCGATCTGGTCGCCTTGACGTCGGACCAGGAGATTGCCGTCATGCGCGCGTCCGAGGCCGCGCGGACGCTGGCGCGCTGGGAGGGCGGCGCCAAGCCGCCCGCCGGGACAGGCGAGCCGGATTGGCTGCTGCGCCAACCGGCGCGCACTCGCGTGATCGAGACCGGCACGGCCGAAATGCCGGCGGGAAATCGGGTGGTCGAAGCGCTCTATTCGCGCCGCTTTCTCACCTATGGCTCGATCGGGCCGTCCTGCGCGCTCGCCGAGTTCAAAGACGGCACGCTCAACCTATGGACCCATTCGCAAGGCGTGTTCGTGCTGCGCGACTGGCTGGCGCGGACGCTGAAGCTCGCGCCCGAGCGGGTGCGCGTGTTCCACCGCCAGGGCGCCGGCTGCTACGGCCACAACTCAGCCGACGACGTCGCCTTCGACGCCGCCTTCGTTGCGACGCGCGTGCCGAACCGCACCGTGCGGGTGCAATGGACACGTGAAGACGAGTTCACCGCCGCCCCTTTGGGAGCCGCCATGGCGGTGAAGCTGCGCGCCGTGCTGGACGGTGACATGCGTCCCGCCGACTGGACGATCGAGATCTGGAGCCCGGTGCACGCCCAGCGCCCGGGCACCAACGGCAGCGCCAATCTGCTCGGCGCCGAGGCGCTGCCCGATCCGGCTCCGCCGCCGGCCGAAATCAACGACGTCCCCGATGCGATGGGCGGCGGCGCCACCCGCAACGGCGAAGCGCTGTACGAGCTGCCGCGTCACAAGCTGGTGCATCATTTGCTCGCCGACGTTCCGGTCAGGACCTCGTCGCTGCGCGGCCTCGGCGCTTACGCCAACGTGTTCGCGATCGAATCCTTCATGGACGAGCTGGCCGAGGTCGCGGGTGTGGATCCCGTCACCTATCGGCTCTCGCTCATCTCGGACCCGCGTGCCCGACGCGTGATGGAGACGGCTGCCGAGATGGCCGGTTGGTTCGATGCCGGGGGCCTCGGCGAAGGGCGCGCGCGGGGGTTCGCATTTGCCCGCTACAAGAACCGCGCCGCCTATATGGCGGCCGTGGCCGAGGTCAAGGTCGATGCCGAGGTGCGGCTGACGCGGGTTTGGGCTTGCGTGGACGCCGGCCTCGTCATCAATCCGGACGGCGCCGCGAACCAGGTGGAGGGCGGCATCATTCAGGCGGCGAGCTGGGCCTTGAAGGAGCAGGTGGGCTTCGCCGACGGGCAGGTCGCGACCGCCACCTGGGAGGACTACCCGATCCTGCGCTTCTCCGAGGTGCCGGAGATCGAGCTGCGTTTCATCGCGGCGCCGCAGGAGCCGCCGCTGGGGCTCGGCGAGGTCGCCATGGGCCCCACGGCGGGGGCCATCGGCAATGCGGTTGCGCGCGCTCTGGGCGTGCGCGTGCGCGATCTGCCGTTGACGCGCGAGCGCATCATGGCGACGCTGTTGAACGAGAGCGGAACGTGAGCGGGAGGAAGCCATGATGTCGCTGCTACGATCGGTGTGGGTTTTACTTGCCGGCGCCGTATTGCTCGTAAGCCATTCTCGCACGGCCGATGCGCAGGACCTCTCGGCCAAGCCGATCAAGATCATCGTCGGCCTGGCGGCCGGCGGCGCGACCGACGTGATGGCGCGCCTCGTGGCGCAGAAGATGAGCGAGAGCCTGCGCACCACCGTGTTCGTGGAGAACCGGGCCGGCGGAATCTTCATCCCGGCCCTGCGCGACCTGACCAGCGCCCCGGCCGATGGTCACACGCTCTTCTTCATCTCCACCAGTACGCTGATCACCCAGCCGCTGCATCCGGACTACCCGTTCGACCTCACCGCGCTCACCCCGGTGACGCAGGTCGCCACCGGGCCCCTGATCCTGGCGGCGCGGAACGACTTGCCCGTCAAAAGCCTGCCTGAACTGATCCAGTACGCCGAGAAGAATCCCGGCAAGCTCAGTTTCGCGGCGGGCGGAGGCACCGGGAGCTCGCTCTACCTCGCCACCGAGCTGTTGAAATCCAAAACCGGCATCAAGGTGACGATCGTCCCCTACAAGGGCGCGGGTCCCGCGCTCAACGATCTGCTCGGCGGGCATATCGATGCGATGTTCGACGCCATGCCGGTCATGGTGCCGCAGGCGAAAGCCGGCAAGGTGATGCCGCTGGCGGTGACCAGCACCAAGCGCTCGCCGGCGCTGCCCAATGTGCCGACCGTGATGGAATCGGGCGTGCCGGATTACGAGATTGCCGGCTGGTTCGGCATCCTGGCGCCGGCCAACACGCCGCCGGCGATCGCCAAGCGCCTGCGCGACGAAGTGGCGAAAGCGGTTGGCGCGCCCGACGCTGTCGCGCAGCTCGACTCCCAGGGCATGCAGCCGCTCGCCACCGAGCCCGAAGAATGGCGCGCCTACCTCAAGAGCGAGCTTGCCCGCTATGCCAAGATCATCAAGGACGCCGGCATCAAGCCGGAGTAGTGTTCTGGCAACTCTGAAGCAGTCCTTCCGCCCTCATCCTGAGGAGGCCGCGGCACGCGGCCGTCTCGAAGGAAGGGGCGGCCCCATCCTTCGAGACGCGTCCTGCGGACGCTCCTCAGGATGAGGCCGAATGGAGTCGGCACAAGCATCGATCGCATAACAGTGCACAAGCCATCGATGGATTCCCCTGTTCCAGTTCTCATCGTCGGCGGCGGGCCGGTCGGTCTGGCGCTCGCCGGCGATCTCGGCTGGCGCGGCGTGCGCTGCCTGCTCATCGAGCAGTCGGACGGATCGATCTATCAGCCGCGGCAGGATCTGGTCGGCATCCGCACCATGGAGTTCTGCCGCCGCTGGGGCCTGGTGGCGGCCGTCGAGGCGTCGCCCTATCCGCGTGACGTGCGTCAGGACAATGTCTACGTGACGAGCCTCGCCGGCTACGAGCTCGGGCGCGAGCGCTTCCCGTCCATGGGAGAAGAAAAACCGCCCGCCGTCAGCCCGCAGAAGCGCGAGCGCTGTCCGCAGAACATGTTCGATCCGATCCTGCGCGCCTTCGCGGCTTCCCATCCAACCGTCGAGCTTCGTTACCGCACGCGTCTTGTGTCCTTGACGCAGGATGCCGATCACGTCACCGCCGAGGTCGAGGACTTGGCACGCGAGCGGCGCTATTCGATCCAGGCGCTCTACCTCGCCGGATGCGACGGCGCGCGCAGCTTGGTCCGGGAGACGCTGGGCATGGGCATGAGCGGCAATCCCGCGCTCACCTACACCACCAATGTCATCTTCCGCTGCCCGCATCTCGTCTCGCTGCACGACAAGGGCGAGGCTTACCGCTTCATCATTCTCGGTCCCGAGGGCACCTGGGCAACGATCGTGGCGATCAACGGCCGCGACCAGTGGCGCTTCTCCATCATCCGCGGGCCCGAGCAGCGCGAGCTGACGAACGAGGAGATCCACGCCGCCATCCGCCGCGCGGTCGGCATCGACTTCGATTACGAGATCCTCAGCGTGCTGCCGTGGGTCCGGCGCGAGCTGGTGGCCGACCACTACCGCAACGGGCGCGGCTTCATCCTCGGCGATGCCGCGCACGCGATGTCTCCCACCGGTGGATTCGGCATGAACACCGGCATCGGCGATGCGGTCGACCTGTCGTGGAAGCTCGCCGCCGTTCTGGCAGGCTGGGGCGGGCCAGCCCTGCTCGATTCATACGAGCCCGAGCGGCGGCCGGTCGGCGCGCGCAACGTCGCCGAGGCGAGCCGCAACTTGGCGCGCATGCTGTCGCCCAGACCGGAGGCGAACCTGCTCGACGACACGCCGGACGGCGCCGGCGCGCGCGAGCGGCTCGGGCGCGAATTTTCCGCGCTCATGCGCCACGAATGGTTCACCTTGGGCATGCACCTTGGGTACCGGTACGAAGATTCGCCGATCTGCTGGCCCGACGGGACGAGCGCGCCCGCCGACGATCCCAAGACGTATGTTCCGACCGCGCGGCCGGGGCATCGCGCGCCGCACGCGTGGCTCGCCGACGGCCGTTCCATCCTCGACCTGTTCGGCCGCACCTTCACGCTGCTCGGCCTCGGCGCCGATGCCTCCGCTGCGGCGATCTTGAGCGCCGCCAGCGCGCGCAAGGTCCCTATGCATTTCGTTCCCCTCGACGAGCCGCACCTTCTCGGGCTTTATGAGCGCAGGCTCGTGCTGGTCCGGCCGGACGGCCACGTGGCTTGGCGCGCCGACCGCGCGCCGGCCGATCCGCTGGCGCTGATCGACCGCGTCCGCGGCGCGGCGCCCGGCGCCCAGGGCCGGGCATCGACCCCAGCCGCGGCGTCGGCCTGACGTTTTTGTTGGTGCTTCATTTCGGGGAGCAATCGTGAGACTGGTCCGCTTCAACGAAGGCCGCATCGGCATCCTGCAAGGCGACATGGTGCACGACGTCACGGCCGCGATCGGCCTCGACGCCAACGCCTGGCCGCCGGTCGGCATGCTGCAGCTCATCCGCAACTTCGAGGCGCTGAAATATGATCTCGGGGACGCGGCGCGCGGCCCCGGCGTCCCGCTGGGTGAGGTGCGGCTCTTGGCGCCCATCGTGTGGCCGCACAACCTGTTCGCCTATCCGGTGAACTACATCGCGCACCAGACCGAGATGGCCTCGACCCACCGCGCCGATCTCAACGGCTATTTCCTCAAGGCGACGTCCTCGATCAGCGGCCCGCAGGACCCGATCGTGCTGCCCGACCTGCCGAGCCGCGAGATCCATCACGAATGCGAGCTGGCGCTGATCATCGGCAAGGCCGGGCGCCACATATCGGTCGACGAGGCGCCCGATTACGTGTTCGGCTATTCCTGCCTGATGGACATCACGGTGCGCGGCAAGGAAGAGCGGGTGATGCGCAAGTCCTACGACACGTTCACGCCCATCGGCCCGGCCCTCGTCACCGCCGACGAAGTGGGCGACCCGAGCGATCTCGACATGAAGCTGTGGGTCAATGATGAGCTGCGCCAGCACGCGAGCACGCGCGACCTGATCGTGGACATCCCCAACATGGTGGCGCTCGCCTCCTCGGTGTCCACCCTGCAGCCGGGCGACGTCATCGCCACCGGAACGCCGGAAGGCGTCGGACCGATCCGCGGCGGTGACACGGTGACGATCGAGATCGCGCGGGTCGGCCGCATGACGGTGCCGGTCGTGCAGGGAGAGGGCGGCGACAATCTCGCTATCCGCAAAGAGGACAAGGCATGAGTGCACCGACGCGCGAGGATCTGGCCCAGTCCGGCTCGCTCGAGGAGCTGTACGGCAAGCTCGAAAAGGTTGGCATGGGCCCAGGCTGGGCCAAGCCGACGCCGTCGCTATGGGCGAGCCCGCGCAAGACCTTCCGTCCGACCCATTGGACCTATGCGCAGGCGCGCGGCGCGCTCGATGCGGCCGGCCGGCTCATCAACACCGAGCTCGCCGAGCGGCGCAACCTGATCCTGTTCAATCCCGCCGAAGGCAACACCTACGGCACCGTGCGCACCATCGTGGCCGCCTACCAGATGATCATGCCGGGCGAGTGGGCACGCGTGCACCGCCATACGCCCAACGCGCTGCGGCTGATCCTCGATGCCGAGCCCGGCACCTACACGGAGGTCGACGGGACCAATATCGCGATGGAGCCGGGCGACGTGCTGCTGACGCCGAACTGGTCGACGCACGGCCACGGCAACAACAGCAAGGCCAACGCCTATTGGCTCGACTTCCTCGATGCGCCGCTGGTGCAATTGCTGGAGCCGATGTTCTTCGAGCCGCAGGAGGAGGACGAGAGCCACGCGGCGTTCGAGAGCGAGCCGCCGACCAAGGATTCGGAGTTCGTGTTCACCTTGGCGGACACGCAGCGGCGGCTGGACGAAGCGGCGCCGACGCCCGCCGGCCCGTTCGGCACGGCGATCGAGCTCGGCAGCCCGGCCCTCGATACCATCGGTCTGCACATGATGAAGCTCGAGCCGGGCACGCGCACGGCCGCGCATCAGAGCACCGCCAACAACATCTACGCCATCGTGCGCGGCTCCGGCGCCACCACGGTCGATGGCGAGCGCTTTGCGTGGCAGCGCGGCGACGTCATCGCGGCCCCGGCCTGGCGCTCGCACTTCCACGAAGCGGCCGACGACGCGCTCGTGTTCCGCGTCACCGACGAGCCGGTGCTGCAGAAGCTGGGCTTCTATCGCCTACCTTCGTAGGGCGGGTTGAGGCCGCGTTGCGAGGCATCGCGTTTGGGCCACGGCGTTGAGCGCCGAAACCCACCATCATCGGTTCCGCCGCTGGTGGGTTTCGCCGCGCCACGCAGCGGTCCCGTTCGCAAGCCGAGCGCGGCGTCTCAACCCACCCTACGATGTCTTCCTGTTTATCGCCATCCACACCCGCTGCGCCGTCGCCGGCATGTCGATGTGGTCGACGCCGTGCTCGCGCAACGCGTCGACGAGCGCATTGATCACCGCTGCGGTCGCCGGCGTGATGCCGCCTTCGCCGCCGCCTTTGATGCCGAGCGGATTGCCGGTGGTCGGATCCTCGGCGAGCTCAACATTGAAGCTCGGCACATTGTGGGCGCGCGGCAGGCCGTAATCCATGAAAGATGCGGTGAGCACCTGGGCGGAGCCATCGGTCACCACGCCTTCGTGCAGCGCCTGGCCGATTCCCTGGACGATGCCGCCATGCACCTGGCCGTCGATGATGAGCGGATTGATCGGCCGGCCCACATCGTCGATCGACGTGTAGGCTTGCAATTCGACGGCGCCGGTCGCCGGATCGACCTCCACTTCGCACACCGCGCAGCCGGTCGGATGCACCGGAATACGATGGGCAAGTTCGCTCGCCACGGAGAGAATCCCTGGCGTGCTCTGGGCAGCGAGCTGAAACAGGCTCGATGTGCGATTGGAATTCGCGGCGGTGAAAATTCCATCCGCGTAACGCACGTCGTCGCCAGCGACGCCGAGTTGCTCCGCCGCGAGCGTCCGCGCCTTGGCGATCAGCTTCTCGCTTGCTTCGCACAGCAGCGTCCCGACGAGCCGCATCGAGCGCGCCGAATGGCTGCCACCGCCCACTTCCACCAGCGTGCTGTCGCCGCTGATCACCTTGATGCGCTCCAGCGGGACCCCGAGCGTGTCGGCCAGGACTTGAGCGAACACCGTTTCGTGGCCTTGCCCGGTCGATTGCGTCCCGGTGATCAGCTCGACGGCTTCCTCTGCGGTCACCGTCAGCACGACGCGCTCGCGCGGCGCCCCGACCGGTGCCTCCACGTAGTTCGCAATGCCGATGCCGCGCAGCCGCCGGTTCTTTCGGCTGGCATGCCGCCGCGCGGGAAAACCGGTCCATTGGCTGCGGACGAGCGCCTTTTCCATGTTGCCGAGGAAGTCGCCGCTGTCATAGGTGAGCCCCATGAGATTGCGATAGGGCAGGCGCTCTTTGCTGATGATGTTCTTGCGCCGGATTTCGATGCGGTCGATGCCGAGCCGATCGGCCGCGAGATCGAGAAGTCGTTCGACTGCGAACGTGGCTTCCGGCCGGCCGGCGCCGCGATAGGGCGAGGTGGGCGTCGAATTGGTGAGGACGCCGCGCACCTGCGCGAACCCTGTGGCCGCATCATACACGGTGGCGATGAGGCGATGGCAATTCGCGAGCGGCGCGAAAGACGCCGGATAGGCGCCGAGATTGCCGTCGATTGTCATGCGCATCGCCAGCAGCCGGCCCTGCGCACTGAACGCGGCCGCCGCCCGGGTGAGGATGTCGCGGCCCTGGAAATCGGTGAGGAACGCCTCGCTGCGCTCGCTCATCCAGCGCACCGGCCGTCCGACGCGCCGCGCGCCCCAGGCGACCAGCACGCTCTCCGGATAGAGCGACGTGCGTGGTCCGAACCCGCCGCCGACATCGGGCGAGATCGCGCGGATCTTGTCGGGCGGCACATTGAGCGCAGCGCTCAGAGCCGCGCGATGGCGCACCACGCCCTGGCTGCCGGAGACGACCGTGTAGGTGGCGCTCGATGGATCGAACAGGCCGATGGCGGCGCGCGGCTCCATCTGGCAATTGACGATCCGCTGGTTAGGAAAATCGCGCGCGACCACCAGGTCGGCCGCGAGGAAAGCGCGCTCGGTCGCCTGCGCGTCGCCGAAGCTTGCGCTCAAACAGATGTTTCCGGGTACGTCGGGCGACAGAAGCGGCGCATTCTCCTGCAGCGCATCGTCGAGCGATGCGATGGCAGGAAGCACCTCGTACGCAATCTCGATCGCTTCGGCGGCATCCTTCGCCTGCGCCGGCGTGTCGGCGATCACCACGGCCACGGCCTCGCCGACATAGCGCACGCGGTCCGCTGCCAGCACGGGCTGCGGAATCTCGATCACGACAGCACCCGCTCCACGGGCAAAAGACGGCCGTTTGGGGTCGATCGCATCGGCCGGATTGGCGAGGTGCGGAATGGGTTTGAGCCCGTCCGCTTGGTAGTCCGCCGCGGTCAGCACCGCGCGCACGCCGGGAAGGCCTCTCGCCCGTTCGGCCCGGATCGCCCGGATCGCCGCATGCGGATACGGCGAGCGCACCACAAAAGCCCAGCATGCATCGGCTGGCGCAAGGTCGTCGGTATAACGTCCCTGGCCAGCGACCAGACGTACGTCTTCCAGCCGCGGGATCGGTTGTCCGATATAGGAAGGCATGTTGGCGGGGCGCTTCATTGACAGGTCATGGCACCGCTCTTACCGTTTCGTGCCTTCACGGTGAAGCTCTGCGCGTGGTCCGTAGCCCGCATGGAGCGAAGCGGAATGCGGGGCCGTCCCGGATTCGCTACGCACATCCGGGCTGCAATTTGGAGACGATTGTGATGCCGGTTGCGCCCGCCACACGGGTCCGGCAGGAGTCCGATTTCGATCGCTTCCGCCTGCGTCGCTTTCTCGATGGCTTGGCCGCCGACGACGCGCTCGAGATCAGGCGGGGAGCCGTCAAGCTGTCGCAGGTTGCCGCGATCCTCGACGGCAATCCCAATGCGGTGCTGTTCGAACGTGTCGGTCCGGAAGGGCTTCCGCTTGCCGGCAACGTGATGGGAAGCCGCGAGCGCTTTGCGCGCGCGTTCGGCGTCGCGCCGAAGGAGCTGCGCGGCGAGATCATGCGGCGGCTCGCCATCAGGCCGGAGATCGTCACGGTCTCGCGCGACCAAGCGCCGGTGCAGCAGATCGTGCTGAGCCATGACGATGCCGACCTCACCAAGCTTCCCGTCCACCTCCAGCACGGCAGCGATGGCGGTCCTTACATCTCCGCCGCCATGGACTTCTGCATCGATGCCGCGACCGGTTGGACCAATGTCGGACTGCGGCGGCTGCAACTGCGCAACGGCAAGGAAACCGGCATCGATCTCGTTGCCCCCAGCGATCTGCGCAACATCTATCTCGCCGCGCTCGCCGTTGGTGAGAAGCTGCCGCTGAGCATCGTGGTGGGCGCGCACCCGATTGACTACTTCGCCGCCACCATGCGGCTGCCGGTGGACGAGCTCGGCCTCATCGCCCCCTTGCGTGCCGCGCCACTGCCGGTCGCCAAGTGCATCACGAACGACATCCTGGTTCCGGCCGATGCCGAATGGGTGATCGAGGGCTATCTCGACGCGGCCGGCTACACCGAGGCGGAAGGGCCCTACGGAGAATTCCTCGGCTACTACGGCGGCGTGAAGACCAATCCGGTGTTCCGCGTCACCGCCATCACGCGGCGCGCGGATGCCGTGTTCCAGACGCTCACCATCAGCGGCCGCACCATGAGCCGCACCGACACCGCGCAGCTCACCACCTTGCGCACCGAAGCGCTGGTATGGCGGGCGCTGCAGACCGCCGTGCGCGAGCCGGTCGACGTCTATTCCAGTCCTGCCTGCGGCGGCGTCTACAACGTGCGCGTCGCGCTCAAGCAGCGCGTACCGGGCGAGGCGCGCAATGCGATCTCGGCCGTGTTCGGCTCGGCCGCCAACGTGAAGAACGTGTTCGTGGTCGATCCCGATATCGACATCTTCTCCGACGAGCAGATGGACTGGGCGCTCGGCACGCGCTTTCAGCCGGCGCGCGATCTCGTGGTGCAGGACGGCTTCCGCACCCTGCCGCTCGATCCGTCGCTGCGCGGGGCCCGCGTCGGCTCGAAGGCCGGCTTCGACCTCACGCTCCCGTTCGGCGGCACCGAGACGCTGGAGACGACCGTGCCCGAGCCGCCGCGCTACCACGGCGCGCGCCATCCATCGATCCTGGCGGCGCTGCAGGCGGGGCCGAAATTCTTCGAGGAGCTGATGGCGGCACTCGGCAGCGACGACGGCCGCGAGGTGGTGACGGCGCTCGACGCGTTGCGCCGGCAGGGCGTGCTCGCCGTGAGCCCCAACGACGGCCGCTATGTCCTCAAAGCCAGCGATGGCGGAACGTGATCACCACAGTTGGGATCAAGATGGAGTAGCCCCAATCTGTGCATTGTCATGGCGGGCTTGACCCGCGCATCTCGCTTACTTGGGCAAGGCCGTGCCAAACGAAGCGGGATGGCCGGGACAAGCCCGGCCATGACAAGAGGGGGTCACCTCGCCGGCTCGAGCACCTCGATGGCGGTGATCACGGATTTCGCGGGGTCGATGGTGAAGCCGATCTTGTCGCCCGGGTTGACGCCGTTGAGCAGTGACGGCGGCGCGACCGGATAGCTCATCTCCATCGCCGCCATGAAGCCCTTGATCTCCTCGTGGTTGACGATCAGGCGGCCGACGCGCGGCACCGCCGCGATCACGATGCCGACGCCCTGCACCGACTTTGCCGCATCCGCTGCGGCGCCCGATGCTTGCGCGACGCGCTTGGGCGCGCCGCCTTTGCCGACCACGAGGCTCCCGGTCATGCCGACCTTGTCGTGCGCCGCGACGTGGCAGTGGAAGAACAGCGTGACGTCCTCGTCCGGCGTCACGAAACGGGCCGTTTCCACGTCGGGCCCGACGAAATTGATCGCGAAGATCGGACCCAAGCCGGGGATCATCAGGTCGTGGCGAATTTCGTCGTTGTTCTCCAGCACGATCTCGACTTCCTCGCAGCGCTCGGCGTGAAGCTCGCGCGGCTCGAACGCATAGACCTCGCCTTCGCGCGCGTACTGGCGGCCGGCCTTCACCCGGATGCGGCGAAAGCCGCGCGGCCGCTCCTGGCACGAGGTCGCCACGGTGCGGTGGCGCTCGGCGTCGATCAGGTCGAGCCGCGGCAGCGCGGCGCTCTCCGTCTCGCGCGCCGGGTAGTCGAATGATCCGCCCGCCGGCGGGCCGCTCGGCCAGCCACGTTCGTAATTTTCGACCGTCGTGCCGAAGATCTTCGGATCGAACACCGGCACCTTGCCCTGGTAGTAGGCGGGATCGAAGAAGCGGGCATGCGCCGCATGGCCGACGTGATCGCGCGGCAGGCCGTCCTCGCCCATGAACTCGGAATAGACGATTGCGGTGTGGTCGCCGCCGGGGTTGATGCCCTTGTTTGAGGCTGCCGGCTGGGCGTGGTCGTGCATCAGCCACACGCCCGGGCCAACTGCGTAGGTGCCATCGCTGCCGGTGCGCAGCGCCAGGTCGACGCGCTGCGCCGGGCCGATGTCGAAGGTATCGCGCGTGATGCGCGCCTCCTTGGGCACCGGATAGCCGTCGAGGTGGGTCAGCGTCGGGTGATGGCCGTGCGTATGGAGAAACACCGTGCGCGGTCCGACGTTGAGGATGCGCAGCCTGGTGGTCTCGTCGGCGTTCACCACGATCGGCGAATCGCGCAACGTGAACGGGAAGGCGCGGCCGTTGAGCAGGAAGATGTTCGACTTGCGTTGCGTCACGTCATAGTCGCGATGCATGCGCTTTTCGATCTCGCGCGGATCGCGATAAGCGGCCGGGATGCGGTGCAGCCGATCGTCGATATCCATGTAAACGAGGGAATATTCGTTCTGATACTCCTCGCGCGTGGCTTTCGCGATCGACGTGATGCGGCCGGCGCCGGGAATGAGGTGCGCGAAGTGGTTGTTGGGCCGGTTCGGCTCGATGATGAGCATGCCGGCGAGCCCCATACCGACGTGCGCCTGCTCCTGCACGTGGCAATGATACCAGTAGGTGCCCGGCGCCTTGGCGATGAAACGGTAGGTGAAGCTCTTGCCCGGCGCCACTTCGTGCTGCGTCATGTGCGGCACGCCGTCCATGTTGTTGTCCTGCGACGTGCCGTGCAGATGGATCGTGTGCGGCAGATAGTGTGTGTTGTAGAGCGTGATGGCGACGTGATCGCCTTCCTCGACGCGCAGCGTCGGGCTCGGCAGGCGCGCCGGCGAGCTCATGTCGCGGCCGACCGGCGCGAATACCCAGAACGTCACGAACTCGCCCGGATAGACCTCTTCCTGCACCTCGATGACTTCGAGATGAAAATGGATCTCGTCGGGATCGCCGTCGCCGTCGAGGTCGCGCCCGAGCTGCACCGCTCGCTCGTCGGCGCCCGGGATCGCGGCAAGCTCGGCTTCGAGCGCATCGCGCTCCGCCGCGCCGCCGCGCAGGAAGGCCTGCGTCAGGGCGTAGCGGCTGACGTTCGGCCGGATGAAGATGTCGTCGAGCTCGTGCGCCGCGCCGGCGTCGAGCAACGCCAGCGCGAGCAGGATGCCGGCAGCGGCGGCGATGTGCGCCACAGCCCGGTTCATCGCCCGCCTGGGATCGGCGGCCGATCCGGGATCGGCCCGGTATAGCGCAGCACCATCAGCCCGCCGCCATTGCCGTCGGTGACGTAGAGCAGGTTGGTGTCCGGGTCCTGGAAGATCTCGCGCGTGTGCCGATCCTGCCGGCCGGGCGCGGCGAAGCGCGGCGACAGGAAGTGCCCGACGAAGGTCGGGGCGAACGGGTTGGAGATGTCGAGCACGCGCACCCCCTCGTCGTACCAGGTGACGTAGACGAGGCTGGGCGAACGCCGGTCGAACCAAGGCAGGTGCGTGGTGTTGGAAACCGTTCCGGCCGGCCCGCCCTTTTGCGGGCAGACGAATTCCTTCTTCTCCGCGTCGAACTGATCCTGCACGTGCGCGGCGCGGAACGTCGACAGGAGCTGCACGTTCGCCGGCCGTTCGCCTTTCACCACCTCGGGGTTCTTCAGGTCCGAGACGTCGAGAATGCGGCCGAAGCCCTGCGGGCAATCGAAGATCTCGTCCGTGTGCACGACGAGATCCGGGTGCTCGTTCGCGCGCGTGACCACCGGCGCCGACGTGTGCGCCGCGCCGAGGAATCCGCCGTGGAACGGCGGCACGTAATCGTAACTTCCCAGCAGCCGCGGCGCGGTCCGATCCTTGATGTCGAGCACCAGCATGCCGGCGTCGCGCCACGCGAGGTAGAGGCGATCGTTGTGGGCGACGATCTCGTGGCACTGGATGATCTGCGGCTTGCCGTCGGGATTGTTGCGATTGAGCGGGCCGTATTGCTCGCCCTTCATCTGCCCGGGCACGTGCCAGGTCGCCACCTGCTTCGGATTGGCCGGATCAGCGTAGTCGATGATCTGCAGCGCCTCGCGATTGAGGTCGCCCGAGAACTGGCCGCAGCCGTAGAGATAGCGGTCGTCGATATCGAGCCCATGCGTCTTGCCGCCGGGACTTGCCGGGACGAAGGCGAGCCGCTTGGGATTGCGCGGATCGGACACGTCGTGGAACGACCAGCCGGCCTGCGACTTCTCGCCGGCCGGCGGCTTGTCGGGATTGCCGCGCGGATCGTCGTCGTGACCGACGATGAGGATTTTCTTCGCCCTGTTGACGCGCAGGTAATTGCAGCGCGTGCCGGGGTTGCACGCGATGGTGCTGAGCAACTGGATGTTCTTCGGATCGCGCACGTCGGCGATCACAACGTGGTAGAGGGTCGGCGGCAGGCTGTAGCCGCCGAGATAGGCGATGCCGTCATAGACGCGCACCGTATTGAAGCCCGACCCGACCTCGCCACCCGGCCGCCCTTGCCCCCTGGCCCACGGCGTGCGCTGGGCGATCTTGAAATAGCTCTGCCCCAGCAGCTCGAAATTGCTGATCGAGGAATATTTCTTGATCTCGTCGAGCGAGAGACTGAACGCATCGACCCCCGGCGGAATCGGCACATTGTCGACCTTGGGGGCAATCACCTGGGCGAAGGCCGCGCCGCCCGCCAGCCAGACGGCAGCGCACGCGACACCGAACGGCTTACCTGCAGCCATCTTTCCTCCCGGCGGGCTCGTTTTCCGTTGATGAATTATCGCGGTTTTCCATGTCGGGTACAGAGGGCAGGGCCGACAGTTGCCACAACGGTAAACACGATTTCTAGAGCCTCCGCGCGTATCTGGCGTATCGTGCTAATACCACTGCGTCACCTCGGGGAATTTGCTCTCGCGGCCAACAAACTCCATCCCTCCCCCGAAGGGGGAGGGTGCCGAGCGGAAGCGAGGCGGGTGGGGGCGAATGCATCAATGCGCGCTTATCCCCACCCGACCTCCGCCGGCAAAAGGCCGGCGTCGGCCACCCTCCCCTCCGGGGAGGGATGGAGCAAGCGGCACCTCGGTGTAACGCGATCATCTCTGCGGATATGGCGTCGCTCAGGATGTCACGCAGTCATGCTAGATGAGCTGGCTGAACTCAATCTTCAGGGCCGTCCTGCATGAGCGCGACCGAACAAGCCGATCGGCATGCAACCGAGCGCCGGATTCCGGTTGCCGCGATGTTGGCCTTCACCCAAGAGGCGTTCCGGGCCTGCGGCCTTCCTGAAGCCGATGCCGACATCGTTGCCAAAGCCGTGATCGAGGCCGACCTGACCGGCTCCGACGCCCACGGCATTTTCCGCCTGGCCCAATATGTGCGCTGGCTGCGCGAGGGCCGCATCAACCCGCGACCGGGCATCAAGACGATCAGGAGCGGACCGGCGACCGCGCTCGTCGACGGCGACAACGGCATGGGCCACTTGGTGATGTCGCACGCCGCCAACGTTGCGGTCGAGCTGGCGCGCGCGAGCGGCGTCGCCTGGGTCGGCGCGCGGCGCTCGAACCATGCGGGCGCCGCCGGTGTCTATGCCGCCATCCCGCTGCAGCATGGCATGATTGGCATCTATGGCGCGGCGTCGAGCGCCAACCATATGGCGCCGTGGGGCGGCGCCGAGCCGCTGATCGGCACCAATCCGATCGCGTTTGCGATTCCGGCCGGCGCGGAAGCGCCGGTCGTGCTCGACATCGCCACGTCGGTGTCCTCGTTCGGGTACATTCGCGAGCACGCGCTGCAGGGTAACCCGATCCCGGAAGGATGGGTGATCGATCGCGCCGGCAAGCCGATCACCGACGCCAGCCGTGCGACCGAGGGAACGCTGCTGCCGATCGGCGGCTACAAGGGCAGCGGGCTGGCGTTGATCATCGGCCTGTTGGCCGGCGTGCTCAACGGCGCCGCGTTCGGCCGCGACGTGCGCGACTTCGGCACCGATGCGCGTAGCGAAGCCAATACCGGACAGTTCGTGATTGCCCTCGACGTGGCACGCTTTCTTCCGCTTGCGGCCTTCACGGCGGAGGTCGACCGCCACTTACGCGAGTTCCGCGCGTCGGCGCGACTGCCCGGCTTCGATGCCATCCGCATTCCCGGCGAAGCCCGCCGCCGCCGCCGCGAGGAACGCAGCCGTGCCGGCGTCGCCTTGACACCCGCGCTGCTCACGCAGCTCGGTGAGCTCGCCGCAAAGCTTGAGCTCAAGCCGCTGGGAGAATGATCATCGGGCCGTCCCCGCGCAGGCGCCGAGCCATGACCAATGAACGGGAGAACTATCGCGAGACGGTGGTCATAGGTTCCCGCCACCGCGGGAACGACACTACTCCCATGGCATGAGCGAGGCGTGGATCACGTCCGGCACGCCCTGGCCGCCCACGGAGCGGATGGCGAGGTCGACATCCTTGAGCCCGAACCTGTGGGTGGTGACCTTCTCCAGCGGGAAGCGCTTGGAGGCGAGCTGCGCCAGCGCCAGCTCGCAGGCCTTGAAGCTGTGCCCGCGCGCGCTCTTGATGGTGATGAACTTCACCGTGACGCGCTCGAGCGGGAAGTTGGGGAACTCCTTCATCTCGCCCTGCACCACGATGGTGCCGCCTTTGCGCTTGAGCGCTTCCACGCCGAGCAGGATCGGAATGGTGCCGGCGCCGGCGGTGCAGTCGAGCGCGACGTCAACGCCCTTGCCGCCGGTGATCTCCTTGATGCGGGCGAGCGGGTCTTCCTTGTCGACGTCGATCACGTAGTCGGCGCCGAGCTCCTTGGCGACCTGCATGCGCGCCGCATCCTTTGAGCGGCCGGTGACGATGATGAGCGACGCTCCCGCCTGCCGGCAAATCACCGTTTGCGAGAGGCCTTGCTGTCCCGGCCCCTGGATGAGCACGCTGGAATCGTAGCCGACGCCGCCGTCGAACAGGGACCATTCGACGCCGTTCGCCATGGGAGTCACCAGCCCGGCCAGTTCCGGCGTGACGCCCTTCGGCACATGGTGGACGACCGCGTTCCACGGCAGGTAAACGTATTGGGCAAAGCCGCCCCACAGGTGCGGCGGCTTCTCGGCCGAGGTGTAGCCGTAGCGGATGCCGTCCGGATTGGAACGCCAGTCGGTGTTCTCGCAGTGGCGGTACTGGCCCTGGTGGCACCACTCGCATTTGCCGCACATGACGTAGTGCTCGACGAACACCAGGTCGCCTTCCTTGAAACCTTTGCGCCGGGTGAACTCGCGGCCCGCCTTGGCGATGATGCCGATGTTCTCGTGGCCCATGATCACCGGCGCGTTCGACGGCGGTGTCTTGTACAGCTTGACGTCGGTGCCGCAGATGCCGGCGACCTCCATCTTCATCAGCGCGCTGTCCTCCGGGATGTCCGGCATCGGGTATTCGCGGATCTCGGTCCGGCTCGGTCCGGTGCGCACGGCCGCCCGCACTTGCTCTGCCACTTCAGGAAGCCTCCAATAACATCGTCGGCGCGCACACTAGGACGGGGTTACGACCGACCGCAACCCGGTGCGTTGTGCTGAAACAAGCCGCTGTGGTACGCGATCTCGAGCCAACAATGCTTCGCTCGTTGGAAAAAAATCCCGCCCACGCCGCTGCCCTGGACCGGGTGAGGGAATGGACGCGGGCGCGCTTCCGGCTCGGCGAGGAAGCCACAGTTCTGGTCGCCCAGGTATCGTGTCAGCTCCCCGGCTGTGCGCCATTGGAAACCGTGGTGGCGTTCTGGACCGACGAGCAGCGCTACCGGTTCAAGGTGTTCAAGCCGGTCGCGGACGTGGTCGCCGACGACCTGCCGCCCGCCTGGTTCAAGGATGCGCTGCTCGATACCGATGCCCTGGGCTGCGAGTGCTGTTAGGCCTGAAGGCGGCTCGACGCGCCGCGGAGCTTCGGCCTACATTCGCTTCTCGCATCATCCTCCAACCCGATCGTTCTTGACCGACAAAGGCCGCCATGCCCGACCTCAAGCTGAAAACCGTCACCCGCACCCAGGGCAACAACCAGCCGCTCAAGGACGGCAGCGTCAGGCCGCGCACGTTCGCGTTCGATTTCGAAGAGGTCGATCCCATCATCGCTGCGTTCCGCCGCATGGTGCGGGGGCTGGAGTTCGACATCTGCGAGATGGCGATCACCACCTACATCTGCGCCCGCGCCTACGGCAAGCGCTTTACCGCGGTGCCGGTCTTTCTCGTGCGCGCCTTCCACCACGGCGCCATCCTGCACAACACCAAGGCCGGCATCGCGCGCCCGAAGGACCTGGAGGGCCGCAAGGTCGGGGTCAACCGCGGCTACACGGTCACCACGGGCGTGTGGGCCCGCGGCGTCCTTCAGGATGAGCACGGCGTGAACTTAAGCAAGATCACCTGGGTGCTGTCGGGCGACGAGCACGTGGCCGAGTATCGGCCGCCTGCCAATGTGGTGCCCATCGAGACAGGCAAGAAAATGGAAGACCGGCTCGCGTCGGGCGAGCTTGCCGCCGCCATCGGCATCGAGGCGAGCGCGCCCGACGTCAAGCCGCTCATTCCCAATGCGCTGGAAGCCGGTCTCGTCGCGCTGCGCCGGCGCGGCCATTACCCCATCAACCACACGGTCGTCATCAAGGACGAGCTCCTCGACGCCCATCCCGATCTCGCCGCCGACGTGTTCGACGCCTTCGCGGCGGCCAAGCGGCTCTATGTGGAGCGTCTCAAGGCCGGCAAGATCGACAAGCCAACGCAGGTGGACGAGGTGCATCGGCGCGTCATGGAAATCACGGGCGATCCGCTCCCCTATGGCATCGCGCCGAACCGGCGCGTGCTCGAGGAGCTCATCGGGCACGCGCTGGCGCAGGGCATCATCACGCGCCGCGTCAGCGTGGAGGAGCTGTTCGCGCCCAGCACGCACGACCTGGTGGCATGAGCCATGGCCGATGTCGTCGCCACCCACCGCCTCACGCATGCGGCGAGCCTGAAGATGCTGCAGGCCGGCGTTGCCAAGGCCGAGGAGATCGGCTGCAAGGTGAGCCTGGCGGTGGTCGACCAGAGCTGCCGCCTCATCGCCTTCCTGATGATGGACGGGGCGCGTCATTTCTCCATCGTCACGACCACGCGGAAGGCGATCACCTCGGCGTCGCAGCGCCAGCCGACCGGTTATGCGCCGGAGGAAAACGCGCTCAGCATGTCGGTCCGCATGGGCGATTTCACCAACGTGCCGGGCGGCTTTCCGATCGTGGTCGGCGGCGAGGTGATCGGCGCGGTGGCGGCCGGCGGCGCACAGATCGAGCAGGATGTCATCGTTGCAAAGGCCGCTCTGGCGGCCCTGCATCTGCCGGCCTCTTAGACCTGCCGCGGTCACGATCCTTTGGTTTACCGGTGCGGAACCGTTTTTGATCCCGCTACGTTCAGCGCACGGGACGTCAGCAGGTGTGCCATGCGAAGACTCATCGGGTTCGCCATCCTCGCGATCATCCTCGTCATTGTGGCATCCGTTGCCTTCTACCTCATCCGCGACATTGCGAAATTGCCGGAAACGGCGGCGATGGGGCCGTCTCCCACGCTGCCTGAGCCCAACAAAACCCTGATCCCGACCGTTCACATCGCCCCGGCAAAGGGCTGGCCGGACGGCGCCAAGCCGACCGCCGCGAGCGGCTTCGAGGTGACGGCGCTGGCGACCGGCCTCGATCATCCGCGCTGGCTCTACGTGCTGCCCAATGGGGACGTGCTCGTCGCCGAAACGAACGCGCCCGAGCGGCCTGACGACGCCAAGGGAATCAAAGGGCTTGCGTTTAAGACGGTACAGAGCGTCGCCGGCGCCGGTGTGCCGAGCGCGAACCGCATCACGCTGTTGCGCGACGACGGCAACGGCGGCGCGACCAAGACGGTGTTTCTCGAGAATCTCAATTCGCCGTTCGGCATGACGCTCGTCGGCAGCGACTTCTATGTCGCCAATACGGACGCCATCATGCGCTACCGCTACGCCGAGGGCGCGACGCGCATCACCGAGCCCGGCGTGAAGGTCGCCGACCTGCCAGCCGGGACGATCAATCACCATTGGACCAAGAACGTGATCGCGAGCCGTGACGGCTCGCGCCTCTATGCAACCGTGGGCTCGAACAGCAATGCCGGCGAGAACGGGCTCGAGAACGAGGAAAGCCGCGCCGCGATCCTGGAGATCGATCCGGCGACCGGCAAGACGCGGATTTTCGCCTCGGGCCTGCGCAACGCCAATGGCATGGACTGGCAGCCGCAGAGTGGCGCCTTGTGGACGGCCGTGAACGAGCGCGACGAGCTCGGCAGCGATCTCGTGCCGGATTACATGACGTCGGTGCAGGACGGCGGGTTCTACGGGTGGCCGTTCAGCTACTATGGCCAGCACGTCGACCCCCGCGTGCCGACCAAGCCGGAGCTGGTGGCCAAAGCTATCGTCCCCGACTACGCGCTCGGCAATCACACGGCGTCGCTGGGACTCACCTTCTACGAGGCCGAGCTGTTCCCGCAGCAATACCGTGGCGGCGCCTTCATCGGCCAGCACGGCTCGTGGAACCGCAAGCCGCTGAGCGGCTACAAGGTCATCTTCGTGCCGTTCGCCGATGGTCGCCCGTCCGGACAGCCGATCGGGATCCTGACCGGTTTCATCGATCAGGACGGCAAGGCCCTGGGGCGTCCGGTGGGTGTCGCAATCGACAAAGCGGGTGCGCTGCTGGTCGCCGATGACGTCGGCAACACGGTGTGGCGCGTCGCGCCCGCGGCGCCGAAAGCGGCGGCGCTGCCGGCGGGCAAGTGAGCAGGTAGATCTCGCCTGCTCCCGTCTATGATCGGGACATGACGGATTCGGCTGAAGCGGGCGCAGCGAATCTGACGGGCGTGTGGCACGGCCT
>JBJMSU010000226.1:0-14985 GCA_045801465.1 Xanthobacteraceae bacterium | reverse complement strand
ACTGGGAGTCTTGTACGGTCCCGGACCAGCGGTGCACCGCCGCGCGCTTTGCGCTTGCGCTGCACTGCATCCGGGAAACGCCTCTCGTCATTCTCTGGCGAGCCAGTCCGCCGCGTCGCGCCACAGCGTGTCGCGGTGCTCGGGGCGAAAAAAGCCGAAATGGCCGATCCGCTCGGCGCCGACGTCGCGTGGTCGGATGTCTACGCGCTCCGGCGCCGTTCCGGTGAAGCCGGTGCACAGGAGGTTGACGGCCGCCTCCGTCGCCCACGGATCGTCGGTCATGCTGATCGCGCGCAGCTTGCCCCGGTAGCGGGGAAAGTTCTCCAGGGCGGTCAGCGTCGGATCATCGAAAAAATACCGCTTCTGTCCAACCCAACGCGTCCACTCCAGGAAGACGTCGCGCGGCAGATCCTCGCCAATCCCGAGGCGACCCGGCACGTAGCCCAGCGTCCAGGCGATCGGGGAGCCGACAAAGCGCATCATCAGGTAAACGCGATACTTCTCGGGCGCGTGGAACAGCCGCCAATACCCAGCCTGCGCCGCCACCAGGAGGGCGCGTGAGATCTCGCTGTTGTTCGGCATCAGGCCGACCGCCTGCCCGCCGAACGAGTGCCCGACCACCTTGAGGTGGGCGGTCGGCCACACACGGCGCACATGATCGATCGCCGCCGCCGCGTCGAGCGCCGCCCAATCGCGCATGCGGGCGGGAAAACCCCGGAGCGAAGGCGGGCGCGAACCAGCGACGCCCCGGTAATCGTAGGTAAGGGCAGCAAAGCCGTGCTGGGCGAGATAGCTGGCGAAGCCGCGATAGATTTTGCGCGGCACGGCCGCGGCCGCGTTGATCAGCACCGTGCTCTTCGGCGCGCGATCCGGCGTGAACACGGTTGCGGCGAGCGGGTAGCCGTCGCGCGCCGGGATGGTCGTGTCCTGGACGAGGATCTCCGTCATTTCCGCTCGCCTTTAACGTTCATCCACCGTTCTCGTGACTGTTGGGGTCGTGTATAACCCGGCCGGGACGAGCCGGGCGCAAGAGTTGCGCGGGTTCCGTCCCGTTCGTGGAGGCGCGGAGATTGGCAATGCCCGAGCGTTGGACGCCCGACAGCTGGCGCAACAAACCCATCGTCCAGGTCCCGGAATACCCGGACCAAGCGGCGCTGCAGGAAGTCGACGGCAATTTGCGGAATTTTCCGCCGCTCGTGTTCGTGAAGGAAGTCCGCGACCTCAAGAATAAGCTTGCGGAGGTCGTGGACGGGACGAGGTTCCTGCTGCAGGGCGGCGACTGCGCCGAGAGCTTCAAGGAGCACAAGACCGACTACATCCGCGATTATTTCCAGCTGTTCCTGCAGATGGCGCTCATTCTGACGTTCGCCGGCGACATGAATGTCGTCAAAGTCGGGCGCGTGGCGGGACAATTCGCCAAGCCGCGCTCTTCGCCCATGGAGAAACGCCACGGCACGGAGCTGCTCAGCTACCACGGCGACATCATCAACGGTCCGGAGTTCACGCCGGAGGCCCGTCAGCCCGATCCGCGGCGGCAGCTCCAGGCGTATCGCCAGTCGGCCGCCACGTTGAACTTCCTGCGCGCCCTGCTCGATGGCGGATATGCCTCCCTCGACAACGTGCACCGGTGGGAGCTCAAGTTCATGGGCGGGACGCCGGTCGAAAAGCGCTATCAGGCGCTGGCCGACGAGATCAAGCGGACCGTCGAGGTCAATGCGCTCTTAGGGATCACCGCGGAAAACACCCTGGCGCTGCGCACGACCAGTTTCTATACGAGCCACGAGGCTCTGTTGCTCAGCTACGAGCAGGCGCTGACCCGCCGCGACGAGGCCATGGGATCAGGCGAGTACGTGGCGACCTCCGGGCACTTCCTGTGGATCGGCGACCGCACGCGGCAGCCGGGCGGCGCCCATGTCGAGTTCTGCCGCGGCATCGTCAATCCGATCGGCCTCAAGTGCGGGCCATCGCTTGAAGCCGACGAGCTGTTGCGGCTGCTGGATATTCTCAATCCCAAGGAGGAGGCCGGGCGCCTCACCCTTATCTGCCGGTTCGGCGCGGAGAAGATCGAGAAGCATCTGCCCGCCCTGATCCGGGCGGTGAAGAAGGCCGGACGCAAAGTGGTCTGGTGTTGCGATCCGATGCACGGCAATACGATTGCGGCGACGACCGGTTACAAGACCAGGCCGGTCGACAAGATCATCCGGGAGATCGAGCACTTCTTCGCCATCCATGCTGCCGAGGGCACCTATCCGGGCGGCGTTCATCTCGAGATCACCGGGCAGAACGTGACGGAATGCATCGGTGGCGCGACCAAGATTACCGAGGCCGACCTCGCGCGCCAGTACGACACGGGATGCGACCCGCGCCTGAACGCGGCGCAGTCGCTGGAGCTTGCGTTTCAGATCGCGGAGCGGTTCAAGCGCGGCCGCTCCGGCGACGCCAGACCGCTGCCGGCTGCTGCTGGATTGTAGGCCGGCCGGTGTTAGTGATGGCGGCTGCGGCTCGGCGCGGCTGCCGCAACAAAACAATCCGAGTACGGGGAGGACATCATGACATGCCGCCTGTCGCACCGCGGCGTCGCGGTCGCGTTTCTCACATTGCCGCTGTTTTCGTTTACAGCCGTCGCCGAGCTCGCCGTCTCGGCCAATGACGGCAAGGCCGTTCTGGTGGATGGCGTCAACAGCGTGCCGGCGAATCCGCCGGCCGACAGCGTGACGATCATCGATCTCGGCGTCTCGCCGCCGAAGGTGCTGGGCGAGGTCAAGGCGCCGGCGAGCGTCGTCGGCCCACCGGTCAGCGTTGCGATTGCGCCCGACGAATCGATCGCGCTCGTCACCGGGGCAACCAAGCTCGACCCGGCCGACCCCAAGAAGACGGTTCCCGACAACAAGCTCTCGGTCATCGATCTCAAAGCCTCGCCGCCGGCCGTCATCGCGACGCTGGAAGCGGGCGCCGGGGCGGCCGGTGTTTCGATCAACAAGGCCGGAACGCTCGCGCTCGTGGCCAACCGGTCGGAAGGCACCGTTTCGGTCTTCTCCATCAACGGCAAGACCGTGGCGGCCGCCGGATCGGTCGATTTCGGCAACAAGGCTTCGGGCCCGAGCCACGCCGTGTTCACGCCGGACGGAAAGACCGCGCTGGTGACCCGCGACGGCGACCACAAGATCTCCGTCCTGTCGATCGACGGCAACAAGGTCGAGTACACCAAGCGCGACGTGTCCGCGGGCTTGAGGCCCTATGGCATCGACGTCACGCCGAAGGGCGACGTGGCGGTGGTCGCCAATATCGGAACGGGCGGCGGCGACGCCGACACGATCAGCGTCATCGACGTCGCGGCCAAGCCCCCACGGGTGGTCGAAACGCTCACCGTCGGCCAGACGCCGGAGGGCATCAAGCTTTCTCCCGACGGAAGTTACGTGGCGGTGACCGTGATGAACGGCTCGAACAAGCCGAAGAACTCGCCGTTCTTCAACGACAACGGCCTGGTGCGCGTGTATCGGCTGGAGGGAACGAAGCTGACCCACGCGGCCGACGCCAAGGTGGGCCATTGGTGCCAGGGCGCCCTGTTCAGCAAGGACAATCGCACCTTGTTGGTCCAATGCATGGTCGAGAAGGAAATCCAGGTGCTGAGCTTCGATGGCAAGGAGCTCAAACCCGCGGGCGCCATCAAAACCGAAGCCGGTCCGGCGGCGATCCGCAGCGCGGAGCGCTGAAAACGTCCGGGGCCCGGCAACGCGGGGTTAACGTCGGGTCTGCTAGATTTGGCCGGCTTGCCCCCTGGCATCGGTCGGATCAGTCCCGTGCATCGTCTGTGGCGTGCCGCGATCAACAGCTGGAATGGACTGCGCGCGGTCGCGC
Source organism: Xanthobacteraceae bacterium (assembly GCA_045801465.1). Taxonomy (GTDB): domain Bacteria; phylum Pseudomonadota; class Alphaproteobacteria; order Rhizobiales; family Xanthobacteraceae; genus DATFWC01. Next base: position 11,127 of record JBJMSU010000226.1, on the reverse strand, counting down.
GCAGCGAAGAGGCATTTCGCCAGGAGGTCTTCGTCTTCCTGCTGTCCATTCCTCTGGCGTTTCTCCTTGCGGCGGAGACATGGAAGCGCATGGCTTTGATCCTGACGATCGTGTTCATCATGATCGTCGAGCTTCTCAATACCGCGATCGAGAAGCTCGGTGATCGGGTCAGCGTCGAGCCCGATCCGCGCATGGGATTCATCAAGGATCTGGGATCGGCGGCCGTCGGGCTGTCGTTGCTCTTCGCCGGCACGACTTGGATCGTCGCCCTGATCGAGCGCCTGGGCTGGCTCTAGGCAGAGCGTCAGCTTTTCGCGAGCTGCGCACAAGCCGTCGCGTATGCCTTGGGCAGCTGTGTGCCCCAGATGCAGACGTCCGTCGCGACTTGATCAGTTCCTCCGCACGGGCGAGCGGCACCGGTGAGAGTTCGCCACGACACGTCTTACTTGCCGTCGTTCCAAATATCAGTCGCGAGCTTCCAGTCGTTCCCAACTTTCTCCCACACGACGACATATTTGCCGCTGACTTCCTGCGGCGTCGGACCTTTAGTCTTGAGAGTGAACGTCCCGATCTCGCGCGCGGCGGACGGTCCAAGCGACTTGACGTCGACAGTTGTGACCTTGGGATCGCTGACTTGCTCCGCCATGTTTTTCCACATTGCCTCGATCGCGGCTCTCCCCTTCACCATGGCGGAACCCGGCGGAAATGCGGTCGCATCATCGGTGTAGAGCGATCCGATGCCGGAGAAATCACCCTTGTTGAAGAAATCCATCCATTTTGCGTTCACGGCCTCGATCTCAGCCTTCTGGGCAAGAGCCGGCGCGTTCAGCCCGGCAATCAACAAAAGTGCCAGCGCAACTTTATGCATCATTCCATGGCTCCCGATTCCGTCCGATTTGCGCTTCGCTGGATCTTCGCCTTGCCACGTCCGAGCGGTCAGCCGGCCGCGCCGCGATGTGGTGATGAACTCCCGCCGCCTCGTTCGATCACCTCGTCGGCGCGGGCGAGCAGCGACGGCGGCATCGGGGCGGAGCGCTACGGTTCCTCCTGTCGGTGACCCAAACATACCACATCACAGGACAACAGCAGACCGCTGCGCCACGAGATTTCGACCCGCCTCATGTCGGGTTAGGGCTCAAAAACCCTGAACGCCCCTTCGGGGGTCGCACGTCAGCTTTCGCCGGGTCAAACATGGGTGTGGGCGAACAGTCCGTTGGTCAAGCTGTGCCATCCTGCTTAGGCGCTGCATTGCGGCCGGTCCGCTCCGCAGCTACATCATTGTCATGAACCCCCGTGCCGCCGACCGGCTGACGATTGCGGTCGCCCAGCTCAATCCGACCGTCGGCGATGTGGCGGGCAATGCCGACAAGGTCCGGCACGCGCGCCGCCAAGCTGCCGCCGATGGCGCCGATCTCGTCGTATTTCCGGAGCTGTTCATCGCCGGATATCCGCCCGAGGACCTGGTCCTCAAGCCGGCGTTTCCGGCCGCCTGCCGCACCACCATCGAGGCGCTCGCGGCTGAGACCGCCGACGGCGGCCCGGCGCTCATGGTGGGCACGCCGTGGGCGGAAGACGGCAAGGTCTACAACGCGCTCACGCTCCTCGATCAAGGCGCCGTCGCGGCGGTGCGGCGGAAGGTGAACCTGCCGAACTACGGCGTGTTCGACGAGCGGCGGGTGTTCGCGCCGGGTCCGCCGCCGGGCCCGGTGAGCTTCCGCGGCGTGCGCATCGGCGCGCCGATCTGCGAGGACATCTGGACCGAGTGGGGCGACTACGAGGACGTGGTCGAAACCCTGGCCGAGACCGGTGCCGAGCTCATCATCGTGCCCAACGGCTCGCCTTACTCGCACGACAAGGACGAGGTTCGGCTCAACATCGCGGTCGCGCGGGTGACGGAAAGCGGGCTGCCGCTGCTGTACGTCAATCAGGTCGGCGGCCAGGACGAGCTCGTCTTCGACGGCGCCTCGTTTGCGCTCGGCGCTGACCGCTCGCTCGCGCTGCAGCTTCCGGCGTTCCGCGAATGCGTGGTCACCACGCGCTGGTCGCGCGTCGGCAACAGCTGGCAGTGCCAAGGCCCGATCGCCGCCCTCGAACAGGACGACCAGGCGGACTATGCCGCCTGCGTGCTGGGCTTGCGCGACTATGTCGACAAGAACCGCTTTCCCGGCGTGGTGCTCGGCCTCTCCGGCGGCATCGACTCGGCGCTGTGCGCCGCCATAGCGGTCGACGCCCTCGGAGCCGAGCGCGTGCGTTGCGTGATGCTGCCCTACAAGTTTACGGCGCAAGAATCCCTCACCGACGCCGCCGCGACCGCGCAGGCCCTCGGCGTGCAATACGACATCGTGCCGATCGCCAGTGCCGTCGAGGGGCTTCAAGCCGCGCTGGCGCCGCTGTTCGTCGGCCGCAAGCGCGACATCACCGAGGAGAATCTGCAGGCGCGCGCACGCGGCACAATCCTGATGGCGATCTCCAACAAGTTCGGCCTGATGGTCGTGACGACCGGCAACAAGTCGGAAATGTCGGTCGGCTACGCCACCTTGTATGGCGACATGAACGGCGGCTTCAACCCGATCAAGGATCTCTACAAGACCGAGGTCTCTCGCCTTGCTGCGCTGCGCAACGGCTGGAAACCCGACTGGGCGCACGGGCCCGCGGGGAGGGTGATCCCGGAGAATATCCTGACCCGCGCGCCGACGGCGGAGCTGGCCGAGAACCAGAAGGATCAGGACACGCTGCCGCCCTACGAGGTGCTGGACCGGATCCTCGAACGTCTGGTGGAGCGCGAGGAGCCGATAGCCGCCATCGTGGCCGACGGATTCGATCGCGACCTGGTGGTCAAGGTCGAGCGCATGCTCAACCTCGCCGAATACAAGCGCCGTCAGGCGGCGCCCGGGGTCAAGGTGACGCGAAAGAATTTCGGACGCGACCGGCGCTACCCGATCACCAACCGCTTCCGCGATCCCGGCACGCCGCTGCCCGAGCCCGAGGCCGCCGTGCTGCAAGCGGCCAAGAACGTCGCGTTCGATTCTTGATGTTTAGCGGACGATGAAGGGGGGCCCGACGGTGCGGATCGATTTCTTGCCCGGCTCCGCCGCCGGCGCGGCTTGCACCGGTGGTGCCGGCACCGGCGGGGCGGGCTCGGCCGGAGCGGGCAGCGGAGCTGCGGTCACTGGCGCCGGCATCGCAGCCGGTTCAGCACCGCCGGCAGGGGCGGTCCTCGGATCGGCTTTCGCCGCGCGCGGGCTTTGCTTCGTCGCTCGTGGATCGGGCTTCGGCTGCGACAGTGCCTTCGCATTCTCGTCGGTGACGATGATGTCGCCGCGTTCGACGCCGGTGTCGTCGAGGTGCTTCAACGTGTCCGCCCAGCTCTCGCCGGGGCGCCGGCAATTGCAGGCGGAGTTGAATTCCTGGCGATAGCGGAAGGCATTGGGGAGGCTGGTATAGGGCTGGCCGTTCGCCGACACCGCCTGCGCCACGTCCTCGCCGGGGTTGCGGTAGGTGAAGAGCATGACCTCGGAGGCGGGGCACATGCGCTGGCAGGCTTGCTCGTCGTCGCGGAACCTGGCCGGCGAAGCCGAATAGGACACCGGGAAATAGAAGCCGTCGCACGTCCGCACGCAGATCGTGCGGTAGTTGGAAGACTGATCGCTCGGCGTTACGTCGCCTGACCCGAAGGGTGGAGTGACGCCTCCGCCTCCGCCGCCACCGAACAGCGCCTCGAAGATTCCGCGTGGGCGCGGCGGTGCCGCAGCGACGCGATATTGCGGCCCGCAATCGTTCTGGCCGAGCGCCGCGAGGATTTGTCGGCGTTGCCCTTCCACGGCACTGCGCCCGCTCATCTGCAGCTGCTGCAGGTCCGAATTGAGCCGGTCGAGATTGGACCGCATCCGCTGGATCCGGCCGTTGAGCTCGTCGCATTGCGGCGGCTGGCTGCGGCCGAACAGAAAGAAGCCGGAGCCCTCGCAGCCGGTCCGACGCGCATGCGCGACGGTACGGTCGAGCTCGGCCTGCTGACCTTGAACGGCGTCCTCGTAGCGGCGGATCTGTTCGCCGCGGGAGGCATCTCCACCCCCACGGTCGAGCACCGCCAACTGGGCTTCGAGGCGGCCGCACACCGGATTGGCCGGCGGCATCTGCTGCTGCGGCGCGCCCGGCGGCGCGCCGGACGGCGGCGGCATGCCTTGCGCGCCGGCGCCGCTCGAAGCGGCGACAACCGCGAGAATGGCCGGTGCGATGATTGCAAAGCGCTTCGACATCGTCATCAGTCCGGACCGGCCCCGACGCAGCGTTAAGCCGCGCGCGATGAAGCCCGGCAAAATTGACCAAAGTGTGAATCGGTGCAATGGCTTCGCACAATCCATTCCACAACTCAATACGCAGTTGTCGGGAAGCTGCAACTGTTTGGAGAGCGGGCGGCGAAGCCGCTGTGTTTCAAGCGCGCCATTCGGAGCGCAGATTCCACACGACCCCGGCGATGATGATCGCCGCTCCGGCGAACACGAATACATCGAGCGCCTCGGCGTAAAACAGCCAGCCGACCAGCGCGATGAGCGGAATGCGCAGGAAATCGAAGGGAACCACGACGGTGGCGTCGCCGGCGTGGAATGCGTTCGTGAGGCAGAAATGCGACGACAGCCCCGCGATCCCGACGCCGATGAGGTAAGGGATGTGCGCCGCCTCGAGCTTGAGCACGAACCACGGCTCGCTTCCGGCAAGCCCCATCGGCAGCTGCATCACGTTCATCCAGAACAGGATGGCAAACGTGCCGACGCTCGTGGTCAGCTGCTTGGTGGCAATGAGCGAGACCGCGAAGCCGACGGCCGCCGCGAGCACCAGCAATACGGCCGGCCGGAAGCTCTCCAGGCCCGGCCGCACGATGATGAGCACGCCGACGAATCCGAGAACGATGCTGCCGGCGCGGCTGACGGTCATGCGCTCGCCCAGCACCGGTATGGCCAGCAGGGCGACCCAGGCCGGCATGGTGAATTCGAGGGCGAACACCGTTGCCAGCGGCAGCAGGGTCAAGCTCAGCGCCCACGCATATTGAGAGGCGAAATGCACGCTGTTGCGCACCGCGTGCAAGGCCATGCGTCGCGGCGCCAGGGTTTTCCGCAGTTGCGGACGTGCGGCGACAAGCGCGAGGAGAATCACGACGCCGCAGCTGCTGCGGATAGTCAGGATCTCGAAAATATTCAGCTTGCCGGCAAGGCCGCGGATGGACACCGCCATGGCGCAGAATGAAAGCAGGGCACCGGTCATCCAAAAGACGACGCGGCCGAGATGGGAATGGCTCACGATAATCTTGTGTTCCGGTTGGGCGGGCGCGGCCGCGCCGTCATAGTGCCGCCGATTTGAAGTTCCTGCACCGCCTGCTGCAAACTCGTGCGGGAACTTCAAATCGAAAAGCGGCACGAGGATCATAGACCTGCGAGTGCCCCTTTGCTTTCCGAAGTTCGTGTCAGAGGGGGCCGCCATCTATCACGAACTTCGGAAGCGGGGCACTAGTGCCGCCGATTTGAAGTTCCTACAGCGCCTGCCGCAAGCTCGTGTAGGAACTTTAAATTGAAAAGCGGCACTAGAAACATACACTTGCTAGTGGCCCCTTTGCTTCCGAAGTTCGTGTCAGAGGGTGCTGCCATGTATCACGAACTTCGGAAGCGGGGCACTAGCGCCGCCGCGCGAGCCGGATTGTTGGTGACGACCGTCCCGAGCAGGATGTCGTGCAGCAGTCGCCGCCGTTGGTTAAATAGGCCGACGAGCAGGATCAACGGCGTGAGCGCCGAGACCGAGATCCAGAAAAGAATGGCGTGGACGGCACCCAACAATGCATAGGCGGGCGCCCCGTACCAGGTGCGCATTTCGAGATCCATCATGCGCATGCCGATGGTGGCCGATGCCGGGCTGCCGAACGTCAGGGCATAATAGAGGAGCGCCCAGATGACGGCGGCGGGCGACAACAGGAAGTATAGAAACCAGCCGAGCCCGAACGTGAGCAAGCCGAGCAGCAGGACGCAGAAGGCGGCGAACAGAACCGGGACCGTGATGATGATGAGATCGATGAAGAAAGCGACGATGCGCCGGGCGAGCACGCCCTCGAACAGTTCGGGGTGCGCGACCGGATCGTAGGCATGGGGCTTCACCTCGATGGTGAAGCCGATGCGCCGCGGTTCGCTTTCGGCCATGGTTTCGTGCTCTTCGACTGCGGCTCACACATGGGGAGAACCGGAGACTGGCGCAAGATGGCGCGGCGCCGTGCCGGCGGGACACGAAGGAAAGGATTGAACGCGTGCGCGCAAGTCCAGGACAGCCGGCGCTTCGAAAAACTCGCGTCCTGTCGAATTCCGGCCGGCTCGAACGACAATGAGCCGGCGGAGCATGATGCCCGGCCTGGAAGCGTGAAGGAGACCTGAGATGAAATACATGTTGCTGATCTATGGGAACGAAGCGGGCCAGCAGGCGGCGAGCAAGGCGGACACCGACCGCATGATGGCTGCCTACCGCGCCTATACGGAAGCGCTGCAAAAGGCCGGCGTCCTGGCGGGCGCGGACCGCCTGCAAGGATCGACATCGGCCACCACCGTGCGCGTGACCAACGGCAAGACCAACGTGCTCGACGGGCCCTATGCCGAGACCAAGGAGCAGCTCGGGGGGTACTACATGATCGACGTGCCCGACCTCGATGCCGCGCTGTCCTGGGCGGGTCGTTGCCCGGGGGCGAGCCATGGCGTGGTCGAGGTCCGTCCGATCTGGGCCATGTAGGCCGGTGCGCGATGCGAGATGACGGCGAGGATGCGCGCAACGCAGCGGACGCCGTCGCTCGCCAGAGCTACGGCAAGCTGGTCGCGCTTCTCGCGGCGCGCATGCGCGACGTGGCGGAGGCCGAGGACGCCTTGTCCGAGGCCTTTGCCGCCGCCCTCGGCGACTGGCCTAAGGGCGGGGTCCCCGCAAGCCCCGAGGCCTGGCTCATTACCGTGGCACGACGCAAGATGATCGATGGAGCCAGGCGGCGGCGCAGCCGCCAGGACGGCGTGGATCATCTGCGGCTGATCGCCGACGAGCTCGAAGCCGCGGCGGCGCAGCAGACGCACATTCCCGATCACCGCCTGGCCTTGATGTTCGCGTGCGCGCACCCGGCGATCGATCCGCGCATCCGCGCGCCCCTGATCCTGCAGACGATCCTCGGCTTCGACGCCGCCACCATCGCGTCGGCCTTCCTGGTCTCGCCGGCCACCATGGGCCAGCGACTGGTGCGCGCCAAGAGCAAGATCAGGGAAGCCGGCATTCCGTTCCGTGTGCCCGAGCGCAGCGAGCTTCAGGACCGTCTCGCGGCGGTGCTCGAAGCCATGTACGCGGCCTTCGCCGAGGGTTGGTGCGACCCGGCCGGCACCGAGATCCGCCGCCGCAACCTGGCCGAAGAGGCCATCTGGCTCGGCCGCCTCTTGGTCTCCCTTCTGCCGGACGAGCCGGAAGCGCTCGGCCTGTTGGCGCTGATGCTCTATGCCGAGGCGCGGCGCGGCGCCCGGCGCAGCCCGCAAGGCGACTACGTGCCGCTTGCGGACCAGGACCCGGCATCGTGGAACACATCCTTGATCGAGGAAGCCGAAGCGTTGCTGTTACGCGCCGGTCAGCGCGGGATGCTCGGTCGCTACCAGCTCGAAGCGGCGCTGCAATCGGCCCACGTCGTTCGCCGCGTCACCGGCTCCTCCGACTGGCCGGCGGTCGAACGCATCTATGAGGCCTTGTGGGAGATAACTGGTTCTCTCGTGGTGGCGATCAATCGCGCGATTGCGCTTGCCGAGACGCGCGGGCCTGCCGCCGGCCTCGCGGCGCTCGACGCATTGATGGACAACGTCGCGCTCGCCGAATATCAGCCGTACTGGGCGGCACGCGCCGGGTTGCTGGCGCGAACGGGCGCACGCGATGCCGCCGACCAGGCCTACGAGCGCGCCATCGGGCTCGAACCGGATCCGGCCGTTCGTCGTTTCCTGGAGCAGTGCCGCATGGAGCTCGTCGGGTGAGCGAAAATGCAGTCGCTTCGGGAGAGGATGAAACGTTGAAGGTCACGCTTGCCGATATCGAGCGCGCGCGGCGCACCATTGCGGGCCACGTGCTGCGCACGCCGATGCTTCCGGCGCCCAAGCTGTCGGCGCTGACCGGGGCCGACGTCTTCGTCAAATACGAAAACCTCCAGGTCACCAACTCGTTCAAGGAGCGCGGCGCATTCACCAAGCTCGCCTCGCTCGCGCCAGCCGAGCGCGCGCGCGGCATCATCGCTATGTCGGCCGGCAATCATGCGCAGGCAGTCGCCTATCACGCGGCTCGCCTCGGCGTGCCGGCAACCATCGTCATGCCGGAGACGACGCCGTACGTGAAGGTCGCGGCGACCAAGGCCTACGGGGCCGAGGTGGTGCTCGAAGGCGAGGGGATCAGCGAAGCGCAGGCGCGCGCCGCGACCATCGCGCAGGAAAAGAACCTTACCTGGGTGCATCCGTATGACGATCCGTTCGTGATCGCCGGGCAGGGCACGATTGCCCTGGAGATGCTGGAAGACGCGCCCGACCTGGATGCGCTGGTGATCCCGATCGGGGGCGGCGGGCTGATCGCCGGCAATGCGGTCGCGGCACGCAGCATCAAGCCGGCCATCGAAGTGATCGGGGCGGAAGCGGCCCTCTACCCGGCCATGTGGAACGCAGTCTACGGCCACAACGATCCGATCGGCGGCGCCACCTTGGCCGAAGGCATCGCGGTGAAGAACATCGGCGAGCTCACGCTGCCGATCTGCCGCGAGCTCGTCTCCGCGATTGTGCTGGTCGGCGAGGCGCATCTGGAGCGCGCCGTCAACGCCTATCTCACGCTGCAGAAGGCGATCGCCGAAGGCGCGGGGGCAGCGGGCCTTGCCGCCATGCTGGCCGAGCCTGACCGGTTCCGCGGCCGCAAGATCGGGCTGATCCTGTGCGGCGGCAATATCGATCCGCGCATCCTCTCTTCCATCATGGTGCGCGAGCTCGAGCGCGAGGACCGCATCATGTCGTTCCGCCTGACCATCCCCGACCGTCCCGGCGTGCTCGGCCATATTGCGACGCGGCTGGGCGAGCTTGGCGCCAATATCCTGGAAGTCGACCACAAGCGGCTTTTCCTCGACGTGCCGGCCAAGGGCGCGCGCCTGCACGTCACGGTGGAGACGCGCGACCGCGCCCATGCCGATGCGATTCTCAAGGCATTCGGCCGGGAGGGCTACCAGCCGTTGCGGCTCGAAGCCGGCGCAGCAATGGATTAGGGAAATCGCTTACTATCGGGGCTAGAATGTCCTTTCGGGCTGGTGACATGACTATGCCCGGCCTTGTGCCGGGCATCCACGACTTGGAGCCCGGCGGAAAGCAAAGACGTGGATGGCCGGGACAAGCCCGGCCATGACGGCGCGGCCGGGAGCCGCTTCATGCGGGAAAAAGAGCTTCGCATCGCGCTCGTCTGCTTCGGCGGCATTTCTCTCGCCGTGTACATGCACGGCATCAGCAAGGAAATCCTCAAGCTCGTCCGCGCCTCCTGCGAGCTGCACGCGATCGCCGACCGGGCCAGGCGGGCCAAGGCGGCGTTTCTGGACGATGCCGACCCGGAGAAGCGGGAATACGACACCGAGTCGATCTATTTCGAGCTGTTGCGCGAGATCGGGCGCAAGATCGAATTGCGCGTGGTCGTCGACATTATCGCCGGGGCCTCGGCCGGCGGCATCAACGGCACCCTGCTGGCGCGCGCGCTGAGCCACGATCTTCCCTTCGGTCCGATGCGCAACCTGTGGCTCGACAATGCCGACGTCAGCGTGCTGCTGGCGCCGGAAGCCAAGGCCGGCTCGTGGAGCAAGTGGTTTCTCAAACCCGTCATCTGGGGCGCCTCCGCCGGCATGCTGCGCATCCGCGACGCCGAAGTGCGCCGTAAGGTCTCGCTGTTCGTGCGCTCCCGCTGGTTCAAGCCGCCGCTCGACGGCCGCATGATGGCGCGGCTGATGTACGATGCCATTACCGCCATGGGCACGCCCAAACATCCGGGCGCCTCGCTGCTTCCCTCCGGCCATTCGCTCGATCTGTTCGTCACGCTGACCGACTATCACGGCCACCATCGGCTCGTGCAGATTCACGACCCTCCGCTCATTCACGAGCTCGAGCACCATCACGTGCTGCACTTTGCCTACCGGCGAAAATCGAGCGGCGAGGTCGACAGCGACTTCACGCTCGACAATGCACCAGGGCTCGCCTTTGCGGCGCGCGCGACCTCCTCTTTTCCTGGCGCCTTTCCGCCCGCCCACATTGCCGAGGTCGAGGACGTCGCGGCGGAGCGGGCGGATTCCTGGCCGCGGCGATCCGAGTTCCTGGCCCACAATTTCCAGCGCCACCTGCGCGCCGACATCGATCCCGCCACCTGCTCTTTCATCGATGGCGCCGTCCTCAACAACCGGCCGTTCCGTGAAGCCATCGCGGCGATCCACGGCCGGCCGGCCTATCGCCAGGTCGATCGCCGCCTCGTCTATATCGAGCCGGATCCGGCGCCCGCGGCCGTTGCCGCCCACCGCCGCGTTCCCGGCTTCTTCGCGACCTTGCGCGGAGCCATCTCGGATATCCCCCGCACGCAGCCGGTCACCGACGAACTGAGCTGGGTCACCGAGTTCAACGACCAGATCCGCCGGGTCAGGGACATCGTCGAGAGCGCGCGGCCGCACATCAGCCAGCTGGTGATGAAACTGATCACGGTGCCGCTCGATAAACCAATCGGGACCGATCAGATCCGCACATGGCGCGAGCAGGTCAACATCGAGGTCGCGCGCGATGCCGGTTTCGCCTACGAAGGCTATGTCCGACTCAAGCTCGCTACGGTGCGCGCCTTCGTGGCGCAGCTGATCGTGCAGCTGCGCGGCCAGCCGGCGCAGTCGCCGCTCGCGCGCGTGGTGGGCGAGATCATCGATGTATGGGCCAAGCGCAAGGGGCTCGTCTACGAGGCCATGGACCACGCCGCGGCGCGCCAGAGATCGCTCGAGGACCTCCCGCGCTGGGCCAAATTCCTGTTCGCATTCAGCGACCGCGCAGCACCGCAGATCGCGATCGACGATCTCCCGCGCTGGGCCAAGTTTTTGCTCGC
>JBJMSU010000214.1:0-14698 GCA_045801465.1 Xanthobacteraceae bacterium | reverse complement strand
GCGCCTATGGGGTCGACCGGCACGCCATCGTGGCAATCTGGGGTATCGAATCGAAATACGGTGTCATGATCGGGGAGCGGCCGGTGCTGCGCTCGACCGCGACGCTCGCCTGCGTCGGGCGCCGGCAGAGCTATTTCCGCGACGAGTTCCTCTCGGCCCTGGAAATCCTCCATCGCGGCGATGTACGGCCCGACGATCTCAAAGGCTCGTGGGCCGGCGCCTTCGGCCCGACCCAGTTCATGCCGACATCCTTCAAGCGCTATGCGGTCGATTTCGACGGCGACGGCCGCCGCGACGTCGTCAACTCGGTGGCCGACGTGATCGCGTCGACCGCCAATAACCTGAAGAAGGACGGGTGGGCCAGTGGCCAGAGCTGGGGTTACGAGGTGGTGGTGCCGCAGGAGTTCGATTACCTGCTGGCCGACCGCTCGCGCCAGCTCACGATCGCGCAGTGGGAGCAGCTCGGGCTGCGGCGGCCGGGCGGCCAGGCCTTTCCGCGCCCGGCGGACCGCGCCTACCTGCTGGTTCCCGCCGGCGCGCGCGGCCCCGGCTTCCTGATGCTCAACAATTTCCGCGTGATCATGAAATACAATCCGGCCGAAGCCTATGCGCTGGCGATCGGACACTTGGCCGACCGGCTGCGCGGCGGCGAGCCGTTCGCGCAGGGCTGGCCGCGCGAGGAGCGGGCGCTGACGCGCGAGGAGCGGCTGGAGCTGCAGCAGCGGCTCGCCAGCCGCGGCTTCGACGTGGGCGAGCCGGACGGCAGGCTCGGCGCCAAGAGCCGTGCCGCCATCCGCGACTTCCAGTCGCGAACGGGCCTGACCCCGGACGGTTTTGCCTCGACCGGGGTGCTCGACCGTTTGCGCGGGCGGTGACAGGTGTGCACTCCATAAAGGGCGATGCTCGGCGACCGTTGACGGATGTCCGGTGCCGGTGATCGGGTTGTTCAACAACCAGCCCCGAAAAACGTTCGCCGGACCGCGTGGGCGGATTCCGCCGAAACCAGCTGCGTTGGAGGACCGCGTTCCGCCACGCCTTTTCGCCGCCGAATGTCCCCTCCCTTCCCCGCGACAACGGCAGGCCACAGGCCTATGTTATCGTCAATACGGGGCGCGGCTTGACGTGGCCCGTCCGACCGACGGCTCACACGACGTCGTGCCCGCTTGAACCAATGAGTTCAGGAGGACGGTCATGACGAATGAAGAGACCACCGGTGCCGCCGCTGCGGCGGCCAGCTTGCCGCGCGTGCAAGCCATCACACCCCGGGATCTGGTCGACGTGTTGGCAAAGGGGTTCCACGATTTTTGGGCGATGCCCACCCATGTCATCTTTCTCAGCCTGATCTATCCAATCGCCGGCATCTTCATCGCGGCGGCGACCCTCGGTTTCCAATTCTTGCCGCTGCTCTATCCGATGGCGGCCGGCTTCGCGCTGCTCGGGCCGTTCGCCGCGATCGGCCTCTATGAGCTCAGCCGGCGGCGCGAACAGGGACTCGACACGGCGTGGTCGCATGCCTTCGAACTCCTGGAGGCAGACTCGTTCCGCCCGATCCTGGGGCTCGGGCTGGTCCTGCTCGTGATCTTTGGCGTGTGGGTCGCGGTGGCGCAGGCGATCTACGTCTCCCATTTCGGTTACGCCCAGCCGGAATCGATCGGCGCCTTCGTGCGACAGGTGCTCACCACCAAAGCAGGGCACAGCATGATCCTGGTCGGCAACGGTGTCGGCTTCCTGTTCGCGCTGGTCGCCTTCGCCATCAGCGTTGTGGCATTCCCGCTGCTGATCGACCGCAACATCGGCGCGACCGCGGCCGCCGTCACCTCGGTCAAGGCGGTAATGCGCAATCCGCTGACGATGGCACTGTGGGGCGTGATCGTCGCCGCCGCGCTGCTGATCGGGTCGCTGCCTCTCTTTGTCGGTCTGGCGGTGGTGATCCCGGTGCTCGGCCATTCGACCTGGCACCTGTACCGGAAGGTGGTCGTGCCGGACTTGCCACCGCGCGAGGCGCATCCTAAGCCGCCGAAGGGCCGGCGCTACGCAGCGGATTTCCCCGCGGTGCTGTTCCCGGTCTACGACAAGGAGCCGCCTCCATAGCAGGCAAGCGCACCTCCTTATCGGGGGCGGCGGAACCGCGTGAATGAGACGAGTTGAGGCTGTCGGCCGACGAGCACTGACTGCCGCTATGGGTCAGACAGGCGCGCCTCGAGTTCGCGAATGGTGTGGCTGAGCGCCGACTGCGAAACGCCCAGCTTCGCTGCGGCTTTCGTGAAGCTGCGCTCGCGCCCGACGGCGACGAACGCGAGCAGATCGTCCAGGTTTCCACGCTGCATTTATCGCGTCCGCTCATAATTGCATGCGGATTATGGCAGCTGGTATCGCCTATTGCGCCCGTTAAATCATGGCGCTGCGGCCCGGCCTGCCGACGTGCGTCCTCACGACGCCTCAAGCCCCCTGATGCAGCTCGCCGCCCCGCATCAAGCGCCGGGCGATGTCGGCCGTCTGCAGCGCCGCGCGTTCGGTCGGTGAATGAGCCGCAAGGTAGCGGGCAACCGCAATGAGGATATGCCGGCCCGCGTCGGTGTCGCCCCACGCGGTGAACTGCCGGAATCCCGCCTCCAGCATCTGATAGGCGTGGAAGCCTGCATCTTCGCGCAGCAGCGCACGCGCGAGCGTGGCGATCAGCGCCTGCGGCGAATGGCCGAGGGTGAGGTGTCGTGCCACCAGCCTTGCCGCGAGATCGACCTGTCGCTGTCGATCGAAGGCCTCGAGCAAGCCGGCGCGGATCATCTCCGCATCGGCGGGCAGGTCGTCGAGCTGCTCGCCGCCCTCGCCCGGGATGCGGGCCGGCGGCACATTGAGATAGCGAGCAAGATAGAGCGCCATCGCTCCGTGCAGTACGCCGCGCACGGCCGTGACGTGACCGTCGGTGTTGGCGTTCCCGATCCGCTCGAGCATCTGGTCGACCGCGTTGGCGTAGGTGAAGACGTGGTGCGCCGTCTCCCAGTCGGCGTGCTCGTTGGCATTGCCGAAGCGCGCGACCCGGAGCGCCGCCGCGTAAGCGAGCGATCGGCCAAGGTCGGCAGGAGCCGCGCCTGCGCGGAGCGCCGCCTTGAGCGCGTCAACGATCCTGGCCGGGTCGTCACCGAGCAGCTCGCGGGCGAGCGCGGCGTGGTCCGACCAGCCATGCGCGTCGCGGCCGGCAGCGAACAGTGCCGGCAGTTGGCCGGCTGCTTGCTCGCACAGCGCAACCAGATCGACGGGCTGGCGCCAGGCGGTCGATTCCTCGGCGCCACGGGCCGCCACCATCTGGCCGACGACAGTCGGCAGCAGAGCCGCCGCGTGCTCCCAGCCGATCAGGTCGAGGCACTCGAACGCCTTGTTGATGAAGTCGAGCGAGTGTCCGGTGTCGGCGAACGCGCGCTCGGTCTCGGCCGCGAGCAGGACATCGGCGAGCACGGCCGGCGAGAGACCGGCCGCAATCGCCGTCAGCAAGGTGCGCTCGGCCGCCTCGCGATGCCGCACCTTTGTCCAACGCCGCAGCCAGCGCTTGAGCGCGGCCGGATCCGGCCGGCTTCCCAGCGGCGCACGTTCGCGTCGCGGCGCCTCGCCATCGCAGTCCGCCGCCACGCGGCGCGCGCCGTGGAACAGGGCGAGATAGGCTTCCTCCTCTGGGAGCGCGGGCAGGAGATTGGCGAGCGCCGTGAGAATCGTGAGACCCACGCCCCAGCCGTCGCGGTTCTGCGCCCCGAACAGCGCCACCTGCCGCACGATGTCGGCCCGCGGTACGTCGGCCGCGAGCTGACCATGCACGGCCTTGGCGATGACGAGGGTGAGGTCGTGTGCGAGGCCGTCGGCAAGCCGCTGATGCCAGTGCGCGGCGGGATCGGCATGAGCGAACGTGGTCTTCACCCAGACCTCGCCGTTGCGCACCTCGACCGGGCAGATCGGCACGTCGTCCGCCCATAGGTCGAAGGTGCAGCCGCTTTCGAGATCGAAGCGGGCGTGGTGCCAATGACAGGTCAGGATGCCGTCCTCGACGCTGCCGCGTTCGAGCGGGAAGCCCATGTGCGGGCAACGATTGTCGAGGGCGAAGACGCGCCCGCGGTCGTAGATGACGAGGATCGGACGATGGCCGCCGTGCACCACGAGCCGTCCCTTCGCCTTCAGCTCCTCGAGGCTCCCCGCGAGCGCAAATTCCTTGGTTGGCGCGTCCATGAGCGTACCTCCCGACGTCGTCCTCTTTGTCGCCGCTGCAGCACACCCCCGAGCCACTATCAACATAGGCATTCCCTCGCGCAAACGCGAAAGGCCGCCGGCGATGCATTCGTGACTTCCATTCATAAGTCCATGCACATCTTCCTATCTAATCGCATTCGGTTGCGTGGGCTAAATGACTGCCCATCCGAATGATAGCAGCCGCAAATACGAGGCTGAGCAACGGTCGTTGGTGAAGAAATGGAAGTCAAGATTTACCTTGTCGTCCTCCTGATCGGCTTCTTGAGCGCGCTTTATCATGCCGGAAAGCCTGGACAGGCGCGCGAAGCCAAAGCGGCATGACCGGGCTTCGACCAAGCGCCGCGCAGGCTGGCGACAACACGGCCTCCCCGAGCGAAGACGCAGCAGCGACGCACGCCGGGGCGGGCGTCCGTGCAAGTCGCCCGCCGTCATCTCGAAGCTGATGCAGGCAATTGCGCAGGAGACGCCATGATCACCCGCAGACACATGCTCGCCGCCACCGCCGGCTTCGCTGGGCTGGCGACAGCCGGAGCGGCCGCCGCACAGGCGCCGACTGTCCCGACAAGGCAAAGGAATGGAACAATGGAGATCAAACGAAGCGGTTCGCAGCCGTCCCGCAAGGCACCGGCGGAATATTTCACCGGCGCGGTCCGCGTCGACCCGCTGTTCCAGGCACCCGATCCGGCGCGGGTCAGCGGCAGCAGCGTGACATTCGAGCCGGGCGCCCGCACCGCGTGGCATACGCATCCGCTCGGCCAGACCTTGATCATCGCGTCGGGCCTCGGCTGGGTTCGGCGCGAGGGCGGGCCGATCGAGGAAGTTCGGCCCGGCGACGTGGTCTGGTTTCCGCCCGGCTTGAAGCATTGGCACGGAGCAACGCCGACGACGGCGATGACACACATTGCCATTCAGGAAGCGCTGAACGGCAAGAATGTCGACTGGATGGAAAAGGTCAGCGACGAGCAATACGGCCAGTAATGCGGGAAGACGGAGAGGTATCATGACGGCCAACCATGTGGCCCTGAGAGAGCGGGCCACTTTCCTCAGTTCCAAGGCCGCGGTCCACCGTTCGAGGCGAATCCGGCGTGCGCTCACCGCGACCGGCGCCGCCGTGATTCTGGCGGTCGGTTTCGCTCTCGGCGTCAACAGCGATCGGCTCACGCAAGCCATGGCTTATCGGCTTACGGCGCTGGGCTTGGCGGCCCCGGACGCCAGTGCCGCCTTTGCGGCCTACGAGAAGGGCTATCTTGCGTGCGCGTTGCGGCTTGCAGAGCCACTCGCCGAAAAAGGCGATGTGCGCGCGCAGTCCCTCCTCGGGCTCATCTACTACATCGGCCGCGGCGCCATGCGGGACGACGCCAAGGCGGTCACATGGCTTCGACTCGCCGCCGACCAGGGGGACACTGCCGCCCAGTTCCGCCTCGGGCTCATGTACTCCGAAGGCCAGGGCGTGCCCCAGGATCATGCGGAAGCGACGAGATGGTATCGCCTCGCCGCCGACCAGCATTACCCGCAAGCCCAGTACAACCTCGGCCTCCTCTACGCCAAAGGCGAGGGTGTCGAGCAGGACAATGCGATGGCGCACATGTGGTTCAATCTTGCCGTTGCCCAGTTTCCAGCATCGGATGCGCGCAACCGCACCGCCGCCCTCAACAGTCGCGACGTCGTGGCGAACAAGCTGACGCGCCAGCAGATCGCTGAAGCCCAGAAACTGGCGCGCGAGTGGCAACCCATGGCTCGCGCTCAGCTTGGCGGCGGCACCTCGTAGAGCGTGATGACTTTTCTTCGAATCGTCATCCCGCTCTAGCCTTTTCGTGGAGCATGATCTTTTCCGAAAACCGGCGTCCACTTTTCGGGATCATGCTCTGGCCCAACTTCTTTTTTTTTGGACGAGTTTCACGGCTGGATGGCGGCGGCGGGGACTGGCAGCGGCGTCGGAGCGGAAATAGCGAAGGCCAGAAGCTGCGATCGGCCGGCGTTCATGCCATGATGCTGAGCATGGGCGCCGATGACATTGCCGACAAAGACCTGCCGCTGCGCGACGATATCCGTCTGCTCGGGCGCATTCTCGGCGACACCGTGCGCCAGCACGAAGGCGACGCCGTCTTCGCCATCGTCGAACACATTCGCCAGACCTCGCTGCGCTTCCACCGTAATGCGGACGAAACGGCGCGCAGCGAGCTCGAGGCGACGCTGAACGATCTCTCCGGCGATCGCGCCATCCTGATCATTCGCGCTTTCAGCTACTTCTCGCATCTCGCCAACATCGCCGAGGACCGCCACCATATCCGCCGCACGCGGGCGCACGCGCTCGCCGCCTCGGCGCCGCGCGAAGGCAGCATGGCGTACGCGCTCGCCCGCGCGGGCGCGGCGGGTATCTCCCGCCCGGAGCTTCAGGCGCTTCTGGAGCGGGCACTGATCTGTCCGGTGCTCACCGCGCATCCGACCGAAGTGCGGCGCAAGAGCACGATCGACCGCGAGATGGAGGTGGCGCAGCTTCTGGCCGAGCGCGATCGCGGCGAGCTCACGCCCGCCGAGGCGGCGGCGGGCGAGGAGGCGTTGCGGCGCGCCGTGCTGACGCTGTGGCAGACCGGTATCCTGCGGCGCACGCGCCTCAGAGTCCTCGACGAGGTTGCCAACGGCCTTGCCTATTACGACTACACGTTCCTGCGCGAGCTGCCGCGCTTCTATGCCGAGCTGGAAGATCAGCTCATTGCTGCCGATCCGGCCTGGGCCGGCGTCGAGCTGCCCTCCTTCCTGCGCATGGGAAGCTGGATCGGCGGCGACCGGGACGGCAATCCGTTCGTCACCGAAGAGGCATTGCGTCGGGCCCTGCACTTGCAGAGCAACCGCGCGCTGAAATTCTATCTCGACGAGCTGCACCTCCTGGGGAGCGAGCTGTCGCTCGACGCGCGGCTGGTCGGTGTGACCGATGCGTTGCGGCAGCTCACGGAGCGCTCGCCCGACCACTCGCCGCACCGGCAGGACGAGCCCTACCGTCGCGCCATCTCCGGCATCTATGCGCGGCTGGCGGCGACCGCCTGGACGCTCGACCGGCTCGAAGCGCCGCACCACGCGGTCGGCGAGGCCCCGCCCTATGCCGACGCCGGCGAGTTCCTCGGCGAGCTCGACATCCTGCATCGCTCCCTGCTCGCCAACGGCTCGGAGACGCTGGCACGCGGCCGGCTGCGCAGCCTGCGCCGCGCGGTCGACGTGTTCGGCTTCCATCTCGCCGGCATCGACCTGCGCCAGAACTCGGACGTGCACGAGCGCACGGTGGGCGAGCTCCTGGAGGCGACCTCACCGGGCGCCGGCTACGCCGGGCTTTCCGAGGGAGAGCGGATCGAGCTCCTGGTGCGGGAGCTTGGCACCGCGCGCCCGCTCGCCTCGCCGTTCGTGACCTATTCGGCGGAGACGGCGGCGGAGCTCGGGATCCTGCGCGCGGCCGCAGAGGCACAATGCATCTACGGCAAGGCGGCGGTGCCGAACTACGTGATCTCCAAGGCCGATGGCGTCTCGGACATCCTCGAAGCGGCGCTGCTGGTCAAGGAGGCGGGATTGCTGCGGCCGCACGAGGGCGCGCTCGACCTCAACATCGTCCCCTTGTTCGAGACGATCGACGATCTGCGCCGCTGCGGCGAGGTCATGGACCGGCTGCTCGGCGTGCCCGCGTATGCGCGCTTCCTGCAGGATCGCGGCAATCTGCAGGAAGTGATGCTGGGCTACTCCGACAGCAACAAGGACGGCGGTTTCCTCACCTCGGGCTGGGAGCTGTACAAGGCGGAAGTTGCCTTGATCGACGTCTTCCGCCGTCACGGCGTCACCTTGCGCCTGTTCCATGGCCGCGGCGGGACGGTCGGCCGCGGCGGTGGGCCGAGCTACCAGGCCATCCTGGCGCAGCCGGACGGTGCCGTGCAGGGGTCGATCCGCATCACCGAGCAGGGCGAGGTGATCGCCGCCAAGTACTCCAATCCCGACCTCGGACGGCGCAACCTCGAGACGCTCGCCGCCGCCACGCTGGAAGCAGCCCTGCAGCTCGAGCGTGCGACGCCGCGCGAGGAATATCTGGCGGCGATGGAGGAGCTGTCCGCCACCGCCTACCGCGCCTATCGCAACCTGGTCTACGAGACCGCGGGCTTCGAGCGCTATTTCTGGGAATCAACGGTGATCGGCGAGATCGCCAACCTCAATATCGGCAGCCGTCCCGCCTCGCGGAAGCAGTCGACGCGGATCGAGGATTTACGGGCGATCCCGTGGGTGTTCGGGTGGGCGCAATGCCGACTGATGCTGCCGGGCTGGTATGGCTTCGGCACGGCGGTCAAGGCTTGGCTCGCCGCGCACCCGGGCGACGGCATGGCGACGCTGCAGGCGATGTATGGCGAATGGCCGTTCTTCCAGGCGCTCTTGTCGAACATGGACATGGTGCTCGCCAAGAGCGATATCGCGATCGCCTCACGCTACGCCGAGCTGGTCGCAGATCCCGCCCTGCGCGAGGCGGTGTTTCCGCGGCTGCGCGCCGAATGGCACCAGTCGATCGACGCCTTGCTGGCCATCATGGGACAAAAGGTGCTGCTCGAACGCAATCCGCTGCTGGCGCGTTCGATCCGCAACCGTTTCCCCTACCTCGATCCCCTCAATCACATGCAGATCGATCTGCTCCGGCGCTATCGGGGCGGCGACTCCCGCGAGGATGTGGTGCAAGGCATTCACTTGACGATCAACGGAATTGCCGCCGGCTTGCGCAACAGCGGGTAACCTGGAGTACATTGGTCCGGGCCTTGGTGGTGCGACGGGCATTCGTATCAGTAGGGAAAATGGCATGCAGCTCCCAGCGGATTTGCGCAACCTGTGTCGCCCCATGTTGGCCGATTGTGCTTTGCAACATCGATGACTATTTCCTGTTGTTCCAATCTTTGAGCAAGTCCGATGATGATGCGTGGGATTTTCTTGAGCCTGCTGTTGTTTGCGGCTCAGGCACTGGTCGGTTGCGACGGTAAGCCGGCAGCCAGTTCGGTTCCCCCGCCGCCCTCGGTGGCTGTGGCGCGCCCGCTGCAGAAAGTCATCAATGAGTGGGATGAATTTACCGGCCGCTTTACGGCGGTGGAGACTGTCGAGGTCCGCGCGCGAGTTTCCGGCTTCATCGATTCCATCCATTTCAAGGAAGGCCAGATCGTCAAGCAGGGGGATCTTCTGTTCGTCATCGACCCTCGTCCCTATCGCATCGCCGTCGAGCAGGCGAAGGCCGATGTGGATCGCGCGAAGGCAAAGCTCGATATTGCAAAACTCGACGTCCAACGCGCGGCTCCGCTGGTGCGCAGCCAAGCCGTGACCGAGCGCGAATTCGATACAAGGCGATCGACCGAACGCGACGCGGCCGCCCAGGTCGCATCGCTCGAGGCCGCTCTCAAACAGTCAGAGCTCAATCTCGAGTGGACCGAAGTGCGCGCGCCCATATCCGGGCGCATTTCCGACAAGCGCGTCGATACCGGCAATCTCATCAGCGGCGCGACGCTGCTGACCGTCGTTGTGTCGATCGATCCCATTCACTTCGTGTTCGATGGCAGCGAGGCGGACTTCCTGCATTACTTGCGCCTGGCGGCCGCCGGGACGCGGCCGTCGTCCCGCGATGTGCAGAACCCGGTCTCGGTCCGGCTGGCGGATGAAACCGAGTACAGGCACCAGGGCCGGATGAATTTCGTCGACAACACGGTCAATCCGAAGACCGGCACGATCCGCGGCCGTGCCGTGTTCGACAACAAGGACGGACTGCTGACACCTGGGTTCTTCGGGCGGCTTCGCCTTTTCGGCGGACAGCACGAGGCGCTGCTGGTGCCGGACAACGCCGTCGTATCCGATCAATCACGCAAGATCATCTTCACGGTCGCCGAAGACGGCACGGTCGGCACGAAGCTGGTCGAGCTGGGTCCGATGATCGATGGTCTCCGCGTCATCCGCTCAGGCCTCGCACCCACCGATCGCATCGTCATCGATGGTGTGCAGCGCGCCCGGCCGGGGCAGAAGGTCACGGCAGAGGATGGCAAGATCGAAGCCGCCGCCGCTCAATGATCCCTCTTTCGTCATGCCGTATCCGCGGCGGAATGAAGCACGATCGCCATGCGATTTTCCCACTTCTTCATCGATAGGCCGATCTTTGCCGGCGTCATCTCCATCATCCTGACGCTGGTCGGCGCCATCTCGTTTCGTGCGCTGCCCATTACCGAATACCCGGAGATCGCGCCGCCGACGGTGGAAGTCACGGCTACTTATGCCGGTGCCGCGGCGGAAGTCATCGCCGACACGGTTGCGGCGCCCATCGAGCAGGAGATCAACGGCGTCGACAACATGCTTTATGTGATCTCGCAATCGGTGGGCAACGGCGCATTGTCCATCCAAGTGGTCTTCAAGCCCGGAACCGACATCGACCAGGCGCAGGTGCTGGTGCAGAATCGCGTTTCGGTCGCGCTGCCGCGGCTCCCGGACGAGGTGCAACGGTTCGGAGTGACCGTGCGCAAGAGGTCACCCGATCTGCTGCTGGTGATTCACCTGATCTCGCCGGACGGAACGTTGGACCAGCAGTACATCTCCAACTACGCCACGATCAACATCAAGGACGTCCTCACCCGGATCGACGGCGTGGGCGACACGATCGTGTTCGGCGCGCGCGACTACGCCATGCGGGTGTGGCTCGACCCCGCCAGGGTGCAGGCGCGCGGGCTCACGGCGAGCGATGTCGTGAGCGCGTTGCGGGCGGCCAACGTCTCGGTTGCGGCCGGCGCGATCAATCAGCCGCCCGCAACCTCGCCCGGCGGATTCGAGATTGCGGTTCAGACACTCGGCCGCTTGGCGAACCCGGACCAGTTCAACGATATCGTCGTGGCAACCGACCCGGACGGCCGGGTGACGCGCGTCCGCGACATCGCGCGGGTCGAGCTCGGCGCTCAGGATTACAAGCGGAACGCCTATCTCGATAACCAGGTCGCGACCGCAATCGGAATCTTCCAGCGCCCGGGCTCGAACGCGCTGGCAACAGCGGCAAGCGTGCTCGGAACGATGGACGAGCTCGCCAAGAGCTTCCCGCCGGGACTCGCCTACCGGGTCGCCTACAACACCACCGAGTTCATTCAGCAGTCGGTGGATGAAGTGATCACGACCTTGTTCGAAGCCGCGCTGCTGGTCGTGATCGTCATCATTCTGTTCCTGCAGACATGGCGCGCCGCCATCATCCCGATCGTCGCCATCCCGGTATCGCTGATCGGCACCTTCTTCGTCATGACGGCGTTCGGCTTTTCGCTGAACAATCTCACTCTGTTCGGCCTCGTTCTCGCCATCGGAATCGTCGTGGACGACGCCATCGTCGTGGTGGAGAACGTCGAGCGTTACTTGCGTCAGGGCTTGAGCCCGCGCGAGGCCGCCCACAAGACCATGGACGAGGTTGGCGGCGCATTGGTGGCCATTGCCGTCGTGCTCTGTGCCGTGTTCATTCCGGCCGTGTTCATCACCGGGATTTCCGGCGCGTTCTATCGGCAATTTGCGCTCACCATCACGGCCTCGACGGTCATCTCCGCGGTCGTGTCGTTGACGTTGTCGCCCGCGCTCGCGGCGCTTTTGCTGCGGCCGCACGGTCATGACGAGAGGCGAGGGCTGTGGGGGATGGTGGCGCGGCCGTTCGACGCTTTCTTCTCGGGCTTCAACAAGCTGTTCGAGAAACTGTCGTTGGGTTACGGCGCCCTTACGCGGCGGGTGCTGCGCGTCGCGGCGCTCATGCTGGTGGTCTATGGCGGGCTGATCGCGCTCACCTACTTCCAGTTCGCCCGCACGCCGTCGGGCTTCATCCCGCCGCTCGACCGCGGCTACTTCATCGTCGCGATTTCCTTGCCGCCGGGAGCGAGCCTGGAACGAACCGATCGGGTCGTGCGCAGGGCGTCCGAGGTGTTGTTGTCGCGTCCCGGCGTGGCGCATGCAGTGACGTTCGCGGGCTTCGATGGGGCAACGTTTACGGACGCGCCCAATTACGGCGTCATTTTCATTACCTTGAAGCCGTTCGAGGAGCGGGTGAAGGCCAAGCTGGCGACCGAGAGCATCTTGAACGATCTGCGCGCGCAGATGCAGGCGCTGCGCGAGGCTTTGGTCCTGGTGCTTCCGCCTCCCTCCGTTCCCGGCATCGGGACCGGCGGCGGGTTCAAGATGTACGTCCAGGATCGCGCCGGCCGCGGTCCACGGGCGCTCGAGCAGGCGGTCGGCACCATCACCGGCCGCGCCAATCAGATACCTGGTCTGGTGCAGGTCTTCACGCTCTTCAACACGGCCACGCCGCGGTTCTATGCCGACATCGACCGCACCAAGGCCGAGATGCTGGGCGTGCCGATCACCCGTTTCTTCGACACCTTGTCGACGTATATGGGCTCGACCTACGTCAACGACTTCAACATCCTGGGGCGGACCTATCGCGTCACCGCACAGGCCGACAATCCGTTTCGACTGACGCTGCGAGACGTCGAGACCCTGCGGACTCGCTCGGTCTCCAACGACATGGTTCCGCTCGGCTCGGTTGCGAACTTCCGCGAAATCACCGGTCCCTATCGGGTGCCGCGCTATAATCTATTCCCCGCCGCCGAGGTGCAGGGCGCAACCCTGCCGGGCTTCTCCACCGGCCAGGCGATCGCCGCAATGGAAGGAATGATCGCCGCCAACCTGCCTTCGGGGTTCGGTTTCGAATGGACCGAGATTGCGCTGCAGGAGAAGGCGACGGGCAATACCGCAGTCGTCGCGTTCAGCCTTGCCGTGGTGTTCGTGTTTCTGCTCCTGGCGGCTCAATACGAGAGCGTGTTGTTGCCGCTCGCCGTGATCCTGATTGTCCCGATGTGTCTGCTCGCTGCCATCAGCGGCGTGCTGCTGCGCGGCATGGACAACAATATCCTCACCCAGATCGGGTTCATCGTGTTGATCGGGTTGGCTGCAAAGAACGCGATTCTGATCGTCGAATTCGCCAGACAGGCCGAGGAACGCGGGTTGGACCGGTGGGACGCCGCCGTGGAGGCCGCGCGCACGCGGCTGCGGCCGATCCTGATGACCTCCTTCGCCTTCATTCTCGGCGTGGTCCCGCTGGTGCTGGCAACGGGAGCCGGCGCCGAGATGCGTCAGGCGCTCGGCACAGCCGTATTCTTCGGTATGCTGGGCGTGACCTTGTTCGGGCTCTTGTTCACGCCGGTGTTCTACCTGCTCGTGCGCTGGGTCGGCGCGCGCGGCCGAGGCTCGCCCGGATGATCACAGTCCGGCGTTTCCGGCGATTCGGGATTTGACCCCATTGCGGAAATTAATCCGGCTGGATGCGAAAGGGCCGCCGTACGGGCGCAAACCAGGCGTCAAAGATTTTCGCTGCCTCGCCGGACGCTTCCAGGTCGAGCAAGGTGTCGTCAACGAAGGCCTTGAAGCGCGGCGCGTCCTTCTTGATGCCGAATCCGGCCGTCCGCGGCAGCGTATAGTCGGGCAGCAGCGTAAAATCCTGAGGCGGCCCGACCTTGTGGGCAAATGAGAGCAGAAGTATTTCGTCGGCGAGAAAGCCATCCACCTGCTTCTGTTTCAAGGCCGTGAAGCAGGCGGCGTAATCATCGAAGAACACGATCTCCAGTGCCGGCACTGCCGCCTTGAGCTCCGCGTCGACGCTGGCAGATTTCACCAGCGCCAGCTTGCGTCCGCTGAGCTGCTTGACGCTGGTGACGCCGCCGTCGTTGCGGATCAAGACCTTGTGCGGCGAGACCAGGTAGGCGAGGCTGAAGCTGATGTCGCGTTTGCGGTTTTCTGCGCGCGTCATGCCGGACGCCGCGAGATCGACGCGGTCCTGCTGCAGCGCCGGGATACGCTCGGCATTGCGGATGGAAACTTTCTCCAGCGTAATGCCGAGACGTTGGGCCACGCGCGCCGCCAGATCCACGTCGTAGCCGACGATGCCGTTTTCGCCCTGCCGTGAGCTGAACGGCGGCGACGTTTCGCTGACGCCGACGAGCAGGCGCCCGCGCGCCATGATCTCGTCGAGCTTGTCGGCGACGGCAATGTTGCCAGGGGCGCAGGCAGCAACAAGGCCCAGAACGAGTTTCAATATCCGCCGCGAGAACTGCATCTCCGAAATCCTGTCTGCCAGGTTGACGACCGCCGCGCCTTTGAGTCGTTCCCGCGCAAGCGGGACCAATGACCACGGATTTCGCGATAGGACTTCCGTGGTCAGGGGTCCCCGTCTTCGCGCATAGGCGCTAACATAAGCCCAGCACCGGAGTGAACGACCTCTATCCTTCGAGACGCGGCCTTCGGCCGCCCTCAGGATGAGGTCTATTTGAGGCCCATCGTAGCCATCCCTCATGGTGAGGAGCGTCGCGAAGCGACGCGTCTCGAACCACGGGATCGCGTTCACTCGTTATCTTGCCGCCTATGCGCGAAAGCGGGGACTCATGACCACCGCCAGAGATGGTGT
>JBJMSU010000068.1:0-18687 GCA_045801465.1 Xanthobacteraceae bacterium | reverse complement strand
CGTATCTCGGGCACCAATTTCGCTATGAGTGGCGGAAAGTCGCCTCTGCGGCTGGCATTCCAAAGAACGTGAAGAACATGGATACTCAGAATGACTGAGACGCGGACCCATATTCATCGCGCGTCAGGAAAACCGGCCACTGTTCGTTCCAAAAACCGGCCACTGAGGGTCAAACCCGGCCAGCACCCGTCGGCCGAAAAGAACATATTGCGAACCGAGAACAAATGGTGTACAACCGTGGCTGGTCGACGAAATCGGTAGCGGCGGCGCGGCGATGTGGTCGCGTTTGCCGGTGCCGCAAAACCCCGCCATAAGGAGCGATTAAATGGTTCAGGCAGCCCTGCGTCTCGTCGAAGGATCATCCATGGACAAAACGAAAGCGCTCGATGCCGCGCTTTCCCAGATCGAGCGGGCCTTCGGCAAGGGCTCGATCATGCGGCTCGGCAAGAACGACAAGTCCATGGACGTGGAGACCATCTCGTCGGGTTCCCTCGGCCTCGATATCGCGCTCGGCGTCGGCGGCCTGCCGCGCGGGCGGGTGGTGGAGATTTACGGCCCCGAATCGTCGGGCAAGACCACGCTGGCGCTGCACTGCCTGGCCGAGGCGCAGAAGAAGGGCGGCATCTGCGCCTTCATCGACGCCGAGCACGCGCTCGATCCGATCTATGCGCGCAAGCTCGGGGTGCAGGTGGACGATCTTTTGATCTCGCAGCCGGACGCCGGCGAGCAGGCGCTGGAGATCGCCGACACGCTGGTGCGCTCCGGCGCGATCGACGTGCTGGTGATCGACTCGGTTGCCGCCTTGGTGCCGCGCGCCGAGCTCGAAGGCGAGATGGGCGACAGCCAGCCCGGCCTGCAGGCGCGCCTGATGAGCCAGGCGCTGCGCAAGCTCACCGCGTCGATCAACCGCTCGCACACGATGGTCATTTTCATCAACCAGATCCGCATGAAGATCGGCGTCATGTACGGCTCGCCCGAGACCACGACCGGCGGCAACGCGCTGAAGTTCTACGCCTCCGTGCGCCTCGACATCCGCCGCATCGGCATGATCAAGGAGCGCGACGAGGTGGTCGGCAACCAGACGCGCGTGAAGGTGGTGAAGAACAAGCTGGCGCCGCCGTTCAAGCAGGTCGAGTTCGACATCATGTACGGGGAGGGCATCTCCAAGACCGGCGAGATCCTCGACCTCGGCGTCAAGGCCGGCGTGGTGGAGAAGTCGGGCGCGTGGTTCTCCTACGACTCCCAGCGCATCGGCCAGGGCCGCGAGAACGCCAAGACGTTCCTCAAGGCCAATCCCGACATCTCCGCCAAGATCGAAGCCGCGATCCGCCAGAACGCCGGCCTCATCGCCGAGCAGATCCTCGCCGGGTCCGAGGCGAGCGAGGACGAGGCGGAGGAGGGGTGATTTCTTCGTGGTGCCGCAAAGGCGGAACCCATGAACACTGTCTGAGTTATTCGCGGGACCGTAGCCATAGGTTCCCGCTTGCGCGGGAAGGACGGAGTTTAGTCGTCCCCGCGAAGGCGGGGACCCATGACCACCGGGCATGCAGCGAGATATGGCGTACTACGTTTGTATCCTCGCGAGCCGTCGACACGGTACGCTGTACATTGGCGTCACGAATAATCTGCGACGACGACTTGAGCAGCATCGATCAGGCGCGGTGTCATCTTTCACACGGGAGTATCGAGTCTACCGGTTGGTTTATGTCGAGACGTTCGACGATCCCGAGTCGGCGATCGTGCGGGAAAAACAACTGAAGAAATGGAATCGGGATTGGAAGATCCGCCTCATTGAAGAGAGCAATCTCGAATGGCGTGATTTGAGCGACGTCCTGATGTGATCCTGCATTCGTGCCGCACCTTTCGTCATCCCCGCGAAGGCGGAGACCCATCACTACTTTGCGTGAGGCGCGGCGCGCCGTCAGAGTCATTTCGCAGGGTTTGGTGGTCATGGGTCCCCGCCTTCGCGGGGACGACCGCTGGCTAGGTCTCCACTACTACGTAATCCTTCTCGACCGTGACCGGAAAGGTCTCGGCCGTATAGGGCCCTTCGACCAGCCGGGCGCCGGGCTCGGCGCGCGCCGGATATTGGCGGGCGCGCACGCGGGGGTCGCACCACGATTTGCCCGTGCGGATGTCGAACTCCCAGGAATGCCACGGACAGCGGATGATCTCGCCGCGCCGGCTGTAGCGGTATTGGCCGGGCTCGCTCGCCTCGAGGAGACCGGTCAGGCGGCCGTAACTCAACGGGCCGCCGCGGTGCGGGCAGCGGTCGCCGAGCGCGAAGAACTCGCCGTCGAGGTTGAACACCACGAGGGCGCGGCCGGCGACCGTCACGCGCTTGCGGCCGCCGGGCGGAATCTCATCGACGGCGGCGACGACGTGCTTGGGCATGGGCGCGAGTATAGCAGCAACATGGCTGGCAGTGATTTTTCAGGATCATCGATACGGGCGCCATCGGCAAGTTTCGTGAGAATATTTGCCGTGTTAAGGATAAAAACCCTTTTTTGTGGGTGAAATAGGTATATATACCATTTTAGTGTGGATATAAGCCTAAAAGATATGCCATCTCAAACATGACGTTTACGTAAAGGTGCGCTACGTCAACGGAAAGTAAGTCCTCGTCAGAAACGATATAATTCGCGCGCGTTGCCGGAATAGATTTGGCTCCGCTTGTCCTGGTCGAGGCTCGGCGGCAGCGCCACGAACGGGTCGTCGAAATCCCAGTGCGGGTAGTCGCTGGCGAACAGGATGCGATCCCAGCCGATCCAGTCCATCACCTCGAGGAGGTGATCCTCGTTCTCGGTCTCCTCCATCGGCTGGGTCGAGACCCAGAAGTGCTCGTGGATCAATTCGGAGGGCGCGCGCGTCACGTGCGGCACTTCATCCTTGAGCCGCTTCCAGATCTTGTCGAGGCGCCAGCCGAGCGCCGGCAGCCAGGCGAAGCCGGTTTCGATCAGCACGATCTTTAAGCCCGGATAGCGGGCGAACACGCCCTCCATGATGAAGCTCGTCACCAGCGCCTGGGAGGAGGTCGCGTTCTCGGTCGTCTCTTCGAGATAGAACGAGGGCCAGCCGGTATTGGTGATCGCCAAGCCGCCATAGCCGAACACGTGAATGCCGACGGGGAGACCGTGCTCGACCGCGGCCTCGTAGATCGGCCAATAGCGGCGGCGGCCCAGCGCCTCGGCGGTGCGGCTGAGCAGCAGCACCTGCACGTAATCGCCGCTGACGGCGCGCTTGTGGATCTCGCCACGCGCCGCCTCGCCGTCCTCGTAGGGCACCACGATCGAGGCCTTGAGGCGCGGCTCGCGCGCGCTCATGGCGTCGATCTGCCAGTCGTTGACGGCCGACGCCAGCGCGGCGGAGAGCTCCGGGTTCTGTTCGCCCTGGCCCGAGGGCGAGAGCGGGTTCATGACGCCAAACTCGATGCCGTACGGGTCGAGATGCTGTGCCCGCATGAAATCGAGATCGCTGCCGGGAAGCCCGCCGCCGGGCGGCCAGGCATCGCGGCGCGCCGCCTGCGGGGCCCCTTTGGGGTAGGGATAGCCCTTGGCAAAGCCGTGGCGCGAGCGCAGGCCGTAGGTCTGCAGATAGTCCCACCAGCGGTTCGACAGGTACGGCCGCAGCGCCTCCAGGCTCGCCTTGGGGTGAATGTCGCAATCGATCACGGCCGGCTTTAGGCGCCCGCGCGTCTCGCTCAAGGGATGCCGCAGCTCGATGTTCATGGCGGTCCTCCGTTAACTTGGCGAATTGCGACTGGCGAATGGCGAATAGGGAAAGCCAGCCACGGGCTCCCTATTCGCTACTCGCCATTCCGCTCTCTGCTACTACTCGCTACTGGCCTTTCGCTACTGGCCAATCGCTACTGGCCATTCGCCGTCTTCAGCCGATTGTACGTCGCCATCGGGTTGTCGACCAGGATCTTGCGCTGCATGGCTGCCGGGATTCCCGGTGGCATGACGTCGTCGCCGTCGAACTGCCAGTGCGGGAAATCCGAGGCATAAAGCAGCATATCGTCCGAACGCAGATGGTCGATGGCGCGTTCCACCGCTTCCGGCGCGGGCGGGGCGTCGAGCGGCTGGATCGTGAGGCGGAAATGATCGCGCACGATCTCGGCGGGCGAGCGGTCGACCCACGGCACCTCGCTGCGCAAGCCCCGCCAGAACTTGGCGAAGCGCCACAGGAAGCCGGGCAGCCAGGTGACCCCCGATTCGATCAGCACCACCTTGAGGCCGGGAAACTTGGCGAACACGCCCTCGCTGATCAGGCTCGCGACCTGCGACTGGAAGCCCTGCGTCTGCGCGGCGTAGTCCTCGGCGTAATAGCTCGGCCAGCCGAGCGAGGTGACGGGATGGCGGTAGGCGCTGCCGGCGTGGATGCCGATCGGCAATCCGTGCCGCTCGGCGGCGGCATACAGGGGCCAGAACTGGCGGCGGCCGAGCGGAACCTCGCCCATGGCGAGCAGGAGGATCTGCACGAAGCGCCGGTCGGGCGCGCAGCGCTCGATCTCGTCGACCGCATGCTCGACGTTCTGCAGCGGCACCACGATGGAGGCGCGCAGGCGCGGATCGCGGTCGAGCCATTCCTTCACGATCCAGTCGTTGACGGCGCGCGCGAAGGCGACCGCCATGTCCTCGTTGAACACGAGCTGGACGCCGTAGAGGCAGTTGAGGATCGCGACGTCGGCGCCCCAGCGCGCGAACACGTGGCGCTCGATGTCGCCCAGGCTCGCGGCCGCAAGGCCGCCGGCGCCGCGCCAGTCGGCCCGCGCGGTGATCGGGGCATGCGGCGGATAGCTGATGGATTCGAGCGAGGGAATGCCGCGTTCCGCGACCGCGTCGCGCCAGTGATCGGGAAGATACGGCGTGAGCGCCGCCATATCCGGCACCGCCGGATGGACGTCGCAATCGATCGCGCGGAACTGGGGCATCACTCCGCCTTGATGTTCGCCGCCTTGGCGATCTCGGCCCAGCGCGCGGTTTCCTTGAGCATCCAGGCGGTCAATTCCTCCGGCGTGTTGCCGTTGGGAAAGATGCCGAGATGCCGCGTCTTGGTGGCGAACTCAGGCGAGCCGACGACCGCGCGCACGTCGGCGGAGAGCTTGTCGAGGATCGGCTTCGGCACTGCGGCGGGCGCGATCATGGCGTTGAAGGCGATGACGTCGAAGCCGGAAAAGGTCTCCGCGATGGTGGGCACCTGCGGCGCGTCAGCCAGGCGCTGGCCGCCGGCGCTGGCGATCAGCTTCAGCTCCCCGGAATCGACGTAGCGTTTGGCCGAATGCCAGACGTCGAACATGATCGGCACGCGGCCGGCGATCACGTCGGTCAGCGCCGGCGCGCTGCCGTTATAGTTGACGTGCGTCATGGCGATGCCGGCGCGCTGTTTCAGCATCTCGCCGGCCAGATGGCCGACGCCGCGCGGCCCCGGCGAGGTATAGTTGAGCGCGTCGGCGGGTTTCCTTGCCTCGGCAACAAGCTCGGGAATGTTGTTGGCGGGAAACGCTTTATTGGCGACGAGCGCGACCGGCTGGGTGGCGATCATGGAGACCCCGGCGAGCTCCTTGAAGGTGTCGTAGGGAAGCTTCTGGTCGATCGCCGGATTGATCAGCAGCGAATTGGTCCCGATCAGCACGGTGTGGCCGTCCGGCGCCGCCTTGGCGACGGCGGCGGTCGCCACGATGGTACCGGCGCCCGGTCGGTTTTCCACGACCACCGACTTGCCGCCCCAGTGCGCCGACAACAGGTCCGCCAGGATGCGCGCCACCACATCGGTCGGGCCGCCGGCCGCGAACGGCACCAGGATGCGGACCGGGGCAGTGGGGTACTGGGTTTGAGCAGGGGATTGGCCGGCGGCGGTTGCGCACGCGAGCAGCAGCGCGAGCGGGAGGGCGGTTGATCTCATACCGAAACTTTACCGTTGGCGTGCCTTTTTTGAAGCCATTCCTCATTTGTCATCCCGGACGGCTCGCGCATGCGAGCCGATCCGGGACCCAGATAACCCGGTGGTCCGATCATTCTGCTGCGGGTCCTACACTGCAACGCAGGGATACCTGGGTCCCGGCACTCGCGCCTGACGGCGCTCGGCCGGGATGACAATCGGTAAGCTTGCACATGGATCAATAGATCGATGCAAGCAGAAATCGGCTCGCGCTCACCGCCCCGCGCGTCCCATCTCCGCGCGCGCGGCCGCGATCACCTCGGGGACGGCTTCATCGTTGCCGGGCGCCATGATGTGCGCGCCGGCGACGCCCGGGATGGCGGCGAGCTCGCGCGTAAGCTCGACGCAAATCCGGCGCCCCTCGGCGCGCGGGTCGGCGGCCTGTTCCAGGCGGGCGACGACCGCGTCAGGAATGATGGTGCCGAAAAGATGCTTGCGCATCCATGCAGCCGAGCGCGCCGAGCGCAACGGCGAAATCCCGATCAGCAGGAACGCGTCGAGACCCGCTTCGGCAAGGCGCGCAGCATAGCGGCGCACGACGCCGGCATCCATGCAGAACTGGGTCTGCACGAACCGCGCGCCGGCGCGAACCTTGCCGGCCAGCGCATCCGGACGCCAGCCGGGCGGCGGATCCACCGGCAGGTCTGCGGCCCCGATGAAGAATTCAGCGGACCCGGCGACCTTCCGGCCCGACGGCAATTCGCCGCGATCGCGCAAGGTCCGCGCCGTTTCCATCAGGCCTACGCTGTCGAGATCGAACACGGCCTTGGCGTCCGGCTGATCGCCGGCGCCCGGCTTGTCGCCCGTGAGCAGGAGGAGGTTGCGCACGCCGCTCGCCGCGGCGGCGATGAGCTCGCTCTGCAACGCGATGCGATTGCGGTCGCGGCAGGTGAGCTGCAGGATCGGCTCGATCCCGGCCTGAAGCAGCAGCGCCGCCGCCGTCACGGCGCTCAGGTGAACGTGGGCGCCGGCCCCATCCGTTACGTTCACGGCATCAGCGAGGTCCTTGAGTGGCTGGGCCTTTTTGATGAGGTCGGCAGGATCGCAGGAGACCGGCGGCACGATCTCGGCAGTCAACGCGAAGCGCCCCGACCGCAGCCGCTCCTCGAGGCGCGAGACAACGCCGGTCCGTACCGCTTGGTCCATGCAAATGCTCTCCGGTCGCCTGCTTGTAGCCGATGAGGGAGGCACCGGCCACGGGGCCGATGCGTAGCCCCCGCATGAGCGTCAGCGAACTGCGGAACGGCCGATCCCGGATATCGCGCTCGCGCTCATCGGGGCTACGGCGCAGCGCAGGCCCTTTCTGGACAGCCTTGAAGGGCCTAGATAAAAGCGGACATCGCGGTGGTTTTCATTCGGATTCGCCTTAGAATTCGACCGATAAGGATCGGATGAGCAGCGTCAACGAGATCAGGTCGACATTTCTCGATTACTTCGCCGGCAACGAGCATGAGGTCGTGGCGTCGTCGCCGCTCGTGCCGCGCAACGATCCGACCTTGATGTTCACCAATGCCGGCATGGTGCAGTTCAAGAACGTCTTCACCGGGCTGGAGAAGCGGCCGTACCGGCGCGCCGTCACGGCGCAGAAATGCGTGCGCGCCGGCGGCAAGCACAACGATCTCGACAATGTCGGCTACACGGCGCGCCACCACACCTTCTTCGAGATGCTCGGCAATTTCTCGTTCGGCGACTATTTCAAGGACCGCGCCATCGAGCTTGCCTGGCAATTGGTGACAAAGGACTTCGATCTGTCCAAGGACCGGCTGTGGGTGACGGTGCACCCGTCGGACGAGACCGCGCGCGAGCTGTGGAAGAAGATCGCCGGGCTGCCCGACGCGCGCATCGTCGGCCATGCCGACAATTTATGGGCCATGGGGGCGCTCGGCCCGTGCGGCTATTGCTCGGAGATCTTCTACGACCAGGGTGAAAGCGTCGCCGGCGGTCCGCCCGGATCGCCCGACGAGGACGGGGACAGGTTTCTCGAATTCTGGAATCTCGTCTTCATGCAGTTCGAGCAGGTGGACGAGACGACCCGCATCGATCTGCCCCGGCCTTCCATCGATACCGGGATGGGGCTCGAGCGCATCACGGCGATCCTGCAGGGGGTCACCAACAACTACGACATCGACCTGTTCCGCGCGATCATCAAGCAGGTCGCCGACCTCACCGGCGTCGATCCCGACGGAGCGCAGAAAGCCTCGCACCGCGTCATCGCCGATCACCTGCGCGCGGCCGCGTTCCTGATGGCCGACGGCGTGCTGCCGTCGAACGAGGGCCGCGGCTACGTGCTCCGCCGCATCATGCGGCGCGCCATGCGCCACGCCGAGCTCCTGGGCGCCCGGGAGCCGCTGATGTGGCGGCTCGTGCACGCGCTGACGCGCGAGATGGGCCAGGCCTATCCGGAGCTGCTGCGCGCCGAGCCGCTGATCACCGAAACCCTCAAGCTCGAGGAGACCCGCTTCCGCAAGACGCTCGAGCGCGGCCTCGCCATGCTCGACGGCGAAAGCGCCGCGTTGAAGCGCGGCGACAAGCTCAAAGGTGACGTCGCCTTCACGCTCTACGACACCTACGGATTTCCGCTCGATCTCACCCAGGACGCGCTCCGCCCGCGCGGCATCGGCGTCGACCTC
Source organism: Xanthobacteraceae bacterium (assembly GCA_045801465.1). Lineage (GTDB taxonomy): Bacteria > Pseudomonadota > Alphaproteobacteria > Rhizobiales > Xanthobacteraceae > DATFWC01. The sequence continues at coordinate 10,117 of JBJMSU010000068.1, read as the reverse complement.
GACGGCTTCAACGCCGCGATGGAGCGCCAGAAGGAGAAGGCGCGCAAGTCCTGGGCCGGCTCGGGCGAGGCGGCGACCGATGCCTTGTGGTTTGCCGTGCGCGAGAAGGTCGGCGCCACCGAATTCCTCGGTTACGAGACCGAGAGCGCGGAAGGTGTGGTGACGGCGCTCGTCCGCGACGGCAAGGAGATCGGCGCGCTCAAGCGCGGCGAGAGCGGCGCCGTCGTGGTCAATCAGACCCCGTTCTATGCCGAGTCCGGCGGCCAGGTCGGCGACAGCGGCGTGATCGCCGCCGACGGCGTGCGCTTCCGCGTCACCGATACGCAGAAGAAGGCCGGCGACATCTTCGTCCATCTCGGCATCGTGGAGGAGGGGACGTTGCAGGTGGGCGCGGCGCTTGCGCTCGAGGTCGATCACCGGCGACGCACCGAGATTCGCCGCCACCACTCGGCCACGCATCTCCTGCACGAGGCTTTGCGCCAGGTGCTCGGCGATCATGTGGCGCAGCAGGGCTCACTCGTTGCGCCCGACCGCCTGCGCTTCGACTTCCTGCATCCCAAGCCGATCAACGCGGCGGAGCTCGCGCGCGTCGAGGACCTCGCCAACGACGTCGTGCTGCAGAATTCGCCCGTGACCACCCGGCTGATGGCGGTCGACGAAGCCAAAGCCTCGGGGGCGCGTGCGCTGTTCGGGGAAAAATACGGCGACGAGGTGCGCGTGGTCGCCATGGGCGAGGGTGGCAACGCCATGGGCTGGTCGGTGGAGCTGTGCGGCGGCACCCACGTCGCGCGCACCGGCGATATCGGCCTGATCTCCGTGGTGGGCGAGGGCGCGGTAGCGGCCGGCGTGCGGCGCATCGAGGCCTTGACTGGCACGGCGGCGCGCAAGCACTTGAACAACATCGTTCAGCTGGCGAAGGCGACCGCGGCCGAGTTCAGGGCGCCGCTCGAAGACATGCCGCAGCGCGTGGTTGCGCTGCTCGAGGAGAAAAAGCGCCTCGAGCGCGACGTTGCCGAAGCGCGCAAGAAGCTGGCGATGGGCGGCGGCGCCGCGCGCGAGGGCGACGGCATGCGCAAAGTCGGCGACGTCAATTTGATCGCGCGCTCGGTGCAAGGCATCGAGATCAAGGACCTCAAGAGCCTCGCCGACGAAGGCAAGAGGCAGGTCGGCTCGGGCGTGGTCGCCATCGTCGGCGTGACCGAGGAAGGCAAAGCCGGCCTCGTGGTCGGCGTCACGGCCGACCTCGTCGCCCGCTTCAGCGCGGTCGATCTGGTGCGCAAGGGCGCGGAAGCGTTGGGCGGCAAAGGTGGCGGCGGGCGTCCCGACATGGCCCAGGCCGGCGGCCCCGACGGCTCCAAGGCGGCCGCCGCCCTCGACGCCATCGCCACTGCCATCGGCGCCGGGTGAGCTTACCAGTAGTCGTTCAGCGCGCGCTGCCCCTTCGCAAAGATTGCGCCGCCAACGGGATCCCGGTTGGTTGTGTGGCAGCCGCATCAGCCGCACGACAAGGTAGGCACGTCAAGCCGTGGGTGCCAGGGCCAAACAACAAGGCCGGGCGTGACGAAGCGGTGAGTCAGGACAAAGGACGTTAGTGTTCAGCCCATCGCCTTCTTGAGGTTCTCGTCGATCTTCTCGAGGAAGCCCGTGGTGGAGAGCCACTTCTGCTCGGGGCCGACCAGGAGCGCGAGGTCCTTGGTCATGTAGCCGGCCTCCACGGTGCCGACCGTGACCTTCTCCAGCGTGAGGGCGAACTCACCGAGCGCGGCATTGTTATCGAGCTTGGCGCGATGCGCCAGGCCACGCGTCCAGGCGAAGATCGAGGCGACCGAATTGGTCGACGTCTCCTGCCCCTTTTGATGCTGGCGGTAGTGCCGCGTCACGGTGCCGTGGGCGGCCTCGGCCTCGACCGTCCTGCCGTCCGGCGTCATCAGCACCGACGTCATCAGGCCGAGCGAGCCGAAGCCTTGCGCCACCGTGTCCGACTGCACGTCGCCGTCGTAATTCTTGCACGCCCACACATAGCCGCCCGACCATTTGAGCGCCGCCGCCACCATATCGTCGATCAGGCGGTGCTCGTAGGTCAGCTTCTTCTTGTCGAACTCGGCCTTGAACTCCTTGTCGTACGTTTCCTGGAAGATGTCCTTGAAGCGGCCGTCGTAGACCTTGAGGATCGTGTTCTTGGTCGAGAGGTAGAGCGGGTAGCCGCGCGCCAGCGCATAATTCATCGAGGCGCGGGCAAAGTCACGGATGGAGTCGTCGAGATTGTACATCGCCATGGCGACGCCGCCGCCCGGAAAGTCGAACACCTCCTGCTCGAGCTTCTTGCCGTCGTCGCCGACGAACGTGAGCATGAGCTTGCCCTTCGACGGCACCTTGATGTCGGTCGCGCGATACTGGTCCGCGTAGGCGTGGCGGCCGATGATGATCGGCTGGGTCCAGCCGGGCACCAGCCGCGGCACGTTGCGGCAGATGATCGGCTCGCGGAAGATGACGCCGCCGATGATGTTGCGGATCGTGCCGTTGGGCGAGCGCCACATATTCTTAAGGCCGAACTCCTTCACCCGCGCTTCGTCCGGCGTGATGGTGGCGCATTTCACGCCGACGCCGTGCCGCTTGATCGCTTCCGCCGCATCGACGGTGACCTGGTCGTCGGTCTCGTCGCGCTTCTCAATGCCTAGATCGTAGTAGAGGAGCTCGATGTCGAGATAGGGATGAATCAGCTTCTCCTTGATGTAGTGCCAGATGATCCGGGTCATCTCGTCGCCGTCGAGCTCGACGACCGGATTGGTCACTTTGATCTTGGCCATTACGGAGCCTTACGCGCGCTCGATGGTGGTGGAGGGAAAGTCCGGAACGGATACGGCGTGCGCTCGCGCCGATTCCCGCTCCGGCGGGCGCTATAGCATCGCGGCCGCGACGATGAAAAGCAGCATCTTGCCGACACCGCCGCGGTGCGGACGGCGTGTCGCGATGCAGTAGACGCAGGACGTGCTCCAGAGAGAAGTGCCTGTTCATAGCACGACCGCCTCACCACCTGGATCAGGCGCGAGGCAGGTTTCTCGACCGAACATGCGCTATTAGGCTTGAAACCGTTGGATTTGTGGCCGCATGGCCCGATGCCCGAGGGAGTCAATGTCCGGCGCCGGAACCGACAAGACCAAGGCATGGATCGTCAAGCCTGGGCCGACCGTCATTCTGGTCGAGCCGCAGCTGGGCGACAACATCGGTGCGGCGGCGCGTGCCATGGCCAATTTCGGTCTGTCCGAGCTGCGGCTGGTTGCGCCGCGTGACGGCTGGCCCAATCCGCGCGCCTGGGTGGCGGCATCGGGCGCCGACCGCATCCTCGATGCCGCCAGGCTGTTCGACAGCGTCGAGGCGGCGGTGGCCGACTGCACCTACCTGATCGCCACGACGGCGCGCGCCCATGACCAGGCGAAGCCGGTGATCGGTCCCGAGGAGGCGGCGCGGGTGATCGCGCCGCGCATCGCGGCAGGCGAAACCGTCGGCGTCATGTTCGGGCGCGAGCGCTACGGCCTGGAGAACACCGAAGTCGCGCTCGCCGACCGCATCGTCACGCTGCCGGTCAATCCGGCCTTTGCTTCGCTCAATCTGGCGCAGGCGGTGCTGGTGATCGCCTACGAATGGTTCAAGCTCGCCTCCGGCGGCGCGCTTCCCTTTGCGATGCCGGAAAAATCGGAACCGGCTCAGCGCGCGCAGCTCGCCGCGTTCTTCGCCATGCTCGAGCGCGAGCTCGATGCCGTCGAGTTCCTGCGTCCGCCGGAAAAGCGCGAAACCATGCTGATCAATCTGCGCAACATCTTTCACCGCATGGAACCGACCCGGCAGGACATCCAAACGCTGCACGGCGCGATCCTGGCCATCGCCCAAGGCCGCAAGGGACCGGCCAAAGGTGGCGTTCTCGACGGCGAAGAGGCGGCGATGCTGCGTAAGCTCCTCGCCGAGCACGGCGCCGGGCGCGTGCCGTCGGAGCGCGGGCCCGTGCGCGGGCTGGCGCGGCTCCTGCGCCGCAACCCCACCGATGCCGAGCGCAGCTTGTGGGAGGCACTCACCAAGGACCGGCGCTTCGCCGGACTGGACTTCAAGCGGCAGACGCCGATCGGCGCCCATATTGCCGACCTCGTCTCATTCCCGCTGCGTGTCGTCGTCGACATCGTGCCGGCCGAGGAGACCGAAAGCGCCGCACGCGAACGCGAGCAGAAGCGCGCCTGGCTGGCCGAACGCGATTACCGCGTGATCGAGGTACGCACCGTCGACATCGAAGCGGACGTGGCGGCGGTGCTGGCGCGCCTGAAGTCCGCGATTGGCGAGTAGCGAATGGCGAGTAGCGAAGACTCGCCCCCTGCTGGCCCATTCGCCAATCGCCATTTCGCCAAACTAGCGCTTCAGCGCCTTCCAGGCGGCGTCGGTGCCGGCGCGCACGAAGGCCGTATCGCTCGCCACCGCCAGGAAGCGGAAGCCGCGCGCGGCAAGCTCGTTCGCCCGCGGTGCATTGGCCGTATAGGCGCCGGCGATCTTGCCGGCGTTCTTTGCCGCCGCGCCGATGTCGTTCACGGCGGCGTCCACCTCGCGTGAATGCGGATCGAGCGTCTTGCCGTCGCTGAGCGCGAGCGACAGGTCGGAGGGACCGATGAACACCGCGTCGATGCCCGGCGTGGCGAGGATCGCATCGAGATTGCGCAACGCTTCGCGCGTCTCGATCATCGCGAAGGTGACTGTCGCGTCGTTCGCCTGGGCGACGTAGTCCGTGATCTCCATGCCGGTGAGCATCAGCGCCCGCAGCGGACCCGAGCTGCGCTCGCCCAGCGGCGGGAACTTGGCGGCGGCGACGAACAGGCGCGCATCCTCGGCGTTGTTGATCATGGGCGCGATGACGCCCTGGGCGCCGAAATCGAGAACCCGGCTCGCCACGGCAAAATCGCCGAGCGGAACGCGCACGACGGGCGCGGCGCCGGCCATGTGCACGGCGGCGATGCCGGCAGCGCTGGTATCCATCGTGTAGAGGCCGTGCTGCTGATCGAGGGTGACGGCGGGAAAACCCGCCCGCGCGATCAATTCGGCGACGATCGGAACGCCTAACCCGCACCAGCCGGTGTGGACGATCTCGCCGGCGCGCAATCGCCGGGCAAGCGAGAAGCGATCGTCGGCCATGATCGCGTTCCGTCAGGTTCCGGCCTTGACCTGCGCGATCGCCTGGTCCAGCAGTTGATCCATGGTGCGGCGGATCTGGTGATCGGATTCTGTCACGCCCTTGGCGTCGAAATCCTTGCGGATTTTGCGGAAAACGTCGTTGACGCCAGGCTCTTCAAAATCCGCCATCACGACGTCTTTGGCGTAGGCGGCGGCTTCGGGGCCGGAAAGGCCGAGCTTCTCGGCGGCCCACAGGCCGAGCAGCCTGTTGCGCCGAGCCATCGCCTTGAACCTGAGTTCCTCGTCGTGCGCGAACTTCTTCTCGAAACCTTCCTCGCGCTTGTCGAACTCGCTCATTTGCACCTCGTTGCTGTTGTCGCCGAACGTCGCGAGAATTAGTCCGCGCTCTTTCCCCTTTTGCATATCGCGCGAAAACGGCCAAATCAACGGCATTGCCGTGATCCACAGCGCCGCATGGAGCTTGAGGTGTCGCGATTGTGCTCGCCTTGACGATCGGCTAGGTTGGCTTAAGTGACGGGCAGGTCAGTTCCGTTCTGAGTCGCAAAGCCCGCCAGCGCCGCCGCGCCGATAACGAAAGCAACGGCAATTATGGATTTCCTCAAGCCACGGTACATTCCGATGAGCCGCCGCCGCCGCATCTATGAGGGCAAGGCGAAGGTCCTCTACGAAGGCCCGGAGCCCGGTACGCTGATTCAGCACTTCAAGGACGACGCGACCGCCTTCAATGCGAAGAAACATCAGGTGATCGAAGGCAAGGGCGTCCTCAACAACCGCATCTCCGAATACGTGTTCCAGCATCTCAACGACATCGGCGTGCCGACCCACTTCATCCGCCGGCTCAACATGCGCGAGCAGCTGATCCGCGAAGTGGAAATCATTCCGCTCGAGGTGGTGGTGCGCAATGTCGCCGCGGGCTCGCTCAGCCAGCGCCTCGGCATCGAGGAAGGCACGCAGCTGCCGCGCTCCATCATCGAGTTCTACTACAAGAACGACGCGCTTGGCGATCCGATGGTGTCGGAGGAGCACGTCACCGCGTTCGGCTGGGCGACCCCGCAGGAGATCGACGACATCATGGCGCTTGCGATCCGCGTCAATGATTTCTTGAGCGGCTTGTTTCTCGGCGTCGGCATTCGCCTCGTCGACTTCAAGATGGAATGCGGCCGCCTGTGGGAAAACGACATGATGCGCATCGTGGTGGCGGACGAGATCTCGCCCGACTCCTGCCGGTTGTGGGACATCAAGTCGAACGAGAAGCTCGACAAGGACCGCTTCCGCCGCGACCTCGGCGGGCTGCTCGAAGCCTATACGGAAGTCGCCAAACGCCTCGGCATCATGGGCGAGAACGAGCCGCCGCGCGGCACCGGCCCGATCCTGGTGAAAGGGTGACGCGCCCGCCGGGAAGCTGAAGCAAGCGGATGAAAGCGCGCGTCACCGTTACCCTGAAATCCGGCATTCTCGACCCGCAAGGCAAGGCGATCGAGGGCGCGCTCCGATCGCTCGGCATCGACGGCGTGTCCGGCGTGCGCCAGGGGAAAATTTTCGACATCGAGCTCGACGGCATGGATCGCGCGCGCGCCGAAGCCCTGCTCGAGGAATCGGCCGAGAAGCTCCTGGCAAACACGGTCATCGAGAATTATCATATCGAAATCGTGCAATAGACACACTGAACATAACCCCGTGACCACCGCCACGGTAGACGAACCGAAGAGCAGGCGATGCCGCTGAAGGGCCCGATGCTGGCGCTCGTCGTCGCCGCCGTGGCGAGCGTGGCCGCGTCTGCCCCCAATGGCGGCAAAGAGCCGGGCGTCGCATCTCGACCTTCAACCAATCCGGTCTGGCGCGAGGTGAAATGGCCGTTCCTGGTCGACCAGTGGGGCACCGGGCGCGCGTTCCAATGCGCGGCGGCCGATTGCGGCGCCGAGCTCAACGTCTATGTCCGACCCAAGATCGGCTTCTGCAACTGCACCACTGGGGTATCGGACGACGCCGAACTCGACCGTGTCGGCGACGTCGATCTCATCGGCCAGCGCTTCGCCCCGCTCGGCGATGGGCGGCCGATCACGATCGGCTGGATGAAGGGGCGCAGCCGCGCCTATTCGGTTGAAGGGCGGCGCTCCGCCCTGGCGATCGCCTTCAACGACCGGTGCGACGTGGTGGTCGCGACCGTGATGGCAAAGAGCGAGCTGCCGGCAGCAGCCGAACCGATCGCCGTCGAGTTTCTCAACACGCAACCGATGTTGCGCTGGGTCGAAATCACGCTCGGACTGTAATGAAGGCTGCCGTCCTCGTCTTTCCCGGCATCAATCGCGAGCGCGACATGGCGCGCACGCTGAAGCTCGTGTCCGGGCGCGAACCCGTCATGGTGTGGCATGCTGATGCGGAGCTCCCGCGCGGCACTGACCTCGTGGTCGTGCCCGGCGGCTTCTCCTATGGCGATTACCTGCGCTGCGGCGCCATCGCGGCGCGCGCGCCGGTCATGGACGCGGTGCGCGCCTTCGCGGCCGCAGGCGGTCTCGTGCTCGGCGTGTGCAACGGCTTTCAGATCCTGTGCGAGGCGGGACTTCTGCCCGGCGTGCTCATGCGCAACTCGCAGCTCAAGTTCCTCTGCCACGACGTGCATCTGCGCGTCGAGCGCTCCGACACGCCGTTCACGCGCGGCTACAATGCCGGCCAGGTGATCCGCGTGCCGGTGGCGCACGGCGAAGGCAACTACATTGCCGACGACGCGACGATCGCCCGGCTCGAAGGCGAGGGCAGGGTGCTGTTCCGCTACAGCGACCCGCAAGGCAATATCGACCTCGACTGGAACCACAACGGCTCGATCAATGCCATCGGCGGCATCCTCAACGACAGCGGCAATGTGCTCGGCATGATGCCGCACCCGGAGAACCACGTCGAACCCGCAATGGGATGCACCGACGGGCGCGGCCTGTTCGCCGGGCTGCTGGATCACCTCGCGAAGGCAGCGTAGCCCGCTTCTGCGTGACTTGAACGAGGGCCTTTTCGCTCCGCCGTCTACTCCCTAAAGAGGGGCGGACAGCACCCGCCCAGTGCCGCCGATTTGAAGTTCCTGAAGCGGTTGCCGCAAGTTTGTTCAGGAACTTCAAATCGAAAGCGGGACTAGAATAATTCAAATCGAAAGCGGCACTAGAATCAGTAGGGTGCTAGTGCCCCTTTGCTTCCGAAGTTCGTGTCAGAGGGTGCTGCGACGTATCACGAACTTCGCAAGCGGGGCCCTAGTCCGATGATCCCCAACGAACCCCGCATCACCCCGGAACTGGTCGCCCAGCACGGCCTCACGCCCGAGGAATACCAGCGCGTTCTGGAGCTGATCGGCCGCGAGCCGACGTTGACCGAGCTCGGCATCTTTTCCGCCATGTGGAACGAACACTGCTCATACAAATCCTCCAAGATGTATTTGCGCACACTGCCGACGAAAGCGCCGTGGGTGATCCAGGGTCCGGGCGAGAATGCCGGCGTCATCGATATCGGCGACGGGCTGGCGGCGGTGTTCAAGATGGAGAGCCATAACCACCCGAGCTATATCGAGCCCTATCAGGGCGCCGCGACGGGCGTCGGCGGGATTCTGCGCGACGTCTTTACCATGGGGGCGCGGCCGATCGCCTGCCTCAACGCATTGAGCTTCGGCGATCCCCGACACCCGAAGACGCGCCATCTCGTCGCCGGCGTAGTGGCCGGCATCGGCGGCTACGGCAATTCGTTCGGCGTGCCGACGGTCGGCGGCCAGATGCGCTTCCACACTCGCTATGACGGCAATTGCCTGGTCAATGCGTTTGCCCTCGGGATCGCCGAGACCGGCAAGATCTTTTACGCGGCGGCGAGCGGCGTCGGCATGCCGGTCGTCTATCTCGGCTCCAAGACCGGCCGCGACGGCATTCACGGCGCCAGCATGGCGTCGGCCGAGTTCGGCGAGGACTCGGCGGAAAAGCGTCCAACCGTCCAGGTGGGCGACCCGTTCGCCGAAAAGCTCCTGCTCGAAGCCTGCCTCGAAATCATGGCCAAAGGCTGCGTGATCGCGATCCAGGACATGGGCGCGGCGGGGCTCACCTGCTCGGCGGTCGAGATGGGCGCCAAGGGCGACCTCGGCGTCACCCTCGATCTCGACCAGGTGCCCTGCCGGGAAACCGGCATGAGCGCCTACGAGATGATGCTCTCGGAAAGCCAGGAGCGGATGCTCATGGTGCTCAAGCCGGAAAAGGAGAAGGAGGCCGAAGCGATCTTCCGCAAATGGGGGCTCGACTTCGCGGTGGTCGGCGAGACGACACCGAGCAAGCGTTTCCTCGTGCGCCACGGCGGCGACGTCATGGCCGATCTGCCGATCAAGGAGCTCGGGGACGAGGCCCCGGTCTATTGCCGGCCGTTTGTCGAGACGCCGAAACAGCCGGCGATCCGCAACGTCACGCCGCCGCTGCCGATAGCAGACGCGCTCGAAGAGCTGATCGGCACGCCCGACCTCTGCTCCAAGCGCTGGGTGTGGGAGCAATACGACCACATCATTCTCGGCAACACGGTGCAGCGGCCGGGCGGCGACGCCGCGGTGGTGCGCGTCAACGACGGGCCCAAGGCGCTGGCGCTCACCGCCGACGTCACGCCGCGCTATTGCGAGGCCGATCCGTTCGAAGGCGGCAAGCAGGCGGTGGCGGAAGCCTGGCGCAATCTCACCTCCGTCGGAGCAAAGCCGTTGGCGCTCACCGACAACCTCAATTTCGGCAATCCGGAGCGGCCCGAGATCATGGGCCAGTTCGTCGGCTGTACCCGCGGTATCGCGGAAGCCTGCGGCGCCCTGGATTTCCCGGTGGTGTCCGGCAACGTGTCGCTTTACAACGAGACCAACGGGCGTGCGATCCTGCCGACGCCGACCATCGGCGGCGTGGGCTTACTCGATGACTTCACGCGCGCGGCGAGCCTCGCGTTCAAGGCCGGCGAC
>JBJMSU010000180.1:0-6747 GCA_045801465.1 Xanthobacteraceae bacterium | reverse complement strand
CCGCTGCTTCCGCCTCCGCAGAAGAACTGATCGCCGCCATCGGATTCGAGCCCGGAGACGCCCACGCCGGCCGGCATCTCGAGTGTCTCCAGGACCTCTCCGGTTCGGGGATCGACTCGCCGCAACTCGCTCGCGTCACCTTCCCAGGTGGCGTGCCAGAGCTCACCGTCGACCCAGGTGACCCCGGTGACGAAGCGGTTCGAGTCGATGGTGCGAAGAATCGCCCCTGTTTGCGGATCGACTTGGTGGATTTTCCGCTCCCGATACTGCCCTACCCACAGCGCCCCTTCGGCCCACGCGAGCCCCGAGTCACCGCCGCCGCCGGGGGCCGGGATCGTGGCAAGCACACGGCCGGTCTGTGGATCGATCTTCTGAATGCGGTCCTCGGCGATCTGATAGAGGTGGCGGCCGTCGAACGCCGTTCCGGCATGCGCGGCGACATCGATCGAGCGCAGCACCTCGCCGCTTGCCGGATTGAGGGCGTTCAGCTTGTCTCCGGACGCAAACCAGACGTGCTGACCGTCATACGTGACCCCATGCACGCCCTCGACATCCGGAAAGGCGCCATACTCACGGATGATTTCTGCCGCTGATCGTTTCATGCCTCCATCCTAGTCACCCGGCAGTGGCGCCGGGAGCAACAAGGTCGTCGCGAATCCCGGAACGGGCGGGGTCATCCAACGACGCGCTCGCCCGCGACCGAACGACTGCACCTTGCCTGCTGCCGCAAGCGAATCGAGTGCCCGTTGCACGGTGCGCTGGCTCGCTCCCAGCGCCAGCGCGAGGGCCGAGCTCGACCACGACTCACCGTCGGCCAGGAAGGCGAGCACCGCCGCGTGCTTCTCTTCGACGGGCCGCGCCAGCACGACGACCTCGCGGGCGCGGCGCGGCACCAGCGCAAAGCCTCGCTTCGTCGCGCTCACGCCGGCCAGCGTCCGCAGCACTGTGCGAAGCCGCCCGACTTCGACTCGCAACCGCGCGCGATGCGATTCATCGGCGTGTTTTGCTCGGAATGCCCGCGCGACCAACGTGCCCCTCGGCACGTCTGCGGGCCACGCTTCGCCCAGCGCGCGGGCGAGCGCGAACAACACCGGACGCCGTGCGAGCGAGACCACCGCGCGGGCCTCACGCACGACGTGACGGCACGCGTCCACCACAAGCGCCCGCGACACCAATAACGCTTCAACCTCCTCGAGCAGGAGGGGTCGCTCCTCGCCACGCGCCATCAGGCGGGCCGCCGGCGTGTTCATGACGAGGGCTGCGCTTTCGACCTCCGCCGTCAGCGCCGGGATACCGGCGCGGCGCGCGGCCCGCTCGGCCCGATTGAGCGCAGCGCGCGCCGTCTTCGTCCGCAGGCGTCGCATTGCGATCCCGGCAACGACCAGCTCGTGGGCAGCCCTCAGCGCCGGCGGGAAGGGCGCGGAGTCGAGCTCGGCGAGCGTACGCTCGGCCTCGTCGAGGCGCCCGATTAGGACGAGGCGCCGGACCTCGAGATACCGCGCATGCGCGGCGTTCACCCGGTCGCCGTGCGCTTCGAGCGTCGCCCGCGCGGCGTCGAGCGCCTTCGCAGGCCACCCCAGGTCGCGCGAGACGAGCGCGATCTCGGCCTCGGCGACGACGCACCTCGCGCGCGCCACGGCCTCTTTCGGGCCGAAGGCGCGCGCCGCACTGCGCACGAGGGCCTTCGCGCGAACGAGATCGCCGAGCTGCGCCATGGCGATGCCGCGCAGCGCGAGCGCAGGGGCGTCGTCGCGCAAGGCGATCCGGTTCAGTGCGCCGAGGGGATCACCCGCCGCGAGCGCACGCGCCGCCGCCGTGATCAGCGAGTCCATCTGAATCCCGCCACACTTGTCACTCCCACCGACGCCCGGTCCTAACCTATCTCACGACCACCAACCAGCACGTCGTATCGACACTGGTACGAACGATGAAGGACACCCGAACCCAGGAGAGAAGAGCGATGACGACGCACATAACCGGAACACGCAGCGAGTGGCTTGCGGCGCGCCTTAAGCTGCTCGAGGCGGAGAAGGAGCTCACGCGGCGCAGCGACGAGCTGGCGCGGCAACGTCAGGAACTGCCGTGGGTCCGCGTCGAGAAGGCGTACCGCTTCGACACCGACGAGGGGAGCGCCTCGCTTGAAGACTTCTTCCGCGGGCGCTCGCAGCTCCTCGTCTACCACTTCATGTTCGGGCCCGACTACAAGGCGGGGTGTCCATCCTGCTCGGCGATCGCGGACGGCTTCAACGGGATCGTAGTGCACCTGGCCAATCATGACGTCATGCTTTGGGCGGTGTCGCGGGCGCCGCTCGCGAAGCTGCAGGCGTACAAGCGGCGGATGGGATGGACGTTTCCCTGGGCGTCCTCGCTCGGCGGCGACTTCAACTTCGACTTCAACGTCTCATTCACCGAGGAGCAACAGCGCAAGGGGCTCATCGAATACAACTACGAGCGCGGCGGCCACGCGATGGACGCGACGCCGGTCGCGGGGCCGGTCGCAGACTTCGCGGCCACGACTGGAACCGACGCGGCCACCTACTCGCGCGACAGGCCGGGCCTGAGCGCGTTCACGCTCGAGGACGGCGTCGTCTACCACACCTATTCCACCTATGCGCGCGGACTGGACGGCCTCTGGGGCATGTACCAGTGGCTCGACCGCACCCCCAAGGGGCGCAACGAGACAGGCGTCTGGTGGCGCCGCCATGACGAGTACGACAAGGGCTGACATGTTGCTGTCGCCCCCGCTCGGATGGAAGAGCATGCCGCAGGCCAGTCACGGAGCCGCCACGATGATTGCGACCATGCGTGAAACCGCGCGCGCCGGTGCCGGAAGCGGCAACGTGGCGGCTGTTGGTGCAGCTGACTGGCTATGCCTCGCGGCCGCGCCGACCTTTGCCATCATGGCGCTGCTTACGGCTGTTCTCGGTGGCGGCCCGCCGGACATGCTCTGCTCGGCCGCGCAAGATGCGTCGCCGCTGAGCGGAATGGTCCCGATGTACTTGCTGATGAGCGCCTTCCATTCGGCGCCTTGGCTGAAGCTCATCTCCAGCCGACGAAGCGGTGTCGGCCGCTTCGCCAAATCGACGAGTGCCGAACCTTTCTCGTCCGTGAATACGCGGCTGACGCGCAACGCCGCCTTGCAGTGGGAGTGAGCCGTCAGATATTGAGCTCCGCCCAGATGGCGGCGTGATCCGACGCCGCCTCGACCTCCGTGGTGATTTGCGGATGACAGCTCCCCTCGTGGCACTGGCGTCATCCACTATCCTCGGATGATATCGGACAAAATTGTAACCGAATTGTTGCACGCGCACGACGGCATAGTCCTCGGCTATCAGAGCGGCACAACACCGAAGCCGCCGCCAGTGGCCGAGTCGAACAGGTCGGTTCTTTCCGCATTGACGGCGACAGATTTTCCGTCGCTAAGTTGAACTCCGGCATCGGGTCCGGCGACCTACGCCGGAGATCGCTGTCATTGCCGCAATGAAATCGGGGATCCGCGGCGGGGAGGCACGGCATGGGTTGGGTCAAAGAGGTCCCGCCCGAGCAGGGCAACAAGATCAGGCTGCAGATGAGCGCCGCAGGCCTGCCGCTCGACGGCATGCGGTGGCGCATCCTCACATTTTGCCGAGATTTGCCGGGTATCGAGTTTCAATGCGAGCAGTACGAGCGGCTGCTGACCATGGCCGAAAACAATCGGCGGTTCGGCCGGAACAATGTCAGCCTGCCCGGCCCGGACCCGTGGCGCGACGCGAACATCGAGAGCTTCGGCTACAGTCAGAAAGGCGTGTACCGGTACCTGCACCTTGATATTTCGAAGAACCGCGCGGGGCTCTGCCGCGTCTATGTGGCGCCGCAAAGCTGGGGGAAGTGGAAAGACGCGATGAGCGGCCCGCCCAAGTACCGCAGCAATGACGTCTATGTGGCCATCGCCAAGCGGCTCGCCGCACTGGGAATCAAGCTCGATGATTATGTCGGCGGCACCCCGGACATCGGCGGCACGACCCTCGACGGGGTCACGTTCAGTCCGGTGAACTATAAGGGGCTCGCGCAGGCCGTCGAGAGCGCCAAACGCGCGAATGGCAAGACCTTCATCGAAGGCAAGAGCACGTCGACGCCGGATGCCATCGATCTTTCCTTCCTGGCGACGACCGGCCGCGGGTTCCGCGAAATTTCATGGACGAACGGGGAATCCGCGAAGCTGGATTTCAGCGCCTTGCACGTCGCGCTGTCGCCGGTTCGCTGCAACATCCACATCGATGAATTCGGCGTCGTCATCGCCGGGCCCAACGGAGAGGTGTCGCTGTCGCCCGACGCGCTTCACCACATTGCCAACGAGCTCGCTCTCAAGACCCTCTTGAAAGAGTTTTTGCGCGACAAGTTCGGGCTCTCGCCCTGGTACATCGACCATCTCTTCGTCGAGCTGCCGAACGCCGCCAACAGGTACGGGCGCGTCGGCGCCGGCGTCGAAGTCCGCCCCTGGAAGTCGGTCAGGATCACGGCGGGCTTTGCCTGCAACCTCAATGACGACCATGAATGTCGGAAGACGTTCTCGCTGAGCGCATCGTTCTGACCGAGTCGCCGTCGCCGCTGTCTCTCCCCGGTTGCCGAATTTCTCGGCCGGCGCCTATCATGCAGCGTGTTTCGCCGCGCTGGCGGACTGCGATCGAGCGGGAGTACGGAATGGCCGAAAGCAGGCCGGTGACGATCTACGGCATCAAGAACTGCGACACGATGAAGAAGGCGCGCGCGTGGCTCGACCAGCGCGGCGTCGCCTATGCGTTCCATGACTACAGGGCGAGCGGCATCGACCGCGTTCGCCTCGAAGGCTGGGCGCGCGAAGTCGGCTGGGAGGCGCTCGTCAACCGCGCCGGCATGACCTTCCGCAAGCTGCCGGAGAAGGACAAGGACGGGCTCACCGAGAACAAAGCGATCGCCTTGATGATCGCGCAGCCGTCGATGATCAAGCGGCCGGTGCTCGACGTCGGCGGGCGGCTCACCGTGGGCTTCAGGCCGGAGCAGTACGCGGCGATCTTCGGCGGTAAATGAGCGGCTTTCGTTTCCCGGATGCGGGGCAGCGCAAGCGCAAAGCGCGCGGCGGTGCACCGCTGGTCCGGGATCGTTCGGAACGCTGAGCGTGGGGTCGATGGTGCGGGCTCGGAGTGTGGTGTGATCCCGGGTCTGCACAGCAGCACTGTGTGCTGCAGCGCGCCCGGGAAACGACGCTCGGCATATCAGAATTTCGCGACCAGAGCCGCGAGCTGGTCGGTGCACTGGCCCCAGCCTTGATGGAAACCCATCTTCTCGTGCGCCTCGCGATCGGCGACCGTCCAGTGGCGCACGCGAGCGGTGTATCGCGTTTTGCCGTCCACGTCCTCGAAAGTGAGGATCACCGTCATGAATGGCTTCTCGGACGGCTTCCAGGCCTCGGTATAGGCGTCAGTGAACACGAGCCGCTCGTTTCCAACGACTTCGAGATAGATGCCGCGGTGGGGAAGCTCGGTACCATCGGGGCTGCGCATTACGATCAGGTTGGCGCCGCCCGGCCGCACGTCGAGCTCGGCAACGGGAGTCGTATAGGGCAGGGGCGCGAACCACTGCTTGAGCAGCGTAGGATCGGTCCACGCCCGGAACACTTTTGCGCGCGGCGCATCGATGATGCGGGTCAACAGCAGCTCGCGGTCGGATGTCGGGGTGGCTTCGGCGGTGGCGGTCATTGTCCTCTCCTCGATTGGATCGTCTCCAGGACGAACGAGCGATCCGCGGTCCGACAGCCGCTGCGGATAAATTTGCCGAGAACCGACGGTTATTGTTGGAGCATGATCTTTTCCGAAAACAAGTATCCACTTTTCGGGATCATGCTCTACGGCTCGCCCGGCTTGAACGGCGGCTCCTCGCTGGGTGGCACTCCCTCTTCCGCCATAGCCAGGATCATGGCGATCGTCACGTAGGTGCCGGCGACCGCCGTGAGGTCGACCAGGCGCTGGTCGCCGAGCAGTTGCCTGGCACGATCGAACGTCTCGTCCGACACTTCATGCCTGGTCATGAGCTCGGTGAGGAAGTCGTAGACCGCGGCCTCGTCAGGCGCCATGTTGGCCGGACGCCTGTTCGCCTTGAGCTCGGCGATGATCGCCGGCGAGAGGCCGGCCTTCTCGGCGAGCGGCGCATGCGCGAACCACTCGACCTGCGAGCGCCATTGCCGGCCGACGATGAGGATGGCGAACTCGTTGAGCCGCAACGGCAGCGAGGTGTCCCAGCGCAGATAGCGCAAGAGGTCGAACATGCGTTGGCCGAGCACCGGGCTGCGCAGCATCGGGTTGTAGGGCCCGCCGAGCCCGACGCGCGACACCTTCATGATCTCTTCGCCGAGCGGCCGCTGCTGCTCGTTGAGCTGGTCCATGGCCAGTGGCGGAAACCGCGGCTCCTTGCCTGGCGTCTGCATGAATTCATCGCCTCCTCGTGAGCATTGAATCTTACACGAACCAATCTCGCAGCAGGGTGGGCAAATTCGCCTGCTGCAGCGCTGCTTGGTGGGCGAGCCGCTACAGCGGCGAGGGACGGCGCGATCGCGGATTTCCCTCGCGATCGTTGTGACGATCGCTCGCCCACCATGTAGCGACGAGATCGCGCGCCTCTGCCCACCCTACGACGTATGCCGATCGGTGCTGTTGCGGCGCCGATGTTCCGCGCTATGGTCGAAGATCACTCTCGGAGTTTCCCCACATGAATATCGCTCTTTCCGGCCGCGCC
>JBJMSU010000166.1:0-7571 GCA_045801465.1 Xanthobacteraceae bacterium | reverse complement strand
TTCCGGGCAGCCATGAAGGCGGACCCCGCTGCCGCGATCGCAAAGTATGACCTTACGCCGCAGGAACGCGCGGCGCTGATCGCCGGCGATGTCGCCACGCTCTACCGGCTCGGCGTCAACGCCTTCCTGATGGGCTACCTGCCGCGCTTCGAGGTGTGCGGCCTCACCCTGCCGCTCTACAACGAGCGCATCCGCGCGTGCGCCGGCGACGCAGAGGGCGATGGCCGGCATTGAAGCCATCGTGCCGCTCCGGTTTGCGTTGAGCGCTGTCCAATCGCAAACGGCATGGCCCAGGATCGCCAACGAGAATGATCGAACGCACCATGAGTCCGTCGATTGAGGCCCCTGTCTTGATTGTCGGCGCCGGGCCGGTCGGCCTTACGCTTGCCATGGATCTCGCTTCGCGCGGCATCGACGTGACCATGACCGAAATCCGGCGTGCCGGCGAACCGCCGAACGTCAAATGCAACCAGGTGTCGGCCCGCTCGATGGAAATCTTTCGCAGGCTCGGGCTGGCGGAAAAAATTCGCGATATCGGCCTGCCGGCTGAATATCGCAACGACGTATCATTCTGTGTGACGGCGACCGGCATCGAGCTTTCGCGGATCAAATTGCCGTCGCGTGCGGGTCGAGCGCGCGGCGAACAGGGTGATGACAGTTGGTGGCCGACCCCGGAGCCGCCGCATCGGATCAACCAGTTGTTTCTCGAACCGGTCTTGTTTGCGCATGCCGCGGCCCAGCCTCGGATCCGCATCCTCAACCGTACGCGATTCGAGGAATTGTCCCAGGACCGGGAGAGCGTCACCGCGGTCGCGCACGATCTCGATAGCGGCGAACCGGTTTCGATTCGCTGCCGCTATCTCGTGGGCTGCGACGGAGGGCGCTCGACCGTGCGGCACGCCATCGGCGCCGAGATGACCGGGATCGCGGCGTATCAGCGCGTGCAGTCGACGCACGTCCGTGCGCCTAAGCTGATCGGTCTGCTTCCCGGGCAACCAGCCTGGATGTATCTCGCCTTCAACCCGCGCCGCTGCGGCACCATGATGGCGGTTGACGGCAAGGAGACCTGGCTCATCCACAATTTTCTCTACAACGACGAGCCGGATTACGATTCGATCGATCGCGACTGGGCCATCCGGCAGATCCTGGGCGTGGGCCCCGAGTTCGAATACGAAGTGATTTCCAAGGAGGACTGGGTTGGCCGCCGGCTGGTCGCTGATCGCTTCCAGAATGGCCGTGTCTTTATCGCCGGCGACGCCGCGCATCTTTGGATCCCGCATGCCGGCTACGGCATGAATGCCGGCATCGCCGATGCCGCGAACCTGTCATGGATGCTGGCCGCCGTGCTGAGTGGCTGGGCGGCGCCGAGCATCCTTGAAGCTTATCAAGCGGAGCGCCAGCCGATCACCGACCAAGTGTCGCGATTCGCATTCAACATGGCCAAGGATGTGTCGCAGCAGCGGCGCGAGGTTTCCTCCGATATCGAACGGCAGGACGAAATCGGCGAGGCGGCCCGAGCCGCCTTGGGCCGGGAAGCCTACGATCTCTATATCCAGCAGCAGTGCTGTGGCGGATTGAATTTCGGCTATTTCTACGCCAACTCGCCGATCATCGCCTATGACGGAGCACCGCACCCAGTCTATTCGATGGGCCGGTTCGAATCCTCCTCGGTTCCGGGTTGCCGGGCGCCGCACTTATGGCTCGACGGACGTTGTTCACTCTACGATGCGTGCGGAGACAACTTTGCGCTGCTCCGCTTCGATCCGCGCGCGCGCATTTCGGGCATCATCGATGCGGCGGCCTGGCGCAGGGTTCCTGTGAAAATTGTCGAGGTCGATGCGCGCAATGCGCAATCGCTCTATCCACATAGGCTCGTGCTGCTACGTCCGGACCGGCACGTGGCATGGCGCGGCGACGAGGAACCGCCTGATCCGGTCGCGCTCATCGATCTGGTGCGTGGCGCTGGCGATGCACCCGCGCGGAAGGTTGCGTGATGTCGCCAATTGGCACTTCTGCGACATCACGAGGTGATCCGGCTACGTCCGCTTATGAGGTCAAAGCAGTCGTGCGGCGCACATCATCGAAGGACCGAGTCTGACCCCGCAGCGGACTCTCGGCGGTTGCGGACTGCAGGTCCGCCAGTGCCGACCGCGGAGCTACCCATGACAACTCGCCTCCGGCGACACAATCTGCGAAACGTTGCTTCAACTCGCGTCCGAATGTGAAACCGAATCGGCGGGCCTTAGTTGTTCTCGCGCGTCTCCTTAGCGAGGAATGCCGCGGAAAATGACGAAGCGTTGGAAGGGTTCAGCAGTTAGTGAAGCGGTTTTGTTGCTGGTGCTCGCGATTATCGGGGGCGCCCAAGCTGCAGAACCCGAGTGCACGTTCCCTAACGAGATCATCGACATAGGACATCTGCTGCACCGCACATCGCGGCCTATCGGCACGGACGGCCCGCTCACCATCGTAGCGCTCGGTTCCTCCTCAACCGCCGGGGCCGGAGCGAGCAAACCTGAGGCGAGCTATCCGACCCGCCTCCGCGACCGCTTGTCGTCGCTCCTCGGGCACCGCGTCACCGTCGTGAACCGCGGCAGAAACGGCGACCGCATCGGCGACATGCTGTTCCGACTGCCCACGGAGGTGCTTCCTGAGCACCCGGACGCAGTGATCTGGCAGCTCGGAACGAACGCTTTGTTGACCGACTTGGATCGGGAATACTTCGGCTCTCTCTTTTCACGCGGGGTGCGAGAAATCACCGACACGGGAGCCGACTTGATCGTCATGGATCCGCAATTCGCACCCAAGGTCCTAGCGCATCGGCAGGCGGAGGATTTCGTCCGCCTAATCGACGACGCGGCCCTTCAGGCCGGCGCGGCACTTTTCCGTAGGTTCGAGCTCATGCGGTTTTGGCACGACAAGCATCTCGGCTTCGAACAATTCTTGTCGCCGGACCAATTGCACATGAACGATTGGAGTTATGGTTGTCTCGCGAATGCTCTTGCATACGCGATTGTTCGTTCGCTACGTCCGACACCACATCGATGAGCTTGAGAGCCGACGCCCCTTTGACTCTCTTTTTTTTGCCCGCCAGCACAGCTCATTACGCAGCCGACGAGGTGACAAAATAGCTGTGTTGTCGCTGCAATGCATGAGTCCGTTCTAGCACCTCTAGGACGTCTCGCAATGTCCGCTTTTCCCCGCTTGTGGGGCTAAGCGGACATCGATCAGCGATCTGCCGATCAGTCACGATTTATGACGACGCGGCCTAGAACAGCAGCAGCCGCAACAGCGCCCGGCCGGCGCGCGAGCTCAGCTCTTTTTCGTCAATTGTCCCGTCGTTGTCGGGATTGGCGGCTTTGAACCGTCTCTCGACGATGGTCAAATATTCGGCCCTCGACAGCGTCCCGCTCTTGTCGGGATCCGCGGCGGCGAACTCCTGCGGCGTCACGCGCCCTCCCAGCTCGCGCTTGTTGAGGACGCCGTTGCGGTTGCGGTCGATCCGGTCGAACAAAGCCGAGGCCGCCTTCTTGGCCTCCTGGAGATCGACGGTACCGTCGTTGTCAGGATCGAGCAGCTGCATCACGCGGCTGCGCTTGGGCGCGGCGAGTACCGGCACCAGTCCGCTGGCCGCCACGCCCACCGCGAGGAACCCGACGATAGCTATGCGTCGCGTCATCATGACGATGTCCTTTCTCCCAAGACCCGGACCGGACTGCGCATAAATAACCTCACATATCGAGCTGTCGAGCCTCATCGGCGAATCGATGACGGCCGGATATCAACTCCGCAGCACGATGCAGGCGCCGCCGACGGATCGAATCTTGCGGCACATCGCATCAGCGTCCTGACGCGAGTCGGCCGGCAGACGCACGCGATAGAAGGCGCGCGTGCCGCGGCTGCGCAGGCGCGTGCCGATGACCATGGGACGAGCGTCGCCGAGCACGCCGGCATATTGCTGCCGCGCCCGGCCGAACGACGCGAGCGCACGCTCCTTGGAAAAGTTGCCGGCG
The DNA here is from genome assembly GCA_045801465.1 of Xanthobacteraceae bacterium. Taxonomy (GTDB): domain Bacteria; phylum Pseudomonadota; class Alphaproteobacteria; order Rhizobiales; family Xanthobacteraceae; genus DATFWC01. Next base: position 3,561 of record JBJMSU010000166.1, on the reverse strand, counting down.
AGCTGGACGCCCCAGGGCGCGAATGGCGCGTCCGGCGCGCCCTCCTCGACCGTTCGTTGGGTGGCCGCACCGGGCCGGCGCAAGGCGGCAATGATCGTGCCGCATGAGCGCGGCGAAGCGCGCGGCGCATCGCCGGAGTCCTCACCCTTCCCGATGGCAGCCCAATCGTCGGCAGGGCGGCCGGTGACCGCCACGACGAAATTGCGCGTCTCGGCCGGCAGGCCGACTTCCTTGGCCAGCCACCTTTCCACGCGTCCGGCGCCCGCATTGTAGGCCGCCGCGGCGAGACCGAGATTGCCGAACCGCGCACGCAGCTCCGCGATCAGCCGCGCCGCGTGCGGGATCGCCTGCTCGGGATCGAACGGATCGGCGAGGCCGCGCGCCGCCGCCGTGCCGGGCATGAACTGGGCCACGCCCTGGGCGCCGGCGGGGCTCACCACACCGGTGCGAAAGCTGCTTTCGCGCCAGATCAGGCTGGTGAGGAAGTCGGCCGGCACCGCGTGCTCGTGCGCCGCCGTTCCAATCAATCGGCACAGCGCCTCATGCACGGTTTCAGTTGCCGGCCCGGCGGGCGCCGCCGGCGTGGCGGGCTCCGCCGTCGTGATGCCACAGGCCAGCATCAACCCACAGAACGCGAGCGGACAACGCATGCAGCATCTTTGCCGGGCTGACCGGTCCATTGCTCGTGACGCCCTTCGACTAACCACGCCGGGAGGCCCGGGTTCAATCCTCGTGGCGAACATCGCGTGGCCTGTTCGGCACCCAAGTGTGGCTGCCAGGTCACATTGCCAAATCTTCCGACGAGAATTGGCAAAAGAGACCAACACCCGGGCGACCTTAAGGCTGACAATTGAGCCGCGGAGGACGATTGCAAGGAAATGGTATGCACCGGGCCGCGCTCGCTGGTCGAACGTCACGCCGAGAGCCGAAGCGCCACTCGAAGTTTTCCCGCATGCTGGCAGCTTGGTGCTGCGGGGCGGCGTTGCTGCCGCCAGCCGCGCTAGGGCAAAGCGTCGTCCTGCCGGAAATTCTGATCACCACGTCGCCGCTGCAAGGCGCCGGCATCGACCGCGACAAGGTTCCGGCCATGGTGCAGACGCTCTCGGCCGACGACTTCCAGCGCAGCTATTCGCCAGCGCTCACCGACACGCTGGTGCAACGCATTCCGGGGGTGAGCACGAACGACGTCCAGGGCAACGGCTTCGTACAGGATCTGCGCTATCGCGGCTTCGCCGCTTCCCCGCTGGCCGGCACGCCGCAGGGTCTCGCGGTCTATCTCAACGGTATCCGCGTCAATGAATCCTTCGGCGATACGGTGAACTGGGACCTCATCCCGACCAATGCCGTCGACCGGGTGGACTTCTGGACCAACAACCCCGTGTTCGGCCTCAATGCGCTGGGCGGCGCCGTCAATATCCAGATGAAGAACGGCTTCACCTGGCAGGGCTTCGAGGCCGAAGCGCAGGGCGGCTCGTACGGCCGGCGCCAAGCGTCGGTTCAGTATGGCCGGCAAAGCGGCGACGTCGCCGTGTATGTGGCAGCGCAGGGGGCGCAGGACGACGGCTGGCGCTTTCAGTCGCCGTCCGAGGTCGCGCGCCTCTACGCCGACGTCGGCTGGAAGGGCGAGCGCTCGGAGGTGCATTTGATCGCCAACGGGGCCGCCAACTTCTTCGGCGTGGTCGGGCCAACGCCGGTCGAATTGCTCGATCGCGACCGCCGCTCGATCTTCACCTGGCCGCAGACGACGCGCAACGAGCTGGGCATGCTGAGCCTCAACGGCCGCCACGCCGCGACCGACGAAATCTCGGTCCAGGGCAATGTCTACGTGCGCAAGTTCCGCCAGCATCACGTCGACGGCAACGTCGCCGACGTCGAGCGCTGCAGCAACGCCTCGTCGTTTCCCAACCGCCTGTGCCTGGAGGACGACGGCTTCCCGCGGCCTACGCCGATCACTCCGGCGTTCCGCGACCAGTTCGCAATCCTCGACCAGAACAACAATCCGATTCTCTGCCCGCCCGGAGCCGGGAACACCTGCGCGGGCGTTCCGTACGGCACCATCGACCGCACCTCGACCGACACGCTGACCGTCGGCAGCTCGGTTCAGCTCGCGAGCGACACCAAGCTCCTCGGCCACAACAACCACTTCATCGTGGGCGGCAGCATCGACCACGGCAAGACGTCTTTCAGCTCACACAGCGAGCTGGGCTTCGTCTATCCCGACCTGTTCGTCGGGCTGAACCCGGCCATTCCCGGCACTGGCTCGATCATCCATACGCTGGGCAATGTCGGCTTCATTCCCATCGGTCTCGATGCCGAGAACAGCTACTACGGGCTTTACGCCACGAATACGCTGGATCTCACGTCGCAGCTCTCGGTCACAGCCGGCGGCCGCATGAACGCCGCCAATATTCACCTCCAGGACGAGCTCGGGTTTGCTCCGGACTTGACCGGCCGTCACTCCTTCATGCGCTTCAATCCGGTGGTCGGCGCGACCTACAAGGTCGTGCCCGGCCTCACCGCCTATGCGGGCTATTCGGAAGCGAACCGCGCGCCGACCCCGCTCGAGCTCGGCTGCGCCAATCCCAACCGCCCATGCCTGATCGAGAGCGCGCTGGTGTCGGACCCGCCGCTCAAGCAGGTCGTGGCCAAGACGGTCGAGGCGGGCTTGCGGGGCACGGTGCCGGTCAACGGCGGCCAGATCGAATGGAAGGTCGGCGCTTTCCGCACCGACAGTCTCGACGACATCATCCATGTGGCGAGCTTCATCAATGGGCGCGGGTTTTTCACCAACGTTGAGGGCACGCGACGCCAGGGCGTGGAAGCCGGCGCGCAGTACAAGTCGCAGACCTGGCTCGCCTACGCCAACTACAGCTTCATCGATGCCACCTATCGGTTCACCGGCGACATTCCCTCTCCGAACAATCCATCGGCCGACGAGAACGGCGACATCCACGTGACGCCGGGCAAGAAGATCCCCGGCATCCCGCAGCACCAGTTCAAGGGCGGCATCGATTATTTCGTCACGCCGCAATGGAAGATCGGCGCCAACATCGTGGCGGTCGGCAGCCAGTTCTTCATCGGCGACGACGCCAACCAGAACGTAAAGCTGCCGGCCTATTGGTACGTCAACCTCAACACGTCGTATCAGATTTCCAGGGAGGTGCAGGTGTTCGGACTGGTGACGAACCTGTTCGACAGGAAATTTGCAACCTACGGCACATATTTCGACACCGCCGGGCTCGAACGGGCTCTCGGCTTCCCGTTAACCGATCCGCGTACGCTCACTCCGGCCCAACCGTTCTCGGTCTACGGAGGAATTCGGGTGAGGCTGTGAGCTTGTGCACTGTCCCTTTGGCCGACCCCATTCGACCCTAGTGCCGCGGCAGGCGGTGTAGGAACTTCAAATCGGCGGCACTAGGCCGCCTCCCGGCGGCGGGCCGGCGCAAAGCGGCGGTAGAACGTCTCGTTCTTGGCCGCCATCTCGGTGAGGAGCTTTGACGGCTTGAAGCGCGCGCCGTGCTTCTTCTCCAGCGTCTTGCACAGCTCGACGAAGCGCTTGGT
>JBJMSU010000120.1:0-54548 GCA_045801465.1 Xanthobacteraceae bacterium | reverse complement strand
CGATGGGACAGCGGTGTTTAGGTTAACCGCCGTGGCGCTGTAGCTGGGTTGAGGCGCGTTACGAGATCTCGCGATCGTGTCGCAGGTCCACGCTCCGAAACCCACCGCCATCGGTTCCGCCGCTGGTGGGTTTCGGCGCGCCTTGCCGCGATCCCGCTCGCAAGCCGAGCGCGGCGCCTCGACCCACCCTACGCGCCCGCGCCGCCGACACGAGCGTGAGCAAAATGGCTTCGCCGGCGCGGGCGAGATCGGCGAGCGTCCTGGCACGGCGACGGCCGCGCGGTCTTGCCGCCCGGCGCACCAGCGGCACATGGACGAACGCGACGACCGGGATTTGAGCGTGGCCCGCCGTTCCCTCGCATCCGTGCCAATAAAGATAGTTGCACAAATAGGAACCGGCATCGCGCGACAGTCGCGCAGGAATGCGCGCCGCCCGTGCGACGCTGACCAGCTTTTGAAACGGCGCACGGCCGGCGAGCGCTGGCGGCTGGCCCGCGCGAATGCGATTGCTCCTGGAGATGCGCCCACCCGCATCCGGCACCAGGGCTGAGACGGCATTGCGGGCGCGCGTTTCGACGCGCAATTCCCGCGAGCGCGCCGCGAGCCCGAACATCAGCAGCACGTCGGGACGATGCCGGGCGATGAGCCGCGGCAGCTCTTCGTCGATCGCCCCGTAACGGGTGCGAAACACGTGCGTGATGAGCTCGACATCGGCAAGCGCCGGTCGTCGTCGCGCGCCTAGCCGCCTGACCAGCGCCTGCGTCGGATTGAACGGTGCGCCCGGGAACGGGCCGAAGCCGGTGATGAGCACCGTTGACATTTTCGCGGGCACCTCGTCGACCACATTGGACTCGCTCGCATCGTCGACAACTGCGTCCATGCGACCACCGCTAGATTCCCAACGCCTGGGCGATCTCTTCGGCCGCCAGCGCCGGCGACAGGCGGCCTTCGGCGACCGCGGCTTCCAGCGCCGGCAGGCGCGCCTTGACGGTCGCGTCCGACTTGAGGCGCCCGATCAGCCGTTCCTCGATCATCGCCCACATCCATTTGACCTGCTGCTCGCGCCGCTGGCGTTCGAGCGCGCCCGACTCCGACAGCCGCGCGCGATGCTCAAGCACCTTATCCCATAGCTCGGCGACGCCGGCACCGGTCAAGCCCGAATAGGTGATCACGGGCGGCGTCCAATCGGGCGAACGGGGATTGAGGATGTGCAACGCCGCGCGATACTCGGCCGCCGCCGCATTGGCGCGGGCGACGTTGTCGGCGTCGGCCTTGTTGACCGCAATCATGTCGGCGAGCTCGACCACGCCCTTCTTCAGGCCCTGCAGCTCATCGCCGGCCCCCGGCAGCATCAGCACAAGGAAGAAATCGGTCATGTCGGCGACCGCGATCTCAGACTGGCCGATGCCGACGGTCTCGACCAGCACCACGTCGTAACCGGCGGCTTCGCACAAGAGCATCGTCTCGCGCGTCTTGGCGGCGACGCCGCCCAGCGTGCCGGAGGCCGGGGAGGGACGGATGAAGGCGTTGTCATCGGCGGCAAGCCGCGCCATCCGCGTCTTGTCGCCGAGGATGGAGCCGCCGGTGCGGCTCGAGGACGGATCGACGGTCAGCACCGCAACCTTGTGCCGCTTGCCGGTCAGGAACGTGCCGAGGGCGTCGATGGTCGTGGACTTGCCGACCCCCGGCATGCCGGTGATGCCGACCCGCACGGCGTTGCCGCTTGCCGGCAGCAGCTGCTGCACCAGCGCGCGTGCGGCCTTGCGGTGATCGGCGCGCTTGCTCTCGATCAGCGTGATGGCGCGCGCCAGCACGGGCCGCTCGCCGGCTTGGATCCCGCGGGCGAGCGCGGGGACGTCGGGAGCGGATCGCGCCGCGGACGAACGTGCAGCCATGCAGTCAACTAAACGATCAGGCGCCCGAAATCACGCGCGCTTTCAGAAATTGGTGACCAAAATTGCCCCCGGATTGCCGCTTTCGAGCCGAAGCGGCGCCCCGATCGGATGGCGCAATGGTCGCGCGGAGAACACGGGGGTCATCCATGAAATGGCACGATATCGAAGGCCATTGGCCGGAGCTGCGCCAGCGCGCCCGGCGCCATTGGTTCCACCTGACGCAAGCCGATGTGGACGAGATGACGGGCACGCGCGACGAGCTGATCGCACGCGTGCAGGAGCGCTACGATTTTTCTCGCGAGGAGGCGACCAAGGAGGTCGATGCCTGGGCCTTCTTCGTGACCCTGCCGGAGATGGCGTAAAGCCGCACGCCCGACATTTGATTGATTTTGCACGGCGGCGGGGCTTGCCCTGCCGCCGTGGTCGCGTTGTTTGGGCGGGCGTGTTATATGTCACCGGCGAAATCTGGTTGACATTATGAATGTCGCAGTCACCCGCGCCGCCGAAGGTTTTCCCCGTCGCGCCTTCACGGTCGAGGACATCCGCCGCATGATCGATGCGGGGGTGATCCGCGAGGACGAGAGGTTCGAGCTGATCGAGGGGGAAATCGTCATGATGGCGGCGAAGAGCATCGCTCATGAACGGATCAAGAGTGCTCTCATTGCCGCGTTTGTGAAGGCTGTGCCAGATCGCCTGTTCGTCGGAGTCGAAAGTACGTTGCAACTCGCCGAAAACATCCTGGTCGAGCCGGACATCGCGATCCTTTCGCGATCTGTCCACAATGCCGATCCTAAGAGCTTTGCGCGGCCTCGCCCCGAGGACCTTCTGCTCCTCGTTGAAGTTGCCGTGTCGAGCCTGAGCTATGATCGCGACATGAAGGCTCGCCTCTATGCGCGCCACGGTGTCCGCGAGTTCTGGGTGATCGACGCCAATGAACGGGTCACCTGGGTCCATACCGGGCCAAGCGCCGACGGCTGGTCTTCCGTCGCCGAGCGTGGGCCTGGCGACACGCTGACGACTTCAGCGCTGCCCGACTTGGCGATCCGGCTTGATGAAATCGCCTAAGTGCTGAGCTGGACAGTGCGCCGGTCACGGCTGCTCTCCCGCATCCCGGACGATTTTCTCGGCCAATCGCTTCAGTGGCTCAAGATCTTCATTTGCAATCTGCCACACAATCGCAGCGTCGATGGTGTGATACGCGTGGCGCAAGCGATTGTCGAAGTCCGTGACCTTCCGCCAAGGAACGTCGGGCTCGGCTGCCTTGATGTCGGCCGGAATGTATTTCGAGGCTTCGGAAACGATTTCGAGCAGGCGCTCTACGGCCAGGCGCAGCAGAAGATCGCCTTCGAACTGCGTGTATTCGACTCCGGACAACGCGGCTTGGATCTGACGAATCGCTTCGAGGATATGGCGGACGCGATCGGCAACGGTCGGCGGCACGTCAGAACACCTCGATCACGTCGTCGGCGATGCGCTCAGCCATCCTGGGATCGAGGGAACGGTGCATCGAAACCTGAGTTTTCAATCCAGTGACTTCTTCGACGATAAGCCCCACCCCTGACAGGTTCAGCAGCGAAAATTTCGCCTGAGGATCGACCTCGATCAGGACATCGAGGTCGCTGTCCGGCCGCGCATCGTCGCGCGCACGCGACCCGAAGATGGCGAGCTTTGTCACGCCTTCGGCGCGCAGCGCCGCGGCGGAGGAACGAATTCTGGAGATGATCTCTTCCCGCGTCATTATGAGCACGTCACGATTTTCTTGTTGTGAATCTCCTACTCCGCCGCGGCGCGCCCGTGACCGAGCCGCTGGCTGAGCTTGTGCACCAGCGACTCGGCGGCATCCGCGATCACGGTGCCGGGCGGGAAGATCGCTTCGGCGCCAGCCCTGTGGAGCACCTCATAATCTTGCGGCGGGATGACGCCGCCCACCACGATCATGATGTCGCCGCGGCCCTGGCGCTCGAGCTCGGCATGCAGCTCCGGCACCAGCGTCAAGTGTCCGGCCGCGAGCGAGGACACGCCGACGATATGCACGTCGTTCTCGATCGCCTGGCGCGCCGCTTCCGCCGGCGTGGCGAACAGCGGGCCGATGTCGACGTCGAAGCCGAGATCGGCGAACGCCGACGCGATCACCTTCTGGCCGCGGTCGTGACCGTCCTGGCCGATCTTGGCGACCAGCATGCGCGGACGGCGCCCCTCGTTCACTTCGAACTGGGCCACGAGCTTCTGCACCCGCGCGACGGCGTCGGACATGCCGGCCTCCCGTCTGTAAACCCCTGAAATGGCCTTGATCTCCGCGCGATGGCGGCCGAACACCTTTTCCAGCGCCGAGGAAATCTCGCCCACGGTCGCCTTGGCGCGCGCCGCATCGATGGCGAGTGCCAAAAGGTTGCCGTTGCCCTCGCCGGCGCTGCGGGTAAGCGCCGCCAGCGCCTCGTCGACCGCTTGCGGATCGCGCTCGGATTTGAGTCGCCTGAGCTTCTCGACCTGCAGCGCCCGCACCGCCGAATTGTCGACCTTCAGGACTTCGAGCGGCTGCTCGCTGTCGGGCCGATACTTGTTGACGCCGATCACCGCCTGCGCGCCGGAATCGATGCGCGCCTGCGTCTTGGCGGCGGCCTCCTCGATGCGCAGCTTGGGGATGCCGGCCTCGATCGCCTTGGCCATGCCGCCCAGTGCCTCGACCTCGGCGATATGGCGCCACGCCGTGCGGGCAAGCTCGTAGGTCAGCCGCTCGACGTAGAACGACCCGCCCCACGGGTCGATGATGCGGGTGGTGCCGCTCTCCTGCTGCAGGAACAATTGCGTGTTGCGCGCGATCCGCGCCGAGAAGTCGGTCGGCAGCGCCAATGCCTCGTCGAGCGCGTTGGTGTGCAGCGATTGCGTATGCCCTTGCGTCGCCGCCATCGCCTCGATCGCGGTGCGCGTCACGTTGTTGAACACGTCCTGGGCGGCGAGCGACCAGCCGGAGGTCTGGCAGTGCGTGCGCAAGCTGAGCGAGCGCGCATCCTGCGGGGCGAACGGCTTCATCAGCTTGGCCCACAGCAGCCGGGCCGCGCGCAGCTTCGCCACCTCCATGAAGAAATTCATCCCGATCGCCCAGAAGAACGACAGCCGCGGCGCGAAGCGATCGATGTCGAGACCGGCGGCGAGGCCGGCGCGCACATAATCGACGCCGTCGGCGAGCGTATAGGCGAGCTCCAGATCCTGCGTCGCGCCCGCCTCCTGCATGTGGTAGCCGGAGATCGAGATCGAGTTGAATTTCGGCATGTGCGCGGCCGTGAAGGCGAAGATGTCGGAGATGATGCGCATCGACGGCGCCGGCGGATAGATGTAGGTGTTGCGCACCATGAACTCTTTGAGGATGTCGTTCTGGATGGTGCCGGCGAGCTTTTCCGGCGGCACGCCTTGCTCTTCGGCGGCCACGATATAGAGCGCCAGCACCGGCAGCACCGCGCCGTTCATCGTCATCGACACGGTCATCTGCTCGAGCGGGATGCCGGAGAACAGCGTGCGCATGTCGTAGATCGAATCGATCGCCACCCCGGCCATGCCGACGTCGCCGGGGACGCGCGGATGATCCGAGTCGTAGCCGCGATGGGTGGCGAGATCGAACGCGACCGAGAGGCCCTTCTGTCCGGCCGCCAAGTTGCGCCGGTAGAAGGCGTTCGAATCCTCTGCCGTCGAGAAGCCGGCATACTGCCGGATCGTCCACGGTTGGGTGACGTACATGGTAGGGTAGGGCCCGCGCAGGTAAGGCGGCAGGCCCGGATAGGTGTCGAGGAAGTCGAGCCCGGCGATGTCTTCCGGTCCATAGACCGGCTTCACCGCGATGCCTTCGGGCGCGAGCCAAGCGTCCGGGCTTGTCGTGGACGCCTGAGCCTGCTTCGCGTCCTTCCACTCGACCGTCGAAAAATCCGGTACGTGAGTCATGGCATGATTCACTGCTTATCCGATCATATCATGCGCGGCCTTGAGCGTCGCCAGGGCGTCGCAGCCAGTGTGAATGAATGTTTGAACGCCGGCCGCTTGGTAGATCTCCCGATCCTTCGGACGCCCCGCCAGATAGATATGCGCCGCGGCCGCGGCGGTAAGCGCTTGGGCGGCTTCCGCGGCCTCCCGCGCGTAGATGTCATCGGACGAGCACAGGCAGGCGAGCTTGGCGCCGGAGCGCTTGAACGCGGCGATCATGGCGGCGTGGTCGGCAAATCCTTCGTGGGACTCCGCCTCGATCCCGCCGGCGGCGAAAAAATTCCGGGCGAAGGTCGCGCGCGCGCTGAAATCCGACGGGCGGCCCAGGGTGGCGAGAAACACCTTCGGCCGCCGGCCGGTTTCGGCGAGCCGGCGGTCGGATTTATCGCGCAATTCCTCGAACGGTTCGGCGAGGCGCACGCGCGGGAGAGCCGGGAATGTGATGGCAGCCGGACCAGGTGGCGGGACCTCGACCGGCATAGCTTCGAGGACAGCCACCGGCGCCTCCTTGAGGTCCGGGAACTCGCTCGTGCCGGTCAGCGGCGCGCTGCGGCGCGCGACGGCTGCCTGACGCGCTTCCCGCACCGTGGCGACCTTGCCCTGAATGACGCCGCGCGCAAGCGCCGTTGCGGCGCCGCCGCTCGCCTCGATCTCCTGGAACAAGGCCCACGCGGCGCGGCAAAGCTGGTCGGTGAGGTCCTCGATGGCGCCGGAGCCCGCGGCCGGATCGCTCACCTTGGCGAGGTGCGATTCCTCCAGCAGGATGAGCTGCGTGTTGCGCGCCATGCGTCGTGCGAAGCGATCGGGCAGGCCGAGCGCGGCGGTGAACGGGAGCACCGTGATGCTGTTGGCGCCGCCCAGCCCGGCCGCGAACACCGCCATGGCGGCGCGCAGCATGTTCACCCATGGGTCGCGCTTCGTCATCATCCGCCACGCGGTCTCGGCGGAGACGAACGCCGGGCAGGGCGCAAGTCCGCAAGCGTTCTCTACCTGCGCCCATAGTTTGCGCAGCGCGCGAAACTTAGCGATGGTCAGAAATTGGTCGGCATCCGCCGCCAGCCGGAAGGAAATCATGCGACGGGCGGCATCGAGAGCAACGCCGCCGGCCTCGAGCGCGCGCAGGTAGGCGACGGCAACCGACAAGGCGAAGGCGAGCTCCTGCACTTCCGAGCCGCCCGCCGCGTGAACGGGTCGCGCATCGGCGGCCGCGAACGGGCCTTTGAATCCCTGGGAACTGAGGTCGGAAACGAGCTGTGCGAACAGCGGAGCGAGGTCGGTCCAGGCCGCGGGGCTGCCCCCGTTCGCCGCCATCGCGCCGAGCGGATCGAAGCCGAACCGGATGTTCACGGATGCTGGCGCCAGCCCGCGTTGCTGTACGAGCGCCGCGATGTGGTTGGCGGCATCCTTGGCCTGGGGAGAAAGATCGAGCTCCAGAGCCACGCCGGCATCGAGCAGGACGCCGTCGAGCACGCGCGCAAGCAGCGCCTCCGATGCGTCGAGCCCATAGCCGTAGCAGCCGATGGCCCCGGCGAACACGAGCGAGAGACCGCTCGCTCCCTTTTCAAGATCGTGCAGCGCCTCGGCGTTGGCGGCGGCGCCATCCGGGAGGTCGATGCGCTGCAGCACCTGCCACGCAGCGGCCGGCGCGCGTGCAGGGATCGGCTGCGCATTCGGCTCGCCGCCATAGAGCGGCTCAAGCCGCAGGCCGTCGTAGGTGGTGGCGACCAGCTTGTCGAACGTTCCTCCTTTGAGCGCGGCGGAGACAAGCTTCAGCCAGTCGTCGCGGCTGCGCGGGGCGAATTCACGTCCGAGCGAGACATCCGTGTCCTCATTCATGGGCGCAAAATGCCACGACGCGTCGCACCGGCCAACCACATCGTTCTGGCCTTGCGGACCTTGTGCGGGCTCATCGATGCGTCGTCAACGCGGCGGCAGCCGTTCGATGCCGGTCGCATCGATGCGAGCGAGTGCATCGCGCACGCGCACACCCGCGATCGTGCGGTCGGGCGCAATCTCGTTCAGTGGCAGCAGAACGAAGGCGCGCTCGAACACAAGCGGGTGGGGCAAGGTCAAGTCCGGCTCGCTCACGCTCACATCGTCATAGGCCAGAATGTCGATATCGACCGGGCGCGGACCCCAGCGCTGTTCTCGGCTGCGATCGCGTCCAAGCGCACGCTCGACCTCGAGTCCACGCCGAAGCAGCGCCTGCGGTGACAACTCGGTCTTCACCACGAGGCAGAGATTGATGAACGGCGCCTGGTCTTCCCTGCCCCAGGGCGGGGTACGGTAATCGGACGAGCGGGCGATGAGCCGCACGGCCTTGCCGTCGCACAGAAGCGTGACGGCGCGGTCGAGCGTCGCGCGGGCGTCGCCGACATTGCCGCCCAGCGCCAGCAGCGCTTCAGCCATGGCGCGAACGGACGATCTCGACGCCGACATCGCGAAACGTGGCGGCAATCGGCGCATGCGGCTTGTGAACGGTGACGCGGACGCCGTCGACGCGCGGGAACTGCGCCAGGATCGCGTCGGCGACCGCGCCGGCGGCGGCTTCGACCAAGCGGTAGCGCTGGGCGCAGAATGCTTGCGCCGCCGCCGCCACGATCAGGTCATAGGACACCGTATCGGCGACCTTGTCGGAGCGGCCCGCATCGGCAAGATCGATGTCGACGACGAGATCGAGCGCGAATGATTGCCCGACCTTGGCCTCGTGCGGCATGACGCCGTGATAGGCATGCAGCGCGAGCCCGCTGACGAAAATGCTGTCGCTCACCGCCCGCTCCCGATCGCGGCGGTCACGCGCAGCGCCTGCACGGTTTCGGCGACGTCATGGACGCGCACGATGGCTGCGCCGTTGCGCACGGCGAGCAGGTGGGCGGCGATCGAGCCGCCCAGCCGTCGATCGGGCGAGGAGGGAACGACGCTGTTGATGAAGCGCTTGCGCGAGGCGCCCACCAGCAGCGGCAGGCCGAAGCTCGTGAACGCTTCGAGACGGGCGATCACTTCCATGCTCTGCTCCGGCGTCTTGCCGAAGCCGATACCGGGATCGAGAACGATTGCTCGCCGCGCGATGCCGGCCCGCGCGGCGATCTCGAGCGAGCGGGCGAAGAACGCCGTGACATCCGCGACGATGTCGATCGTGGGATCCGCGGAGTCGCGGTTGTGCATGACGATCACCGGCGCGCCATGCTCGGCCACGACCTGCGCCATGCCGGGGTCGCGCTGCAGGCCCCAGACGTCGTTCACGATTGCTGCGCCCAGCCGCAGCGCCCAAGTGGCGACCTCCGCTTTGATGGTGTCGATCGAGACCGGAACCCCGAGATCGATGACGGCCGGCAGCACCGACTCGAGCCGGGCGAGCTCGTCCTCGAGCGACACCGCGACGGCGCCCCCATAGGGGCGGGTGGATTCTGCGCCAAGATCGAGGATGTCGGCGCCTTCGGCCATCATGCGGCGTGCATGCGCAATGGCGATCGCGGGATCGATGAAACGGCCACCGTCGGAGAATGAATCCGGCGTGATATTGAGAATGCCCATGACGACCGGCCGGCCGGCGGCCAGAAGCCGATCGAAAACATGCGGCTGCGCGTCAGCGAGACCGGAAGCTGCGCGACCGAGCGGGCTCATCGCGCTGGCTTTGCGCAGCGACAACGGGGTGTCAAGCGGTCACGTTTGGAACACGATACCGAAAAGCCCGGACAGGTGACGATCAATAGCTGATCTTGATCGGCAGCTTCTTGGCATGCTCGATCCAGCGCGCGACCGCCTTCTCGGAGGGGAGAAAGTTCACGAGCTTGCGCTTGGCATTGGCATTGCGCATGGCCTCGGTCAGTTTTTTGGCATTGCGGTGCTTGAGCTCGCGGACGGTGTCCACGCCGGCCGCGCGAATGAGCTGCGAGTAATCGTCCCCGACCCCCTTGATCCGCATGCGGTCGGCGCAGTTGGCCCATTTCAACAAGCGCTTCTCGTCGACGGCGATCTTGGCCGCGAGCTCGCGGCGCCCTTTCGGGCTCTTTGCGGCCTCCAGCAGGGCGTCTGTCGTTCGGATTCCGACTCGTCTCAGCGCCGCAGCGTCGTCAGACCCGATGTCGTCGATCTCGGTGACGGGATACGCCATGAAATTCTCCTCAAGATCCGCAATGCCGATACGCGCGCGCGGACTTGCCTCCGCGCATCCAACGCTCCGCACGCTTGAAACAACTCAGACGAACTGACTGAGGCCTGGGATCGCACCGACGACCTCGCCGACCGCGTCCTCACCGGCTTTTTCTCGGGCGTAGGCGACCACCTCGCGGGTCACGCATTGCACCTGGCCCATGCTGAGGCCTGCCGCCATCAGGCGGTTGGCCGCTCCCATGATGCCGCCCATGCCGAACATGCCGCCCCCGGAACCTTGCTGCTCGCCCGCGCTCGCTGCCAGCGCCTCTGCACCGGGCATCTTGTCGAGCAGCGTCGGCACCTTGTCCGGCGGGCCTTCTTTGCGCAGAAAGTCGAGAATGATGCCGACGGATTTTTCCGCGGCCGAGCGTTCGACGCCGCATTTGGCCGTGAGACGTTCCACAAGCTCATCCATGATCCCCTCACGTTCCCGCACTTGCGGCGGGTTCATCGGCTTTGCTGGTGCAGCGGCGAGATCGGTGGGAAACAACTCGCTACGCCGTCCATCATGGTCATTGTGCCGTTGCGCTTCCTCTCGTTAATTTATTCCCGGCGTGGAAAAGCGCCATCCGGTTCTGTAAGCTGACCACAAAAAACCGGCAAATGTGTCGATGGAGACACAGGGAGCACTATCATGCCGACGCTCGATCAGAACGACAGGATTTTCGTCGGCAAGGGCACGCGACCGGAATTTCTCGCGCTTAAGCTCGCCAATCGTCACGGTTTGATCACCGGCGCGACCGGCACCGGCAAGACGGTGACGCTGCAAGTGCTCGCCGAGGGGTTTTCGCGCGCCGGCGTCCCGGTATTCGCGGCAGACATCAAGGGCGACCTGTCCGGCATCGCCGCGCCCGGCGAGGGCAGGGAGGCGCTGGTCAAACGCGCCAAGGACCTCGGCTTTGATTACGAACCGGACGAATTCCCGGCCGTGTTGTGGGACTTGTTCGGGGAGCAAGGGCATCCGATCCGCGCTACCCTGTTCGAACTGGGGCCGCTCCTGTTGTCGCGCATGCTCGATCTGAACGACGTCCAGGAAGGCGTGATCAACATTGCGTTTCGCTATGCCGATGACGACCCCGAATTGACGGAGATCGAAGCCAACGGCCTCGTCGATCTCAAGGATCTGCGCGAGCTTCTGTCCTACATCGGAAAAAACGCGAAGGAGATCGGGACCCGTTACGGCAATGTGGCGAGCGCCAGCATCGGTGCGGTGCAGCGACAGCTCCTGGTATTGGAGAACCAGGGCGGTGCCAAGTTCTTCGGCGAACCGGCGCTCTCGATCAAGGATTTCATGCGCACCGACCGCGACGGGCGCGGCATCATCAACCTGCTCAGCGCCGACAAGCTCATGGAGAATCCGCGTCTTTATGCGACGTTTCTGCTGTGGCTGCTGTCGGAACTGTTCGAACAGCTGCCCGAAGTCGGCGACGTCGAGAAGCCGAAGCTGGTCTTCTTCTTCGACGAGGCGCACCTGTTGTTCAATGACGCGCCCAAGGCGCTGCTCGACAGGATCGAGCAGGTGGTCCGTTTGATCCGCTCGAAGGGGGTGGGTGTCTATTTCGTCACGCAGAATCCGCTCGACGTGCCGAACAAGGTGCTGGCGCAGCTCGGCAACCGGGTCCAGCACGCCTTGCGTGCCTTCACGGCGCGCGACCAGAAGGCGGTCCGGGCGGCGGCAGAGACGTTCCGCGCCAATCCCGGCCTCGATACCGCCAAGGTGATCACCGAATTGGAAAGAGGCGAGGCGCTCGTCTCCTTTCTGGAAGGCAACGGCGTGCCGTCGCCCGTCGACCGCGCTCTCATCCGGCCACCGTCGGCCCGCATCGGACCGATAACGGCCGAGGAACGGAAATCCGTGATCGCCAAAAGCCCGATCCGCGGCAAGTATGACCAGGCGATCGATCCGGAATCCGTCTATGAAGTCCTGCACAAGCGGGTCAACGAACGGATCGCCGAGGAAACCGCGCCTCCGCCTCCGTCAGCGCCGCGCCGACCCCCTGAGCAGCCGTCCTCCGGCGGCGGTGTGCTGGGTGACGTTCTCGGCGGTGTGCTCGGCGGCGGCACCGGCCGCCGCAGCGGCCGCATGAGCACGACCGAGGTCGTGGTCAAGCAAGTCGCGCGGTCGGTCGCCTCGCAGGTAGGGACGCAAATCGGCCGGGCGCTGATCCGCGGCCTTCTCGGCAGTCTCGGCGGCAGGCGCTAGGTCATGCGTGCTTCGAACGCCGTGCTCAACCGGATCGATGCCGACCTCGACCAAAGTCTCGAGCGTCTGTTCGCATTCCTCCGGATTCCGTCGATCTCCACCGATCCTGCCTACAAGGACCACTGCCGCCTGGCGGCGGATCACATCGCCGCAGACCTTGCTTCGATCGGCTTCACCACGTCCGTACGTCCCACCGCCGGTCATCCCGTGGTGATCGGCGCCGCCGGCAACGGCGCCGGTCCGCACGTTCTGTTCTACGGCCACTACGACGTTCAGCCCGTCGACCCGCTCGATCTGTGGGAGACCCCGCCGTTCGAGCCGCGCCTCGCAAAACTTGCCGGCGGGCGCAAGATTATCGTCGCGCGCGGCGCCTGCGACGACAAAGGCCAGGTCATGACCTTCGTGGAAGCATGCCGCGCCTTCAAAGCGGTGACCGGCTCGCTGCCGCTCGGCATCAAGATCGTCATCGAGGGCGAGGAGGAGTGCGGGTCGAAGAGCCTGCCGGCGTTGGTGGAGGCGAGCGCGGCCGAGCTCAAGGCCGATCTCGCGCTCGTGTGCGACACCAACATGTGGGATGCCGGGACACCGGCGATCACCACCTCGTTGCGCGGTCTCGTCTACGAAGAGGTGACGATTCATGCCGCGGATCGCGATCTGCATTCCGGCCTGTTCGGCGGCGCGGCGCAGAACCCGATCCGTGTGCTCACCAGGATTCTGGCGGCGATCCATGACGACGACGGCCGCATCACGATTCCGGGGTTCTATGGCGGCGTGCACGAGCTGCCGACCGACATTCGTCGGCAGTGGGAGGCGCTCGGGCTCGAGCCCGAGAGCTTTCTCGGTCAGGTGGGCTTGAAAATTCCAGCCGGCGAAAAGGATCGGCTGCTGATCGAGCAGCTGTCGTCGCGGCCGACTTGCGACGTGAACGGGATCGTCGGCGGCTATACCGGCGAAGGCTCGAAGACGGTGATCCCGGCGCAAGCGTCCGCGAAGGTGTCGTTTCGGCTCGTCGGCGATCAGGATCCGGAGCGCATCCGCGATGCCTTCCGCGCCTTCGTGCGCGCACGGCTGCCGGCCGACTGCAGGGCCGAATTCATCAGCCATGCTGCCGCGCCGGCGATCGCGCTCGACTGGGGCATGCCGGCGCTCGGCGCCGCGCGCCGTGCACTCGCCGAGGAATGGGGAAAGGACGCCGCGCTCATCGGCTCCGGCGCATCGATTCCGATCGTGGCGGACTTCAAGCGCATGCTCGGCATGGACACGTTGCTGATCGGCTTCGGTCTCGACGACGACCGCATCCACTCGCCCAACGAGAAATACGATCTCGCCTCGTTCCACCACGGCATCCGCAGCTGGGCGCGCATCCTCGCGGCGCTGGCGGAGTGAGATTTATCGCCGGCGCGCCGGCCAGGAACACACCATGGCTCTTGCAACTGCGCCGTCCAAGACGTGGACGTTTTTCGCCGGTGACTGGCACGAGGGCAACATTCCCCTCATGGGAGCGCGCACGCATGCAGCCTGGCTCGGCTCCTCGGTGTTCGACGGCGCGCGCGCCTTCGAAGGGGTGACGCCCGATCTCGATCTGCACTGCGCGCGCGTCAATCAGTCGGCCCAGGCGCTGTGGATGAAACCGGCCGTCACGGCCGACACCTGGCTCGGCCTGGTGGCGGACGGCATGAAGCGGTTCGAGACGAATACCGCACTCTATATCCGTCCCATGTACTGGGCCGAGCGCGCCGGTGCCCTGCTGGTTGCGCCCGATCCGGAATCGACCCAGTGGTGCCTCACGCTGTACGAGGCGCCGATGCGCAAGCCCGAAGGTTTTTCCATTACGCTGTCGCGCTACCGGCGTCCCACTTCGGAGACGATGCCGCTCGACGCCAAGGCCGGCTGCCTCTACCCGAACAATGCGCGCGCCTTGCTCGAGGCGCAGTCGCAAGGGTTTGCCAATTGCGTGGTTTGCGACATGCTCGGCAACGTCGCGGAGCTCGCGACCGCCAATATCTTTATGGCAAAGGATGGCGTCGTGTTCACGCCGCTGCCGAACGGCACATTCCTCAACGGCATCACCCGCCAGCGGGTGATCAGCCTGTTGCGCGCCGACGGCGTCATGGTCATGGAAACGACGCTGCGCTACCGCGATTTCGAAACCGCCGACGAAATTTTCTCGACCGGAAATTATTCCAAGGTCATGCCGGTCGTGCGCATTGATGACCGTTCGCTCCAGCCGGGGCCGCTCTACCGCCGCGCGCGCGAGCTCTATTGGGATTTTGCGCACGGCTGATGATCTGCAGGGCGGGTTGAGGGCGTCGCGAGGCTGCGCGCTGCAGTCGCAGTGTCGCGCGCCGAAACCCACCATCGTGGCCCGCTACCGGTGGGTTTCGGCGCGGCAGGCAGCGGTCCCTTTCGCAAGCCGAGCGCGGCGCCTCAACCTCACCCTACAACTCACTCCACCGGCGGGATCGTGAACAGGGTTGTGAACGAGCGGCCGCGAATGTCGTAGGCGCGCGCATACACCACGCCCTCGCGCGCCACTTCGGCGATGACGGGCGCGTCGAATGTGGCGCAGTAGAACTCGCCGAGCATCAGCGCGAAATCGGCGCCGTTAGGATTCCAGGTGGTGACGAAGTCTGTGCCCAAGGCGACTTCCGCCGGCGGATGCGGGCCGCATACCGCGATTTTCCACGGCCGGCCGGCCGGCGGCGTCTCGTGCTGCGCGGCAAGCCGGGCGCGCAGCGCCTCGGCGGCTTGCTTCAACGAGAGACCCCAATAATCGAGCATGTAACGTTCGTCGGCTCCGGCAACGCCGCCGGCGATGCGATTGAAGTACGTGTACTGGAAGGGGTGCAGCCGTACGAGCTCGACTGCCGGCAACGCGCCAGCCGCCGCGAACAGGGCGATGCCGGCTGCAGCGGCGGCCCGTCCATGGCCGGCCAGCCAGTCATAGAGTCGCGCCCCGGCCAGACCGCCGAGCGTCGCCAGCGGCGGCGTCACGAAAACGAAGTGCCGGATGCCATTGTAAAGGGCAGGGCGTGTCACCAGGGCGATGACGATGGGCACGATGGCGGCGGCGGCGAGCAGCAGAAGCGCGGCGCGCCGCGGTAACGGCTCCTCGCCGCGGACCGTGGCGATCAAGGCCAGGACCGTCCCGGCGAGCGCCAGCGCGAGAAAGGCTTCCGGCATCTGCAACGCAAACAGCGTCGGCACGTAACTGCGCGGCATATCCGGCACCGGCACCAGTGCGCCGGCGAACATTTCCTTCCACGGCTTTTCGAAAAAGACCGAAAAATATTCGAGAGAGCGTACGGGATTGAGCGGATCAATCACCGCCCATGGCCAGACCAGGCCCATGACCAGATAGGCGATGACGAGACCGGGAGCGAGGCTCAAGACAAATCGGCCGGCGCATACGCCTGCATCCCGCAGGCCGGACCGGCGCGCCTCTACCGCAATGATGAGCGCGATCGCCGCCGCTGCATAGAGGCCGGCCATTCCGCCGATGATGCGCGATCCGACGGTGAGGCCGAGGCCGACGCCGAACAGCGCCACGGTTTGCGGCGTCGCTCGCGGATATTCTTCCAGGCTCCGCACCAAGCCGAGAAGGAGCAGCGCCATCGCGGCGGCGAAGGGCGCGTCCTTGGGATTCATGAACATGTGCCCGTAGTAGAGCGGGCAGGTGGCGAGCAGGATGAGGGCAACAAGCCCGCCGACCGGGCCGGCGACCCGCCGCCCGATCCGCCACGTGGCGAAAAGCCCCACGAGACCCACGCCTGCCCCGGCCAGCCGACGCGTCTCGAACAGACCGAAGGGTGAGATTTTCGCCGCCAGCGCGGCGAGCATGTCGAACCCGCCGCCGTACATGTAGAGATTGACGAAGGTGAAGGCACGCCGATCCGCGAAGCCCGATCGGTACAGCGAAAGCAGGAGATCGCCGTACTGCGCGTGGGTATAGTCGTCCCAGCCGAGCCCGTAGTCGCGGAAAGTCAGCCCGGCGACCGCCGCAACAATGATCAACGTCGTGATGGCGAGCAGATCGGGCAGACGCCGAGAGGAAAAGCGGGGCTTGAGACCACGCTCGAAGCCCTGCTGATCCTGGTTCTCGCACGGCATGTGGCTCGTGTCCCGATTCCGCGGCAAACGTATGCGAACTTCGGGTTCGGGGCACGAGTGCCGCCGATTTGAAGTTCCTACACCGCCTGCCGCAAACTCGTGCGGGAACGTCAAATCGAAAAGCGGCACTAGGATCATAGACTTGCTAGTGCCCCTTGGCTTCCGAAGTTCGTGTCAGAGGGGGCCGCCATGTATCACGAACTTCGGAAGCGGGGCACCAGAGGCAAAACGGCCGCGCTACTTGGCGGCCGCGTACATCTCGGCGACGTAATCCCAGTTGACGAGGTTGTCGAGGAACGCCTTGAGATAGTCGGGGCGGCGGTTGCGATAGTCGATGTAGTAGGAATGCTCCCACACATCGCAGCCGAGGATGGGCTTGGCCCCATGCACCAGGGGATTCTCGCCGTTCGGCGTCTTCATGACGGTGATCTTACCGTCCTTGACGGCAAGCCAGGCCCAGCCGGAGCCGAATTGGGTCACGCCCGCCTGGGTGAATTCCTCCTTCATCTTGGCGACCGAGCCGAGATCGGAGGTGATCTTCTTTTCGAGCTCGCCCGGGATCTTGTCGCCGCCGCCGCCCGGCTTCATCCATTTCCAGAAGTGCGTGTGGTTGTAATGCTGGCCGGCGTTGTTGAAGAGCGTGGCGTGCTTGCCGAACGAGCCCTTGACCACCTCCTCGAGCGATTTGCCTTCCCATTCCGTGCCTTTGATGAGGTTGTTAGCCGTGTTCACGTAAGCGAGGTGGTGCTTGTCGTGGTGGTATTCGAGAGTCTCGCGCGACATGTGCGGTGCCAGCGTATCATGTGCGTAAGGAAGGTCAGGCAGCGTGAACGACATCGGCGTCCTCCTCGGATCAATAGTCGGGGGGTGGAAATGATCGGCATCTAGATAGGCCGGTCCCGCCGCAGGCGCAACGCTCGACGGCGGGCGCAGGGCCTCCGTGCATGCGCGAAGAACCCGAAATCGACGGGAAGTCGGCACCCCGACTTGTCGCAATGCTTGCGAGTGGACCGTGACCGGGTCAAGATTTGGTCATCTCGGGGAGGATGGCGGCGGGCTTGAGAGACGTAATCGACCGCTCTTGAGCCCCGCGCCGGGGGCAGAGGTCGATCGGGCATGCACGTTATCCTGTTGGCTCTGGGCCTGATCATGGCCCTGGCCGGACTCGTTTTGGTGGCCTTCGGCATTGCCACCAGCGCGGGCGCTTTCGGCCATACGCTGATCGTCGTCGGCGCGACGGCATTCGTTGGCGGCTTGATTCTGATCGGCCTGGGATCGGCGATCCGGCAATTGCGGCGCATCGCGCAAGCGCTCGAGGCGCGGCCGTTGCCGCGCGCGCTTGGTCTCGAGCCGCCCGAGCGGGCCGCAGCACCGCCGGATGCGCAGGTGCCGTTCATCGCTCCATTGGGTGCTGCAAGAACGCGTGCCGGGTCCGGGCCTGAAGCTCCGGCGTCGCCGCTCGAGCCGGCGATCGAAATGCCACACGCGGCAGACCGCGACCGATCTCCGCCTCCCGAGCCGTCGCCGCAGGAGACGCCGCAAGCCGTGACGTCGGAACGGCCGGCCGAGAAGCCGCCGCGCCTGCCTGGACCGCAAACGATGCCGGAGGCCTCCGCGGAAAAGAACTTGGAAGCGGGTCAACCGGAGGCCGAGGCGCCGCATCATGTCGATGCCGAACGGATTTCTGCGATCGAGGCCGAGCCAGCCGACAAAGCAGAGGCCGCATGGGCGCCGGCGGTCGCTGACGAGGTGCAGATCTTCAAGTCCGGGGTGATCGATGGAATGGCTTATACGCTCTACACGGATGGCTCGATCGAGGCCGAGCTCGCTCAGGGGACCGTGAAGTTCTCCTCCATCGACGAGCTGCGCGCCTATCTTGCGACCCGCGAGTAAGCGAATGGCGAGGATAGATCGCCTGTCTACTCCCTGCTACTCACGACTCGCCACTCGGTCGCCATTCGTTCGCGTGACCTTGATGGCGAATGCGTAGGTCAGCGCCACTTCCTTCAGCCGGTCGAAACGGCCGGCGGCTCCGGCGTGGCCCGCCTCCATATTGGTGCGGAAAGCGAGCAAGCTCCCGTCGGTTTCCAGGTGGCGCAGTCGCGCGACCCATTTCGCCGGTTCCCAATAGGTGACGCGGGGGTCCGACACCCCGGTGAGCACGAGCATGTTTGGATATTTCTGCGGCCGCACGTTCTCGTACGGCGAATAGCTCGCGATGCGGCGAAAGGCCTCGGCGTCCGCGATGGGGTTGCCCCATTCGGGCCATTCCGGCGGCGTCAGCGGCAACGTGTCGTCGAGCATGGTGTTGAGAACGTCGACGAACGGCACTTCGGCGATGATGGCTCCGAAGGCGTCCGGCCGCATGTTGGCGACGGCGCCCACCAGCATTCCGCCGGCCGAGCCGCCCTGGGCAACGATCCGCTCCGCTTCCGTCCAACGCTGCGCCACGAGATATTCGGCAACGGCGGTGAAATCGGCGAAAGTGTTGTGCTTCTTGGCGAGCTTGCCCTCGCGATACCAGCGCCATCCCTTGTCGGTCCCGCCCCGGACGTGAGCAATGGCAAAGATGAAGCCGCGCTCCACCAAAGACAGCCGATTGGTGCTGAAGGCGGCCGGGATCGAAAGCCCGTAGGCGCCGTAGCCGTAGAGCAGGCACGGCGCGCTGCCGTCGCGCGGCAGGTCCTTGCGGTGGAGCAGCGAAATCGGAACCATTTCGCCATCAGCGCTGGGCGCGAACAGCCGCCGCGTCACATAAGCGGACGGGTCGTGGCCTGAGGGCACCTCCTGGCGCTTGCGCAGCGTGCGAGCTTGGGTCGAGAGATCATAGTCCCAGATCTCGGCGGGCGTCGTCATCGACGAATAGGTGAAGCGAATGAGATTGGTGGCAAACTCGTATCCACCGTCGACGCCGAGCGAATACGCCTCTTCGTCGAAGCCGATCGCGTGCTCTTGGCCCGACTCGAGATGCCGGATCACGATGCGGGGCAGTCCTTCTTCACGCTCCAGGCGGATCAGCCAATCGGCCAGCAGCACGTATGACAGCAGGTAGATTCCGGGGCGGTGCGGAACGAGATCGCGCCAATTCTCACGCGCGGTGTTGGCGAGCGGCGTCCACACGATCTTGAAGTCCTCGGCCCCATCGACATTGGTCCGTAGAACGAGCGCTGGCTGGCCGAACAGCGCCGGGTGATGTTCGCTGTCGTATTGGACGGACTTTTCGCGCGGGGTGACCAGCGTCGGAGCCGCATCCGCATCATCGAGATCGAGGAGCCGGCATTCCGAGGTCTCGTGATCGTGGATCGAGATCTCGGCAAAGCGGCGGGACTGGCCGGCCGCGATCGAGACGAAGTATCCCGGCGCGGTTTCCTCATAGACGAGGAGGTCGTCTTCGACGGGCGTTCCGAGCCGGTGCCGGAACACGCGCGAGGGCCGGTGGTTGCGGTCGAGGCGGACGTAGTAGAAGGCCGAAGCGTCGTTGGTCCACACCACCGACCCGCCGGCATCGGGCACGATATCGGCGAGATCGACCCCGCTCTTAAGATCACGGATGCGGATGGTGTAGAACTCGGCTCCGGCTTCATCGGCCGACCATGCGAGCAGGTGATGATCCGGCGCGTGGCGCGTCGCCCCGAGATGGAAATAGGGCTTGCCGTGCGCCAGCTCGTCGCCGTCCAGCAGGATGGCTTCGGCTCCTCCCGCGCGGTCCTGACGGCAGATCACCGGATGCTGCCCGCCTTGGCGGTAACGCAAAGAGTAGGCGTAGGGACCGTCCGGCGCCGGAACGCTGGAATCGTCCTCCTTGATGCGGCCCTTCATTTCGGCGAACAGCGCCTCCTGCAAACCGACGGTGTCGGCCAGGACGTGATCGGCATAGCGGTTCTCGGCTTCCAGATAGGCCCTGATCGCGGGATCGAGCTTGCCGGGATCGCGCATCACCTCCTGCCAATTGGCGGCCCGGAGCCAGGCGAAGTCATCGACCAGAGAAACTCCGTGCCACATCGATCTCGTGGGCTTGCGTTCGGCCTGCGGCGGAGCCACGCGATCGATAATGCGTTCGAGCATCGTTGTTCACCAACAAATCGATACGTTTGCGGTTGCCAGATGCGAACCGCATCTGGACTGCGGCGATACAAAAGCGCGCGAGCGGTGCTATCCGGCGCCGGCAGGCACGAATCTCGGCGCGGTCCCGTTCACGCAGTAGCGTCTGCCGGTCGGTTTCGGGCCGTCAGACAATACGTGGCCGAGATGCCTGCGTTGGCTGACATGTCCATGTTTGCGCCCTCGTGTGGCCAGGTCACGGCTGTGGCTGGCTCAGGTAGGCAAGTGCGATCCGCAAAACAAGTCGCAGCGCCGTTGGTGGTGTCATGATACCTTGACGCGCCGTATCGCTGTGCCGTAGCGCGAACGGAGTGCGGATAGAGCAGGACAATAGCCAATTGCGTGCGTGAAGCTGCAGCTCGAATTCTTTGTTGCGGCTGTAACGCCGAGAAGTTCAGAATAGATGTCGAAAACTCTTCCATGAACTGCTTCTTTGAACTTGCCTCGGGGCCAAAACAATACTAACAATGTCGGCAGTTCAGGACTTCGATTCGTTTGGACGGAGTAACCGCGCGAGCAAACGACGCGCGGGTCCACCAATCCCTTTCCAAGGCGTCCAGTAGTCGTTGGTTCTGAGCCTGGAGCGGAAGATCAGCTTCCAGCAGGAACCTGTGACCGATGAGCGAAAATATGGGAAACGGCAATTTCATCGAGCTGACTGCAGAAATCGTATCGGCCTATGTCAGCAATAATCCGGTCCCGGCGGCCGACATGCCGGGCCTGATCAATCAAGTTCATGCCGCATTGATGCGTGTTTCAGGCGGGCACACCGATGCGCAGCCGGAGCCGTTGAAACCGGCGGTTTCGGTCAAGAAGTCGATCACTCCCGATTACATCGTCTGCCTCGAGGACGGAAAGAAGTTCAAGTCGCTGAAACGACATCTGCGCACGCAATACAATATGACTCCGGAGCAATACCGCGAGAAGTGGACCTTGCCGGCGGACTATCCCATGGTGGCGCCAAACTACGCCGCCGCGCGCTCGCAGCTCGCCAAGCAGATGGGGCTCGGACAGCAGCGTCGCCGCCGGAAGTAAGGTTGGCCTTCACCATCGAAGATCGTTAGGCCGCCGCTCGCCGGCCATTTCGCGTCTACCGGCTTTCCAGCCATCCGATCACGCCGCCGGCGCGAGCGCGGCGCGGGCATCGCCGCGGATCCGCTCCACCATCGAGCGGAAGCCGTTCGAGCGCTGCGGCGTCAAATGCTCGCGCAAGCCTAAGCGGTCGAAGACCGTAATGGCATCGGTGGAGAGAATTTCGCGCGCCGGCTTCCCGCCGTAGAGAGTGAGCAGGATGGCGATCAGGCCGCGCACGATGTGAGCGTCGCTGTCGCCGACGAGATAAAGCCTGGGACCACCGGCCCCGTCGGGCCGCACCTCGCTGGCGAGCCAGACCTGACTGGCGCAGCCCTGCACCTTGTTCGCCTCGTTGCGGGCGGATTCGGGCAGCGGCGCAAGCCCGCGGCCGAGCTCGATCACATAGCGGTAGCGGTCGTCCCAATCGTCCAGGAACGAGAAATTCTCGATGATCTCGTCGATGGTCATCGCCGTTGCGGGCTCAAGCGTCATCCATTCGATATAGGTGCTCCAGCCCGCAGATATAGCCCGATACGGGCCGCCCGCGAAAGAAAACCGCGCGCTGGGACGGGGCGCCGCCGGCGTTACTGGGACGAAAGGTCGTGGCGGATCGCGTCGCTTAGGCCGGGCGCTTGGCGTCCCTGCGCGGTTCAGGTCCGCGCCAGGCGGGCGCGAGGTCGGCCGGCCTCAGCGTATGCTGCGACGGTTGCGCGGCGTGACCGGCCGTCGCACGGTCTGCCGCTTTGCCGGCCACCGACCCGGTCTCGCTCGGTCCCGAACGGTCGCTGAGGAACTCGTAGAGCATCTTGGCGCCGGCTTGCGCCTTTTGCCCGAACGTCGTGGCCGCTTGCGAGCCGACCGTGCAGGCATCCGGCTGCCGCGAGCAGAACTGGCGCATGTCCGACATGGCCGCGGTTGCTGCCGAAACGGCTTCAGTGGCCCCGACCTGCGATGCCGGACGCTTTTTGTCCGCCGGCAAGAGCATCACGACGACGCTCAGCCAGAACGCCGCCTTCAACAAGAACCTCATGACCCTGCCCCGTGTCCCCGCGGTTTTGTTTTTTCCGCACCGACCCATGCTAGCAAACAATGATTGAAGCCGAGGTTCGCCGCCTCCTCGGCATTTTGCTTAACTTCGCGGCTAAATTTATGAAAATTTGAAATGATTTCGATGGCATTGAATGCGCTATGGAATTCATGTGTCGTCGGCGCGCCGGTGACGGCACCGCGGGGCGCGAAAGCCCTCCATCATCCCGATTTGAACTGCGTCCGGTGCGGGCCAATTGCAACCGATCGTTCACCATGCCGGAGGAATCCCGGGCCGCTTGGCGGCGAGACCGCCGCATGCAGCCTTGGACCCGTGGGCGCGGGCGGCGCCCTTAGCGTTCGCTTAAGGCGCCTTTGACACGATCGGCAGGGACAAAGGGGAGCGCGTCTCGCCCGAGCGGACGTGCAGCGTTTCACGTGAGCGTTCTCGCGCCCGTTCGCGACTACATTGACGCGTTGGTACATCCGTCGGCACGACACGATGCCATGACGGCAGCGCGTCATCGGGCGTTCATCGGCTCGCGCATCGTCATTGGGCTCACCGCGCTCGCCGCCTTCCCGGTATATCTGGTCTTCAACGGCGTCCCGGGCAATCTCGAAGCTCTCTTTTTCGGCTGGATGCTGCTGCCGATCCTCAACGCCTATTTCCTGTCGCACACCGGCCGCTACGAAGCCGCGCATGTGCTGGCGGCGCTTGCGCTCACGATTCTCGTCACGGTCATCGCCGCCAGTACCGGCGGAATCGGATCATTCGCTGCGGTCTGGCTGGTGGTGGTGCCGCTCGAGGCGGCGCTCTCCGCGTCGCGACAAACCGTGGCGCTTTCCGGATTGTTTGCGCTCGGCGGCGCCGCTCTGCTGGTGCTCAACGGCGAGGGGGAGGCTGCGGCAACGGGTCCTGACCGGATCACGTTGGCGGCACTCGGCATCGTCTCGGCGGCCCTCTACGGCACTTTGTTGGCGCTGCGCGCCGGATCGCTGGCGCGCACCGGCTCGCGCCTGTTGAGCGCCGGCGAGGCACGCTATTACCTGCTGGCGCGGAACATGTCCGACCTCATTACCCGGCATGGGCGCAATGGTGCGGTCCTGTTCGCCTCGCCGGCGGCCGAGTCGCTGTTCGGCATGCCGCCGCGCGAGCTCCTCGGACATGGCCTGTTCGACCGCGTTCACGTCGCCGATCGACCTGCCTATCTCACCACGCTGGCGGATGCAGCAGCGTGTCGGCAGGCGCGCTCGGTGGAATTCCGCGTGAGGCGCGAGCGCGCCGGCATAACGGCGCGCCATGAGCCGCATTTCATCTGGGTGGAGATGCGCTGCCGGCCACTTGCTTCCGCCACAGGCACGGAGGACGGCGAGGTCGTCGCCGTCGTGCGCGACATCACTGAGCGCAAGGCGCAGGAGCAGGCGATCGAGGAGGCGCGCCACGAAGCGGAGCGCGCCAACGCCGCCAAGAGCCGTTTCCTCGCCACCATGACGCATGAGCTGCGCACGCCGCTCAATGCCATCATCGGCTTTTCCGACATGCTGATGAATGAAGACACGATGAAGCTCGACGCCGCACGGCGCCACGATTACGCCCATCTTATCAACGAATCCGGTCAGCACCTCTTGTCGGTCGTCAACGGCATTCTCGACATGTCCAAGATCGAGAGTGGGAATTTCGAGCTCACGCCCGAGCCGTTTGCGCCGGCGCCGATTCTCAGGACGTGCTGCGATCTCCTGGCCTTGAAGGCGCGCGAGGCAGGTATCGATTTGATCGTCCGCGTCGCCGGCGAGCTCCCCGAAATCACTGCCGACAAACGCGCCGTCAAGCAGATCCTGCTCAACCTCCTGTCCAATGCCATCAAGTTCACGGACCGCGGCGGACGCGTGACGGTCAGCGTAAAGTTGGAAGGGGCGAACGTCGTACTGGTGGTGGAAGACACCGGAGTCGGGATTGATGCGACCGATCTGGCGCGGATCGGCGATCCGTTCTTCCAGGCGCGCGGCTCGTACGCGCGGCCGTACGACGGCACCGGGCTGGGACTGTCCATCGTGAAGGGCTTAGTGGCGCTTCATGCCGGCACGGTCGAGATTCGCAGCCGCGTGGGCGAGGGGACGTGCATAACGGTTCGCCTGCCCATCGACTGTGAACGATCGGGCATCCGCGACGTGAAAGCCGAGGCTCAGCCGCGCGGCGAAATCGCCATGCATCAACCGCACAGCCAAGTGAGAAAACGTGCCTAGGGAACGCACCGCCGCGTCAGCCGCCGTGATGGACGAACGTATGTTCGACCTCGACCGCTCGGTCGTCGGAACCGGCCTGTCTCGTGTTGGCAGCGCGCTTTTGGGCATCGGCGCGGCGTTGTGGCGTACCGTGTGTCGCCGTCCCTGGGATTCGCTGGGCATCGGCATCGCAACCACCGCCACCGCCGCGATCTGCATCAATGCGCTGTTCCTGCAGGCAAGCCCGCATCCGGCACCGATGCTGGCCGGCAAGCCACGTCCGGTCGCGACCGTCGACGCCACCAGCAGCTTCATTTCGATGCCGCGTCCGCGTCCTGCCATGCGCGAGACCAATGCGGCCGAGGATCACGCCCTGGCACGGCCGCGCGCCCAGATGGTTTCCGACATCCAACGTGAACTGTCGCGGCGCGGCTTTTTCGACGGGCCGGTCGACGGCATCTATGGAGCCAAGACCGACGCTGCCATCCGCGACTTCGAGCACGCCGCCGGTTTGAAACCGAGCGCGCAGCCGGACGAGGCGCTGCTGCGCGCCATCGCGCGTTCGCCGACTGCCGCGACGCCGGCCACGCCCGCAGCGTCAGCAACGGCGCCTGTGGCCAGCGCGCGGCCAGGTGGCGCAAAAACCGCCAGCGCCGCCCCGAAACCTGCGCCTCACGCGCCCGTTCCTCCTGCTGCGATTCCGACCTCCAAGCGGGTGCTGGCGGTGCAGCGGGCGCTCGCCGATTTCGGCTACGGTCAGGTGCGGCCGACCGGCGTATTGGGGGCTGAGACCAAGGTGGCGATCGAGCGCTTCGAACGCGAACGCAAGCTGCCGGTGACGGGCCAGATCTCCGAGCGCCTGACGCGCGAGCTTGCCGCCGTCACGGGCCGTCCCTTGGATTGATGGTTTGTTGCTTGTCGTCCGCGCGAAGGCGGGGACCCATGACCACCGTAATGTTCTTATACGGCGGTGATCATAGGTTCCCGATTGCGCGGGAACGACCCGGAGACAATCATCCTATGCGTCTCAAGTCGGCGATCTGGGTGGCGGCTTATGTTCGGCGCTGCCATATCGAGGGAGCATTCGCGGTGGTGCGGCGGCGCGGCGCCGAGGAGGCCGGAGCGGTGTTCGTCAAGATCAGCCGGCTCGACGGAACGGCTGAACTCTATGGTCCGGCGCCGCAGACGGCATTCGACCATGCCCGCCCGGCGGATCGCGCCTTTTCTGCCTGCTTCGTCAGCCAGCCGGTCGCCGAGACCGACGTCGAATCCTATCTCGGCCGTGAGCTTAAGTTCGATCCCGATATCTGGATCATCGAGGTCGAGGATCGAGCGGGGCGGCACTTCCTCGATCAACTCGTAAAGTGAGGACAGAGCAGTATTCGCTACTCGCTGTTCGCCGCCCGCTTGATGGCGCGGCCGTCCGGCACCTGCACCATGACGCGCCGACCGTGGGTAGCAAACATCCGCCGTGCCCCCGGGCGCTCGTCATTCCAGTGCAGGGGACGGTAATCCGCCTTTGGCTTTTCGTTTGCGTTCACGTTTTGCCAGCTCGCCACGATATGGTGGGCGGCCTGCACGCTCAGTTGTTCGTAGAGATCGACGAGGCTGAAGACGCGCTCGACCGACTGGCCGACGCGCGGGTTGAGGAACAGAAGAATGCGCACCAGACGTTCCGATGCAACGGCGAGCGCCTTGGCGACGATCACCACCGGCTCGCCGGTCTCGTCGTAGACAATCTGCCGCGCTCTCGAGCTGGAAATTCCCAACGCGCGTTCGAGGCTGTGCGCGAAGTCGTCAGGCCGGCGCTGCATGGCCGCGCTTTCGAGCTCGCCGATCAGGTCCTCGCGTCTTGGCGGCAGCGCGGGTTCACGGGGCGGGAGGGTTTCACCGTCGAGGCGCTCCAGGAGCAGGCGGCGTTCGGGTGAGCCGGCACTCAAGAAGCGCTCGCCCAGGTTCACGGCCTCGCCTTCGCGCGCCGCGGGCGGTGCTGCGGCTGCTGATGGAGGGTTTTGCACGGGCACCTCCGATCGAGCCGCCGGGGATACCGGGCGCTCGGCAAGCTCCGCGACCCGGCGGCCGTCGCCTGCCGAGGCGTTCTTGGAGCCATTGGGCGGATTGTCGGTCACGCGAGAGCGGTGCGGTGCATCGGTCGCCCGCGCAGCCGAGAGGTGCCTCGTGCCGATCGCCGCGGCATGACGCGGCCCGAAATCCTTGATGATGGCGAGGAGGTCGTCGCTGGTGAGGCAGAGCGAGCTCACCAAGAGAGGTTCCGCGACTTCGATGACATCGCGCGCGAGCCGGCGGACGACCAGGCGAGGAGCGTGCGGGTAAGTGGACAGCTTTTTGGCGACCGCCGCACGCGTCGCGACATCGACGCCGGCGAGCAGCCACAATGCAAGCTCGCTATAGCGGTGTTCCTCATCGGCCGTATGGGTGTGCTTCTGGACGTACATGTCCGTCAGGACGCGGACGAGCGTCGGGCGGACATCGACCCCGTCCTGGCGCGCCAGCCCGATGAGCCCATCGAGATTCGGTAATGTCGGCACCGTCACCACTCTCGAAGCTCCGTAGTCGTGCGCATCACCTTAGCTTCAGCTCGTTAGCGGAGTGTTAACGGTAATCCGCCGTTAACCTGTTGACACACGACATGTCCGTTCCGCGCGCGTTGCGTTCGATCCATGCCGAAGCGACGCCGCCGACCTGCGCCGACACTCTCGAGGCAATTACGGGACCTATGCCGGTTATGGCACCGACGCCGGTTACGCTGCCGGCGATGTCGGCGCGTACGCACAGGTTCCGCTCTATCCCGGTCACCGCACGCACCGCCCGCGCCGCTAGGCTGGGCGAGTTGTCGTCCGGCATGCCAGCAAGCGGAGCTTCGGGGACCTGACGGCCATACGACGACGTTCGATGGCCTCGGACGCGAGATCGGCCGGATCTTCACGTCCCCCGCCGGCGCGCCCGAGGAGTCCTCCGGATGTGGACGATCACCGGAGCCGTTGTGATGCCGCACCTCCGAGCTTACCGCTTCTGCGCCAGCCTTGAGCAAGCGAAGTCAACTCGCTGAAATCTGCCGAGCGTGGCTCGCGCGCAACGCGCCCTGAGGAGAACTCCGCATGGGCGGATCAATCACTTGCCCGTAACGGAGTGTTAACCTTGTACGGCCCCTAATTAGGGTCAGAGCGAGGCACGGCTCTTGGGGGGCCTGGCTGCCGCCGTTGTGAGGAGGGGGCTATGGGAACGGTGATCAGGTTCCCTTTGGAAGAACGGATTGCCCATGACTGTCGGCGTCTCGCCGTGGTCAGCGAGCCGGCAGCCATCATCATTCTTCCAGTGATCCGCGTGGAGCGACACGTCGATGCGCCAACTGGCTGTGCGCCTGGAACCGGCAATTCGCCGGGGCGCGGACGGCGCCGGCGCGGCACGCCGTCTTAAACACCGGCATCTCGATGGGGCTGCGCTCCGGCCGACAGCTCCGCTGCGAAGCAGCCTTTGCGGCTCTCGCGTTCCTGTTCGGCGGGTGTTACGGCGATTTCGGCCGACCGCGCCAAACGATCCTGAGCGTCGACCGACCGGCTTGGGTCGGCGACGAGGCCGCCGCCGCACTGGGCCAGCCGCCAGCCGCCTATCCGCTGACCGACGAGGAAGAGCTGCTGCGCCAGTACGCTTATGGCCTGATCAGGCCGCCGTACAGCCGGCAACGCTGGTATTTCATCTTGGGCGAGTTTCGTCGCGTCAGCGCCATTCCGTACTACGGAGAGAACTCCGATTACCAAGGCTACGCCCTCAAGCTTTTGACAAAGCCGTATCGGTCTCCCAGCGCCCGCTATGCACAGCTGATCGAGGACATTCGCAATGATTTCGTCCGCATCGACCAGTTCGTCCCCGTCGCATTCACCGTCGTCGATCTCGATCGCAAGCGCGAGAAAAGTCTCGCCTTCATTTCCGGTCTCACCGTCGATGAAGCCGCCAACGCGGCCTGGCGGGTGCGCGAGAATGCACTGATCCTCGCCTGGGTCCAACATTGTCTGGCAGAACGCGCCGCCTCCTATCGCTACATCCTGGAGCGGCTCATCATTGCGACGCCGTCGCCCAGGGCGGTCGAGGCCGAGCGGCTTCTCGTCGAACTGGAGGCACGCATTCCGGCCATGTATGCGAGATCGGGCACCGTGCCGGCCGAGGTCGTCGCCGCGGGCAAGTGATCCGGGCGCGCGGAATCAGCGATCCGTTATTGCTGCGGATTGGGCCGGCATTGGGCGGCGGCGAGAATGCCGCGGGCGACCGGCATGAAGCTCGGCTCGGGGCTGAGCGCGCGCAGCACCACCAGTCCGGTCAGGGTGGGGGACTCCACGATCAGGCGGTCCGCCGCGGTGACTTCCTCATCTTCGGGAAGCCGGCTGCGCTGATCCGCCGTCATCAGCTCGAGCTCGATGGTTCGTCGTCCGGCGGCGCGATCGTTGATGGCGTAATAGGCAATGCCGAACCGCGTATAGAACGTCAGCGACGTGTAGGCCTGACCGACCGGCGTGGTGAGCTTGAGCGGCGCGTCGGCAAGATCGTAGCGGCACACGGCGACCGCGAAGGCCGGATCCATGAACGGCAAAAGCGTCTGGTCGGGCGACGGCACCGGCAAGGCCGCCACGGTGTTGACGGGCGTGAGCGGTTCGAGCCGCGAATAGGCGTCCTGCGTGGCGGTGCGCGGCAGTACGAGAACGCTGGTGAGATGCACGATCCCGCCGAGCAGAATTCCGCCGAGCGACCACAGCAGCAAGCGGATCACGGACATGCCCCTGCGAGGACCGTTGGCATCGGCGCTTCGCGGCCGGTGCGCGACGCCACGCCAACCGGCGTATCGTAGAGCCGCAACACCAGCATGTAGCGTTCCACGCCTCCGGTCGGAAGCCAGTTGCCGGGGCGCGCGCGCGGCGCGATCACGATCTCGAAGGTGCCGTCGGCGCGGCGGACGATTTCCTGGCTGGTGAAACCGTAGCGGTTGATGGAATTGGCCACCAGGCTGCCGCTTCGATCATAAAGAGTGAGCGTCCAAAACCGGGCCGGCGGTGTGGTGCCGTTCACGACGACGTCGCAGCGCCCATCGAACATCCGGCCGCGGTCGTCGGTCTGGGCGAAGAAGGCGACGCCGTCGCCCGATCCGATCGGCAGCCGCCCGGTCTGCGCCACGACCGCGCGCGCGTAAGGATCGATGTCGGGAGTTCCGGTCTTGGGCCAAGCGGTCCAGGCGCCGATGGTCACCCCGCCGAACGCGACCCCTCTGCTCAGCGCGAGCCATGTGGCGCCGAGACCGACCACGGCCGCGACCACGAAGGCGAACAACGATCCAAAGACCAGCCGCACGAATAAGTCTGTCTAATTTCCGCGAGTCGCAGAGGCCCGCCCGCCAGTGGCCGCAAAGGTTTCGGCCGGCGCGAGACTCGCTCCGCCCTGTCCGGTCGTGGCGCCAGGCGTGCTCGCCAGCGCCCGTGTCGCGTCGTCCATCAGGTGCTCGACGCGCTGCAGGATGTCGGCCGCGCGGCGCGTCAACAAGGCCGGACGCGGCGCCGCGTCTCCGGTTCCGGTTGCCGCTTCCGCGACGGCGGCCTGCGGCGCCGACCCTGGCGCAACGCCGGGAATGTTCTTCAATTCGACCCCCTGGTGCGCATAGGCCATGATGTCGTGCCAGATCATTGCCGGCAGCGAGCCGCCCGTCATCTTTCTGGTCGGCGCATAATCGTCGTTACCCACCCAGACGCCGCAGACGTAGTTGCCGGTGAATCCCACGAACCAGGCATCGCGGTAGGCGTTGGTGGTACCGGTCTTGCCGGCGGCCTTGACGCCCTCGAGGATCGCGCGGCGTCCGGTTCCTTCCTCGACGACCTTGTTCATGATCTGGTTCATTTCGAGCGCGACCTGCGGGCGCAGAACCTGATCCGGCTTCTTGCCGTCGCGATCGAAGCGCCAAACGAGTTCGCCGGCACCGGTGCGCATTTCGAGAACGGCGTGCGGCGCCACCGCCTTGCCGAGATTGGGGAAGGTGGCGTAGGCGCCGGTGTGGTCGAGCACGGTCACTTCGGCGGCGCCGATCGGCAGCGACGGCGTATCGTTCAGCGCCGTGCGAATGCCCATCTTTTTCGCCGTCTGGATGATCTTGGCGCGTCCGATCTTCGCGTTTCCGTTCCCGAGCGAGATCGACAGCTTGACCGGGATGACGTTGATCGACCGCACCAGCGCCTGGGTCAGCGTCATGGAGCCCGAATAGGAATTCGAGTAGTTGTGCGGGCACCAGTTGCCGATGCACACCGGCGAATCGACCAGCACGGACGTCGGCTTGAAGCCCTCCGACAGCGCCGTCGCATAGACGTAGGGCTTGAACGAGGAGCCCGGTTGGCGCAGCGCATCGGTCGCGCGGTTGAACTGGCTCTGGCCGTAGTCGCGGCCGCCGACCATGGCGCGGACCGCCCCGTCGGTATCCATGATGACGGTGGCGGACTGCTTGGCGCCGTACTCGTGACCGTATTCGCGCAGCTTCGACTCGACCACCGCGTCGGTGTTGCGCTGGATGTTGACGTCCAACGCGGTGCGCACGACGAACACCCGCTCGGTCACCGATTTCGGCAGGGTGTCGACGGTCTTCTTCACCTCGTCGAAGGCCCAGTCCAGATAGTAGTTGGGCGAGCGCTCGTCGCGGCGGTCGACCACGTTGGCGGGATTCCTGCGGGCGCCGAACACCTGGCCTTCGCTCATGAAGCCGGCCTCGACCAGGTTATCGAGCACGACGTTGGCGCGGGCGCGCGCCGCCGGCAGGTTGATGTGCGGCGCAAAGCGGCCGGGTGCCTTGAACAGGCCGGCCAGCATGGCGGCTTCCGCCAGGTTCACGTCGCGCGCGGATTTGCCGAAGTAGAACTGCGCGGCGGCATCCACCCCGAACGTGCCGCCGCCCATGTAGGCGCGATCGAGATAGAGCTTGAAGATCTCGTTCTTGGAGAGCCGCGTCTCGAGCCAGGTGGCGAGGAACGCCTCCTTCACCTTGCGCTCGATCGTCCTTTCGTTGTTGAGGAACAGGTTCTTCGCCAGCTGCTGGGTGATCGAGGAGCCGCCCTGGACCACGCCGCCGGCGCGCGCGTTCGCCGACATCGCGCGGAAAAGGCCGGATGGGTCGATGCCGACGTGCTCGTAGAAGCGCCGGTCCTCGGTCGCCAGCACCGCCTTGATCAGGTGGTCCGGGAACTCCTCCAGCGGGATGGCGTCGTTGTGCTTGATCCCGCGGCTGCCGACCTCGTTGCCGTAGCGGTCGAGGAAGGTCACCGCGAGCTCCGATTTTTTCAGCCAATCGTCGTCCGAGGTCTCGCGGAACGCCGGGACGGCGAGCGCCAGCATGACCAGGAGCCCGCCGGTGCCCAGCGTCGCCCCCTCCGAGGCCGCCTCGTTGACCCACCGTCGCCACCCGGCGACATGGAAACGATCCATGAAGGTGGAGAAGCGTTCGTAATACTCGCGCGTCCAGGCCAGCCCCTGGAACACCGTAAAATCGATGCGCGAATCAAGGTCGAGCAGGAACCGCTCGAGCCTGGTTTTCCAGCCGTCCGGGAACAGTTCGCGCATGGCGTCTCGTTATTGCATATTTCAAGCGGAAACGCGGCGGCACTGGGGCGGTTCCAACGGTTGTTTCTAGCCGATCCCGGCACCCGAGGCCAATGGCCGCGTTCCGTAAGGTGAACGGGGTCGTGGGCGGTGGAATCGACCGGCATTCTCTGCGGCCGGCGTGGTCATGCTGCGTCGCGGCGACGGCATCGCCGTCATCGGGCAACTGGTCG
This sequence comes from Xanthobacteraceae bacterium, assembly GCA_045801465.1. GTDB lineage: Bacteria > Pseudomonadota > Alphaproteobacteria > Rhizobiales > Xanthobacteraceae > DATFWC01. The sequence goes on along the minus strand of JBJMSU010000120.1, from coordinate 21,975 downwards.
GCCCGGCTGCAATCGATCTTGGCCCCGCGACATTGGGCTGGTGGCACCGAAGCGGCGGCGGAGGCAGCGATTGGAGTACGACAGGTCGTTAAAGCCGCAGGAAGAAGAATTGCGTTGAGTGGCTTTTCGCATCTCGCGTTCAGTGCGGCGGGCCTCTAAATTGGCTCGCACGAGGACACGCGCAATGGATGATGCCCCGTTCTGGCGGCGCAAGACGCTCGGCGAGATGACCCAGCCTGAGTGGGAGAGCCTGTGCGACGGGTGCGGGCGCTGCTGCCTCAACAAGCTCGAGGAGGAGGATACCGGCCGCATCTACTATACCGACGTCGGCTGTCGCCTGCTCGATTCCCACGCGTGCCGCTGCCGCGACTACGAGAATCGCAGCGCACAGGTCGACGATTGCGTGCGGCTCACCCCCGAGAACGTTGGTGAAATCTCCTGGCTGCCGTCCACCTGCGCCTACCGGCTCCTCGCCGAGGGACGGGACCTCTATTGGTGGCACCCGCTGGTGTCGGGCGATCCCGACAGCGTGCACGCGGCCGGCATCTCGGTGCGCGGCCGCGTCGCCGGCCTCGAGACCGAGATTCCCGACGAGGACCTCGAGGACCACATCGTCAACTGGCCCATGCGCATCCCTAAGCGCGCGCGGCGGACGGGGTGACGCGGCGCGGTCAACGCAGCTCATCTTCTGCGATGTTCGCGAGCTTGGCGAGATAGTGCAACAGGCCTATCTTGAGCGGACGATTGCCGTGAATGGGAATCGAAAGGCGCACCACGCTCCCGGGCCTGCCGTAAATATGGTGGCTTCCGCTGACCCGGAGCAATCGCCAGCCACGCCGCTCGACCAGTCGAGCGAATTCGCGGCCGGAGAGTGCTCTCACAGGGCGATTTCCAGGATCCGCTCCTTGCCACCGGGTTTGGGCTCAGCCACATCGATCGACAGGCAGCCCTCGATGGCATCCTTCAGGTTGCTTACCAGCTCGTCCATCGTTTCGCCCTGGGTAGCGCAGCCCGGAAGCGCCGGCACCTCGGCCCAGAAGCCGCCTTCCTCCGCTTCGTGCACGACGACCTTGATCTTCATGGCTTGGCTCCGCTCGCGTGAGCGGAAAATACGCATTGGCGAAGCGCATGCAAAGAGGCTGCCATGCGGGCGGCTGACGGCCGACAACGTCGGCGAGATCGCCTGGCTGCCGCCGACCTGCGCCTATCGACTCCTTGCCGAGGGGCGGGACCTTCTATTGGTGGCACCCGCTGGTGTCGGGCGATCCCGACAGCGTGCACGCGGCCGGCATCTCGGTGCGCGGCCGTGTCGCCGGCCTCGAGACCGAGATTCCCGACGAGGACCTCGAGGACCACATCGTCAACTGGCCCATGCGGATCCCTAAGCGCGCGCGGCGGACGGGGTGAGAACAGAGGCGAAGCCGGCATCGAAAGGTCGAAGGCTTGACCGTGCTTCCCGGTGGGGCCAGAAGCGTCTGTGCTCGAGAAGGAGCCACGCATGAACTACCGCGACATCATCACCATCGAGCCCGGTAAGCGTGGCGGGCGGCCCTGCATCCGCGGCATGCGGATCACGGTGGGGGACGTGCTGGGCTGGCTTGCCGCAGGAATGTCACAGGCCGAGATTCGTGCCGATTATCCCGAGTTGACCGAGGATGATATCCGCGCGTGTCTGGCCTATGCCGCCGACCGCGAGCGGCGCCTGCTGACGACATGAAGCTCCTGTTCGACCAGAATCTGAGCTTCAAACTGTGCCAACAACTCGCAGATATATTTCCCGGCTCCAGCCAAGTACGTCTGGTCGGACTGGAAGCGGCCGACGATCGTGCCATTTGGCAGTATGCTGGAGCCAACGGCTTCACGCTTGTCTCACTTGATGCAGATTTCGCCGAGATGGCCATCCTCATCGGGCCGCCGCCCAAAGTGATCTGGCTACGCTGTGGCAATCGATCGACGTGGGAGCTTGCGACACTCCTGCGCACTCACTCCGAGGCTATTGCGGCATTCGAACACGGCTCCATCGCATGCCTGGAGATTTACTGATCCGACTGTTCCGACAGAAATGACCGACCAGCTGGTCTCACTCCGCCGCAATCCGCGTCGGCATCGTGCTCGGGTGAAATTCGTCCACCGTCTCGGCGGCGAGCGCCGGCGCCTCCGCCGCCGCGAGCGTTTCCGTCTCCGTCTCCGCGCGCGGCACCCGGAACCACAGCGCGTAGAGCGCCGGCACTACCAGGAGGGTGAGCACGGTGGCGATTGCCAGGCCGCCCATGATGGTGATCGCCATCGGCCCCCAGAAGATCGAGCGCGCGAGCGGGATCATGCCGAGGATGGCGGCAAGCGCCGTGAGCGCCACCGGCCGCGCCCGGCGCACCGTGGCGTCGATGACGGCGCGGTGACGCGTGTGGCCGGCCGCGATGTCGCGCTCGATCTGGTCCACCAGGATCACGGTATTGCGCATGATCATGCCGGCGAGCGCGATGAGGCCGAGCAGGGCGACGAAGCCGAACGGACGGTTGCTCAGGAGGAGCGCGCCGGTCGCGCCGATCAGCCCGAGCGGCGCGGTCACGAACACCAGCGCCAGCCGCGAGAAGCTCTGCACCTGGATCATCAACAGCGACAGCATCGCGATCGCCATCACCGGGAACACGGCGACGAGCGCGGCATTCGCCTTGGCGCTCTCCTCGATCGCGCCGCCGGTCTCGATGCGATAGCCGTAGGGCAGGGCGTCCTTGATCGGCTTGAGCTGCGGCAGGATCTCGCTGGTGACGTCGGGTGCCTGCACGTTGTCGACGATGTCGGCGCGCGCCGTGAGCACGATGTCGCGGTTGCGACGCCACAGGATCGGCTCCTCGTATTCGTAATGCAGGCGCGCGATCTGCGACAGCGGCACCGCGATGCCATTGGCGGTGGCGATGGTGAGCGTGGGCAGGCGATCGAGGGCGAGACGTTCGGCCGCGACCGCGCGCGCGACCACGTCGATGCGCTCGATGCCCTCGCGATACTGGGTGACGGTGAACCCGGTCAGCAAGGTCTGCAGCGTCTGCGCCACGTCCTGCGGGGTGAGGCCGAGGGCGCGCGCGCGATCCTGGTCGACCTCGAGGCGGATCGATTTCACCTGCTCGCCCCAATTGAGGTGCGGGTCGACGATCTTCGGGTTGGCCGCCATCGCGGTGCGCACCTCGTCGGCGATGGCGCGCACCTTCATCGGATCGGGCCCGACCACGCGAAACTGCACCGGGAAGCCGACCGGCGGGCCGAACGTGAAGCGGTCGACGCGGGCGCGCGCTTCCGTGACGGCGCCATCGGCGATGGCCTTGTCCAGGCGCGCCTTGACGCGCTCGCGCGCGGCGAGGTCCTTGGTCACGATGACGATCTGGGCAAAGTTCGGATTTGGCAGCACCGGATTGAGGCCGAGCCAGAAGCGCGGCGCGCCCTGACCGACATAGGTCGTATAGGTGGCGATGTCGGGATCGCCGGCGAGCAGGCGCTCGGCCTTCTTCGTCGTTTCGTCGGTGACGCCGATCGCGGTGCCTTCCGGCAAGCGCATCTCGAAGAACAGCTCGCTGCGCGTCGAGGTGGGGAAGAACTGCTGCTGGACCAAGCCGAAGGCAGCGATCGAGGCGACGAACATCAGGGCCGTGGCGGCCGCGACGGTTCCGCGCCAGCGCAGGGCAAATGCGATCAGGCGGCGCAGCGCGCGGTAGATACGCGTGTCGTAGATCGCGTCGGGATCTCCGTGCGCCTCCGGCTTGGCCAGATCAGGCAACAGCTTGAGACCGAGATAAGGCGTGAACAGCACCGCCACGACCCACGAGGCGAGCAGCGCAAGCCCGACCACCCAGAAGATGCCGCCGGCATACTCGCCCGCGCTCGACTTGGCGAAGCCGACGGGGAGGAAGCCGGCCGCCGTCACCAACGTTCCGGTGAGCATCGGGAAGGCGGTCGAGGTCCAGGCAAACGTCGCGGCCTTCGCGCGGTCGAAGCCCTGCTCCATCTTCACCACCATCATTTCGATGGCGATGATGGCATCATCGACCAACAGACCGAGCGCGATGATGAGAGAGCCGAGCGTGATGCGGTGGAGATCGATGCCGGTGGCGTACATGACCACGAACACGATCGCCAGCACCAGCGGCACCGACAGCGCCACCACGATGCCGGTGCGCCAGCCCAGCGAAATGAAGCTGACCAGGAGCACGATGCCGAGCGCCTCGATGAAGGTGTGGACGAATTCCGACACGGACTCTTCGACGATGTGCGGCTGATCGGCGACCTGGGTGACCTCGATGCCGACGGGAAGCTCGGCCGTGATCGCCGCCATGGCGGCCTTGAGATCCTCGCCGAGCGTGATGATGTTGGCGCCTTCCTGCATCGAGACGCCGAGCCCGATCGCGGGCTTGCCGGCGGTGCGGACGAGGAACGTCGGCGGATCCTGGTAACCGCGCTTCACGGTCGCGATGTCGCCCAGCCGGAACACGCGCCCGCCGGCCTGTACCGGCACGCCGGCGACGGCGTCCACGCCGGAAAAGGCGCCGGTCACGCGCAGGTTCACCCGATCGGCCGACGTATCGACCGAGCCGCCCGACACCACCGCGTTCTGCTTGGCGACGCTGTCGAAGATCTGCTGCGGGGTCACCCCCAGCGTCGCCAGCTTGGCGTGGCTGAACTCGATGAAGATCTTCTCCGGGCGCTCGCCGATGATGTCGACTTTGTTGACGTTCGCCACGCGCAACAACCGTTGACGGATGTCCTCGGCGCGGGCCTTGAGCTCGGCGAGGGTCAGGCCGTCGGCGCTGAGCATGTAGAGCGCCGAATAGACGTCGCCGAACTCGTCGTTGAAATTCGGACCCGCGATCCCGGCCGGCAGATCGCCGCGGATGTCGCCCACCTTCTTGCGCACCTGATACCAAAGGTCCTTGACCTTGGCGGGCGGAGTCGTGTCGCGAAGAATGACCTGGACGAAGGACACGCCCGGTATTGAATAGGTCTCGACGCGATCGAGGTAGGGCAGTTCCTGCAGCTTCTTCTCGATCTTGTCGGCGACTTGCGTCTGCATCTCGGCGACGGTCGCGCCTGGCCAGGCGACGTTCATGACCATCACTTTGATGGTGAAGGAGGGATCCTCGGCGCGGCCGAGGTTGAAGTAGGAATAGGTGCCGGCGGCCCCGAGGATCAGGATCATGAACAGGACGAGCGCCCGATGCGTGATCGCCCATTGCGACAGGTTGAAACGCTGCATGATCGTCGCCCTTCTCCGTTCCCGCGCCGGCGGGAAATCTATGGCTACTGGCTTGGCGATAAGCATTCCGACAGTGTCACGGGTCGCCGCCTTCGCGGGGACGACCCGGTCACCGCACTTCGACCGTGCGCACCTTCATGCCGGGATCGAGCTTCTGGACGCCGAGCACGACGATCTTGTCGCCCTCGCTGAGACCGGAGGTGACCGTCACGGCGTCCTCGGTGAAGGAAGAGACCGCCACCGGCCGCCGTGCCAGCGTTCCGCTGTCATCGACCACATAGACCAACGGGCCGGTGCCGCGATTGACCACGGATGAGAGCGGGACCTTGACGGCCCGTGTCTCGGCTTGGCGCGTCAACGTCACGGTCGCGGTCATGCCGAGCGCCACCGTGTCGTCGGGCCGATCGATGGTGAAGCGCGCCGCGTACGTGCGCGTTGCCGCATCGGCCTGCGGCGACAGCTCGCGCAACTGCGCCATGAAGCTGCGGTCGGGATCGGACCACAGCCGGACGCTTGCCTGCGCCGCGCGCGCTTCGCCGAGCCAGGTCTCGGGCAACGCCACGACGGCTTCCTTCTCGCCGCGGTGCGCCAGGCGGGCGACGGGCTGGCCGATGGCGACCACCTGACCGGGTTCGGCCAGCGTCGCGGTGATCACGCCGTCGGCATCGGCCTTGAGCTCGGCATAGGCGAGCTGATTACGCGCCATGTCGAGAGCACGCCGGGCGCGCTCGAGGCGACCGTCGGCCTCGTCCTTGGCCGCCTTCTTCCGCTCGAAGTCCGCGACTGCCGCATAGCCGCGCTCGCGCAGCGTCGTGTAGCGCGTCAGGTCGGCTGCGGCCTGGGCGAGGTTCGACGTGGCGGCGCCAAGCTCGGCCTCGGCGCTCTCCACCTGCAGCTTGAGATCCTGCGGGTCGAGGCGCGCCACCACGTCGCCGGCGCGCACGCGGTCGCCGACATTGACGATTCGGGCAACGATCTTGCCGGCGACCCGGAAGCCCAGGTCGGTCTCGTAACGCGCGCGCACCACGCCGACGAAGTCGCGTGACGTCGTGTTGGCCGCCAGGGTGACACGCTGCACCTGCACCGGGCGCTCGGGTTGGGCGATGGCGGAGACTGCCTGGTCCTGGCAGGCCGCCAGCAGGGGGAGCAGCGCGAGCGAGGCCAGCAGCTTGGCCTGGTGCAATGAGGGACGCATGGCAACCTCCTTCACTAAATTGTGATGTGTGACGAAATTCGTATTTCGTCACACATCAGACGCAATTCGGCTCGGCTTGTGACGCGCATGGAATTTACCGTGGGGTGATGGCGCGGAGCAGGAAACGGATGGTGGCGCGGGCGTCGGCCTCGACATCCCGGCCGTCCCGCATGCATTGGGCAACCAGAACCGGATGGGTGAAGCACACGACCGAACCCATGATCAGCTCGGCGGTTTGCCGCGGATCGACGGGCTCGAATTCGCCGGCCTCGATGCCGTCGCGCAAGATGAGCTCAGTCACTTTGCGCATGGCCTCTTTGTGAGCGTGAATGGTTTCCCAGCTGTGCTCGATGGCTGCCAACACCATGTCGTGGACGCGCTGCTCGGTCACGAGATTCTCCTTATGATAGGCGAGAATCTCGAGAATCAGCCGTTCCAGCCGCTGCGCCGCCGGCACCTTGGAGCGCGCGACCGCCCAAGCCCTGTTCTCGACCTCGCTGAGGCAGCGCTGGCAGATCGCCTGGACGATGGCGTTCTTGGAGGGGAAAAAGCGGTAGATATTGGCCGGCGACATGCCGAGTTCGGCGGCGATGTCGGCAACCGCCGTCTTGGCAAAGCCGATGCGGCGGAACAGGACCTCGGCGGCCTCGGTGATCCGGGCGCGGGTGTCGTCGGGCTTGATTTTGACCTGCGGGTTCATGGCGGCGCGGCCTGTATGACGAGTGATGAATTTTATAAATCGTCATGAGCGGAAAGTCAATAGCCCTGTTTCACAAGTACGTGACGCAACGAGCCCCGCCGTTCGGCGGGGCTCGTCATTAGGGCCGTCAGGGTGCGTCGCGCTCTTTTAGAACGGAGCGCGCAGACGAACGCGACGGTGCGGCCGTCAGGGCAGTGGGACCGGTTCTGCCGGCGCTGCCGGAGCCTCGATCTTGTCGGCTTCGGCCGGGCGCGGGGCGGCCGGGAGTTGCAGGACCGTGCCGTGCTGTCCCTCGCACAGGCGGGTGACCAGGACGATCTGCCCGTCGGGGAATTCCAGCGCGTCATGATGCGCATAGGCGTTGTCGAGGTCGACCTGACGGAAGCGGGCCACCTTGCTGCCTTTGCGCGTCGGGAAGTGAGTCACCTCTTCGTAGTAACGAATCTCGTCCTCGAAGGCGATCTCGGTGCCGGGAAGCAGGCAGATGGCCGTGTTCGGATCGCCCTCAGGGGCGAAACCGCGGGTGATGGTGCCGGGGAAGGTGGTCGACACCAGCTTGTCGCCGACCGCTGCCGGCCGCGACATGACGTGATGCAGGCTGTAGTCGCACATAATGTAAATCTCCTCTGCTGCGACAAGCGCAGGCTTTTCCGGCACTTGCGAGCTTGGTCTAGTAACGTTGCCGTTGTCCGCTCGGTTCCTCAGTCGGGTTGGAAACGAATCGGCCGGCCCGTGCCACGCAGTTTGCCTCAAACGACAGCCGTCACGAAGGCTTTCGCATGGCTGCGTTGCCGTGCGGCCCATTGCTCGACCGGAGGCGTCCGGTCATTTTCGCAAAAAACCGGAACAGCCCGTCTGCATTAGAACCTGATGACTCCTCCGCAAGCGACTGCCCAGAAAGAAAAAGAGCGTGTCCACCAGCCCTCCGCGCCCGCCCGTTTGAAGGCGGTCGAGGCCGTGCCGCCAAAGCCCGTCGAAAAAGGGCCGACCCACGCGCAGGTCCGCGCGATCGTGGTCGGCCTCATGCTGGCGATGTTCCTGGCGGCCCTGAACCAGACCATCGTCGCCACGGCGATGCCGACGATCGGCCGGCAATTCGACGATTTCGAGAACCTGTCCTGGATCGTCACCGCCTATCTGCTCACGTCGACGGCGGTCGCGCCGCTCTACGGCAAGCTCAGCGACATGTACGGCCGCCGCGCCATGATGCTCGCCGGCATCGGCATCTTCGTGATCGGCTCAGGCCTGTGCGCGGTCGCGCCGAACATGCTGGTGCTGGTCCTCGGGCGCGGCCTGCAGGGGCTGGGCGGCGGCGGCATCCTGCCGATCGCGCAATCGATTCTCGCCGACATCATCGCGCCGCGCGCGCGCGGGCGGTGGCAGGCCTATATGGGCTCGGTCTGGGTGAGCGCGGGAGCGCTCGGGCCGGTGCTCGGCGGCGTGTTGTCCGAGTACCTGCACTGGTCGCTGGTGTTCTGGATCAACCTGCCGCTCGGGGTCGCCGCCGCGCTGATGACCCATCGCCGGCTGCGCGGACTGCCGCGCCACGACCGCCCGCACCGGATCGATCTCCTCGGCGCCGCCCTGATGATGGCGGCCGCGATCCCGCTCCTGCTGGCGCTCACCTGGGGCGGCGGCCGCTATGCCTGGGCTTCGCCCATGATTGTCGGCCTGATCGCCGCCTCCGGCTTGCTCTCGTTCGCCTTTGCGGTCCGGCTGACGCGGGCGCCCGAGCCGTTCCTGCCGCTGCCGGTGCTGGCCAACCCGGTGATGCGCTGGGGCACCGCGGCGACGTCCTTCGCCATGGGAACCTCGATCGGCCTCACCATTTTCGTTCCGCTCTATTATGAGGTGGTGCACCACCTCTCGGCCACGATGTCCGGGATGGCGATGATTCCGATCGTGGCGCTCACCACGCCGGGCTCGATCATGTCCGGCCGCGCCATGATGTACATGCGCCATTACAAGTGGGTGCCGCTGGTCGGGCTCGCGTTCGGCATCGCCGCGCTGGCCGTACTCGCGTGGTATCCGAAGATGTCGCTCACGGCCGTGGTCAGCCTGCTGACCGTGGTGGCGGTCGCCATCGGCACGGTCTATCCGGTCGCCACCGTATCGATCCAGAACGCAGTGCCGCGCCATCAGGTGGGCGTCGCCATGGGGGCCATGAACTTTTTCCGCTCGCTCGGCAGCGCGCTGGTGGTGGCCGCGATGGGCGCGATCATCCTGGCCTGGCTCGGCGCGGTGCCGGAGCGCGGCGCCGCCTCGCTGGGCGCCTTCGCCGGCGCGCTCGGCATCGATCTCGCCGACGTGTTCCGCTGGGTGTTCGTGGCCGCCGCCGGCTGTCTCGTGCTCGGCTTCGTGGCGATCGCCTGCATGGAGGAGCGCCCGTTGCGGGCGACCACGACGCCGACCACCGCCACCACCATCTCGGCCGATCCCGGTCCCGCCACCCCGGTGGGGTAGGATCTGCGCCGCTAGCCACAGAACAAGTCCATAAATCCCGTGCATCGACAATGATTTGTGTTGCAAAAGGAAGAAGGACGATTTATAGGAAGCAGGAGGAAGATGGCGCGAAACACTGGTTCAGCATGGCCGTGAACATCAACAACCCGGAGACTGAGCGGCTCGCCCGCAAACTGGCGCGCCGGCGCGGCACCAGCATCACGGAAGCCGTGACTCACGCCTTGCAAAAAGAGATTGAGCAGGAGCGCCGACAATCGAAGCTGCTGGACGCAGAGGAACGGCTGCACCGCATCAGGCAAATCGTCGAGCGTTTCAACGCTCGTCCCCTGCTGGACGACCGCTCTGATGATGAAATCCTCGGCTACAACGAGCAGGGGCTTTTCGACTAATGGTGATGCCGTGGCACTGAATATCAAGAATGCGGAAGCCGAGCGGCTCGCCCGCGAACTGGCGCGGCGGCGTGGCCAGACCATTACCGAGGCCCTAACGGATGTTCTGCGTAAGGAGGTCGAGCGCGAGCGCGCAAAACCGCGGCATCAAAGTGAAGACGACCTCGTGCATCGCGTGAGGAAGATTTCCGAGCGTGTGAGCCGGCTTCCCGTTCTCGACGATCGCTCTCCGGATGAGATCATCGGCTACAACGAGCAGGGACATTTCGACTGATGGTGATCGACACATCTGCGTTGATCGCCATGCTTTTCGCCGAACCTGAGCGCGACGCATATACCCGTGCGATTGCTTCCCAATCAGTGCGGCTGGTTTCGGCCATGTCGAAATTCGAGGCCGGAATGGTCGCAATTGGACGCTACGGCGAGACGGCGGCCGAGGAGCTTGACCGGCTGATGCGAGACCTCACGATGCAGGTCGTCTCCTTCGATGAAAGACAGGCCGACATCGCCCGCGACGCGTTCGCGCGCTACGGCAAGGGGCGCCACCGGGCGGGATTGAACTTCGGCGACTGCGCGGCCTACGCGTTGGCGATCGCCGAAGCCGAGCCGCTTCTCTTCAAGGGCACCGACTTCGGCGCTACTGACGTGCAGGTGGTGGCGGTCTGAATTGCCGACCCCCACAGTCTGGCGAACATTGCTCCCAATCGTAAGGCCGCAGCGCACTCTTTTCTTGGGCCTTCGCCCGGCGTAAGCTCGCTGCAAAGCGGTTCGCTTGCATCAACAACATGGCGGGAGGAATACGATGAGATTCAGCCTGTGGACGTTGCTGTTCCTGATGTTTGCCGCGCTGACGCCGGCGAGCGCGCAGCAAGGCCTCACGGTCGGCGCCAACGAGCTCGGCGGCGTGGTCGCCGGGCCGAGCGGGCCGGAAGCCGGCGTGTGGGTGATCGCCGAGACCAGCGAGCTTCCCACCAAGTTCGCCAAGATCGTCGTGACCGATGACCAGGGCCGCTATCTCATCCCCGACCTGCCAAAGGCCAATTACGACGTCTGGGTGCGCGGCTATGGGCTGGTCGATTCGCAAAAGATGAAGAGCGAGCCCGGCCGGACGCTCAATCTCACCGCCGTCAAGGCGCCAAGCGAGAAGGATGCGGCGAAGTACTACCCGGCGATCTATTGGTACGCGATGCTCAAGATCCCGGACGCCAGCCAGTTCGGCGGCAAGAGCGACATCCCCGAGAAGCTCACCCAGGTCGACTGGCTCAAGCAGATGAAGAACATCGGCTGCATCGGCTGCCATCAGCTGGGCCAGGAGTCCACGCGCGCCTTTCCGGCGGCGCTCGGCGAATTCAAGTCGCATGAAGAGGCGTGGATGCGCCGCATCCAGTCGGGGCAGTCGGGCGAGCAGATGACCACCCAGCTGGCCGGCAATTTCGGCGGCGCGCCGTTCAAATATTACGCCGACTGGACGCGGGCCATCGAGAAGGGCGAGCTGCCGAAGGCCAAGCCGACGCGGCCGCAGGGTCTCGAGCGCAACGTCGTCGTGACATGGTGGGAGTGGGGTACCGAAAAGCAGTACCTGCACGACCTCATCGCCTCTGACCGGCGCGACCCCAAGGTCAACGCCAATGGGCCGCTTTACGGCTCTCCCGAATATTCCACCGACAACATGCCGATCCTGGATCCCAAGGCGCACAAGGTGACGTTCTTCAAGATGCCGGTGCGCGATCCGAACATGCCCGAGTCGCTCGGGCCGGGGCACGCCGCGAGCATCAAGCCGCTGGCGCCGTCGCCGTACTGGGGCGACGAAAAGCTCTGGGACACAAGGGCCAACAATCACAACGCCATGTTCGACAAGAAGGGCCGGGTGTGGATAGCGGCCAACGTGCGCGGCATGGACAACCCGGATTTCTGCAAGAAGGGCTCGGAGCATCCGTCCGCCAAGGTGTTCCCGCTCGAGCGCTCGCCGCGGCAGGTCGCGATGCTCGATCCCAAGACGATGAAGTACACCTTCGTCGACACCTGCTTCGGCACCCATCACCCGCAGTTCGGCTATGACGCCGACGAGACGCTGTGGCTGAGCGGCACCGGTCAGGTGGCCGGCTGGATCAACACCAAGGTGTTCGAGGAGACCGGCGACGCCGCGAAGGCGCAAGGCTGGTCCCCGTTCATCCTCGACACCAATGGCAACGGCAAGCGCGACGACTACGTCGAGCCCAACCAGCCGAACGATCCCGCCAAGGACAAGCGGATCATTCCCGGCTCCGGCCCCTATGCGGTGATGCCGCACCCGACCGACGGCTCGGTCTGGTACACCGTCGGCGTGTTCGGCGGGCCTCCCGGCTTCCTGCGCTTCGATCCCAAGACGGGATTGTCGGAAGTCTATCACGTGCCGCAGCCCGCCTTCGGCATCCGCGGCGGCGACATCGACAAGAACGGCGTGGCGTGGGGCTCGGCGTCGAGCGGCCATCTCGTGAGCTTCGATCGCCGCAAGTGCAAGGGCCCGCTCAGCGGTCCGGACGCGACCGGCAATCACTGCCCGGAGGGCTGGTCGTTCTACAAGTATCCCGGCCCCGGCTTCGAAGGCCTCGGCGACAACAGTGCCGAGTCGAGCTATTACACCTGGGTCGACCAGCACAACACGTTCGGCCTCGGCGACAACATCCCGATGTCCACGGCCAACCTCATGGGCGGCCTCGTCGCCCTCAAGGACGGCCAGATGGTCTCGCTGCGCATCCCGTATCCGCTCGGCTTCTATGCCAAGGGATTCGACGGGCGCATCGATGATCCCAGTGCCGGCTGGAAGGGCAGAGGCTTGTGGAGCGCCAGCGGCGACCGCACGCCGTGGCTGCGGGAAGGCGGCAAGGGCAGCAAGCCGCTCGCCGTGCACTTCCAGATCCGGCCTGATCCGCTCGCGCACTGAACGGATCGTCAAATCGGCTCGTGGGGGCAGTTTTGCTGCCCCCACGGGTGTTCTTGGCTTGATGCCTATGGGGGGCGCTGTTGGGTCTTCCGTCGGGGCCACCGTGCCCAATGCCAAAGTCACCGTGTAGCTGAAGAACCGCCTCAGCATTGTGACGCGCACGGATGCGCTCGGAAGCCCGCGCGCCAAGCCTTTTCTCGATGATGCCCTATTCGGCGATCGGATCTTTGGGCACCGAAGGCGATGTACTGTCCGCTGCGCTCGACCACTCGCGCCAATAGGCAGGCTTGATAGTGTTTGCAAGCCGAACATTGAGCTCGGAATTCACCCAGCCTTCGACCGTGAGGCGGCACGCATACGGCAGCGCCCGCGCGCCGAACCGATCTTCCACCCACAACTGCACATCCTGGTCGCGTGGTGCACTCGCAATGGATTTCCAGCCGTTCATGGTCGCCCCGATCGTTAACGTGAGCCACCATCCTGGCTGCAAACGCCAACGCGCTTGGCGACGTTCCTGCGACAATCTTGCGTTTAGTCCGGGACGCGCGTCGTTTTGTTGCTTGGTTCCGAATCGGGCTGCGCCCGGCGGCTCCTTAGATCGTTGCGCAGTGCAGATTGGCCAAAGGCGTAAGACGCACTGTGAATGCATTCTCTGAACATCGGCGCACCGCCTGCCGGCCGCCGGAACATCTCGAGAGCCGCGGGCGTTGTCAGGAGTTCTCCACTGGGTTTACGGAGGTTCAACATGAAGAAACATGTGCTCGGCGGAATGCTTGCGGCATCTGTGCTTTGGCCGGTCATGGGCAGTGCCCAAACGACGGTCATTGAAACGACGGGCGCCGCTCCGCCGGACGAGGTCATCACGTATGTGCGGCGCGAGAGCGTGCCGTCGGTACGGGTGGAAGGCGATATCAGCGTCGGTTACACGTTGCCCGGAACTGTTCAGCTGCGGACCATCCCTCGGCACGAGCAGTTCGGCTACGCGGTGATCAACGAGCGGCGCGTGATTGTCGAGCCGCGGACACGAAAAGTCATTCGCGTCATCGACTAGCTCGCGCAAACACGGTTCGACGTGTGGGGCCGCCCGTGGGGCGGCCTCTTTCGTCAGGCGAGCAACCGAATCGAAGACGATGGGGCATTATTCCGCGCAGCGGCGGCGGTCATCCTTGCGTGATTATTGGACCAGCCGCAGCAGCGGCTCTCCGGCCTTGCCGACGAGCGAAGCGTCGGCCAAGCCGAAAGCTGCGTTCGCGTCTGGGGGCAAGCTGGGGCGCGTCCTGGTCCGGCAGCCCTGACGCGGCCGCCGTCGCGGCGAACGGTCGGCGGAACCCGACTTGTTGCGTGACCGTTTGCGTGGGGGTGCCCGATTCCGCGGCATCCGCACCGTCACATGAGGTCCGTCATGATGAAGAATGTGTTCCTGGCCATCGGTCTTGCGACCGCACTGGTGTGCTCCGCTCCTTCGGCTTTTGCCCAAGGCAAAGCCGGCCAAGACAAGGCCGGCCAAGCGTTCCTGAAAAAGGCCATGGAGGGCAATCTGGCCGAAGTCGAGATGGGCAAGCTCGCCCAACAGAAGGGTGCGAGCGACGGCGTCCGCTCCTTCGGCAAGCAGCTGGAACAAGACCACGCGGCGGCCAACGACAAGGCAGCCGCAGTGGCGAAGGAGATGGGCATGTCGCCGCCGACCGAGCCGAACAAGAAACAGAAGGCGGACTACGATCGCATGTCGAAACTATCGGGCGACAAGTTCGATCGCGAGTTCGTCAAGCATATGGTCGCCGATCATAAGAAGGACATCAAAGAGTTCCAGCGGGAGGGCAAGAAGACCAACGAGCGCCCGTCTGCATTTGCTCAGGAAACGCTACCGACGCTGCAAAAGCATCTGCAGACGGCGCAATCGCTTGAAGGCAAGGCCGCAACCACCGGCTCACGCTGACAAGCGGGTGGATTTCAGTCTGCAGGGTGGGCGAGTTCGCCCGTTGTAGCGCCGATCGGTAGGCGAGCCGCCAGAAGCGGCGAGGGAACGGCGCGATCGCGAATTTCCTTCGGGGATCGTTGTGACGATCGCTCGCCCACCATGCAGTGCCGAGATCTCGCGCCGTTGCCTACCTTACGGAGAGTCTCCGCTCGGCTCGACTACGGCGGCAACGGCGAGCCGAGCTGCCGCGCCGTGTCGGCGATCCAGTCGCGATAGCGGGCAAGCGGCGTGACGCCGGTCAGCCCGCCGCAGCCGGCGGAATTGTTTGCCCCCGTCGACCAGCTGACCACTCCCACCACCATGAGGCGCCCGCCGGTTTGTTCGAACACCGGCGCGCCGGAGTCGCCGGTGCAGGCGCCGAGACCGGGGCGCTCGTTGCGCGTCACGGCATCGACGAGCCGCAGCTGCAGCGATCCCGGCCGGCCGGTGGCAACGAGTTTCGCCGCGCGTACCGTGCCGCCCGTGCGTCCATCGCCGCGCACCGTGACGCCGAAGCCCGCCACGACGAAGCTCTCGCCCGCCATCGTCGGCACGCGCGCGCCCAGCACCGCCGGGACAATGCCGGGCGGCAACGGCTCGGCGAGCTTGATGAGCGCCAGGTCGGCGGTGGCACGATGCGCAAGCATCGCGTTGAGATCGAAGTGCGGGTGGCGGACGATCGCGGCGACGTCCCTGAGCATGGGCCGGTGCGTGGCATCGTAATCGACGAGCTTGTAATCGGCGCCCGCTAAGACGCAGTGCGCGACCGTCAGCACGAGATCGCGCGCCACCGCGACTCCGGTGCAGGAATTGCCGCGCGAGCCGACGATCAGCACGACGTGCCTTGCGACGTCGTCGGACGCTGGCGGCGCTCCGCCGACCATGGCGGCGGCGGAGACGGAGAGAGTGAGGAGGCAGGCGAGGGCGGGCACGACGCGTCGGAGCATCGCCGTCTTGAGCCCGGCGGCATCGGATTTGTCAACGTCTCCCGCGCGGCATGAGTGCCGCGTTTCAAGGTCGGCAAGAGGCGCCGCCGGGAATCCGGGTGCGGCGGCGCCGCATCCAGCTCAGGCTACGCCCGATCGCGCAGTTCGCGCACGCCTTCGTGCTCGGCGCAATGGGCGCAGCAGAACATCGCACTGCCCTTTTGCAGTCCATGCCCGACGATGCGGATGCCGCAATGGGCGCAGGTCGGCGCAAGCGCGTGGATCGCGCATTCGAAGCTGTCGAACGTGTGAGTCGAGCCGTTCATTTTCACCTGAAACGCCTTGTCGTACTCGTTTCCGCAGGTTTCGCATGTGGCCATGACTGCCTCGCATCGACTTCGTTGAAGCTGTGGCGTCAACCCGCGAGCGCATACCGCAGTTCCGCGGCCCAATGTCGGTCACCGCACTCATTCCGTGGCTACCAAGCTCGCATGATCGCCGCGGATGTGCGGTGCGGGAACCGGCGCGTAAGCCGTGCGTTGTTGAGCCGCAATTGAGGCGACCGGAAGGGGATGCGTCGTGAGGCGGCCTGATCGTTGAGTGCGATCAGCATGCTGCGGCGGCATGAGCGAACAGGCCGCTGCGGCGGCCCTTTATTTTGGAGCACAGGCCATGCGAATGCTGCCCCTGATCGGCGCCGCCGTCCTGGTGATGGCGAGCGGCGCGCTCGCCCATGATCGTTGGGGGAACCCAAACTGGATTGCCAAAGGACACTTTGTCAGTCCCATCGACGGCTCGCATTGTTGCGGCATCAACGATTGCCTCGAGCTGTCGAGCGAAGAGGTCCAGGAGACCCACGGCGGCTATTTTTTGACGAAGCTCAACGAGGTCGTCCCGTTCAAGGAAGTGCAGATCAGCCGCGACGGCCAGTACTGGCGCTGCAAGAAGCCGGACGGCTCGCGTCGGTGCTTTTTCGCGCCGCCGCCGTCGATTTGAAGCGCCGGCCTGACCGTGTGCAGGAGCCGGAGAGTGCAGCACCAGCTCGCTCTCGCGCTCGAAGAGGCGTTTTCCGGCGGATATGGCCCGCTCCCCCAGCTCCTGATTGACGACCGGCGAATGTTGCGGCCAATTCACGCTGCTTTGGCCGGAGCCGGAAGCGGGGCACGAGCGCGTGATCATCGAGTGGCACACCCATGTCTACCCGCCCGAGGAAGCGGCGGGGGACGCCGGCACCTATGACGGGCGGAGCGGGCCCACCTGGGCTGGCCGCTGCCCGATGACGGTCGAGAACGTGCTCGACGCGCACCACAAGGCCGGCCTCGACATCAGCGTGGTGAGCAACGCGGCGCATTACCTGCGCGGCAAGCCCGGCTTCCAGCTTTGATCAAGGGCAGGCTGTGTCGGGGCGTAGATGCAGGTATTTGGCAAGGCGGGTTTCACGTCCATCAAGGTGTCAACAAGCCTTGATTTGGAAGGATGTGCACATCGCCTCTTCGACGGCTCTGCTCTGTTGAGGTCGCGGGCTGCTAGTGCTGAAGAGCGTCGGCATCTACGAACCATGTGCTGCCGAGGAGTCGGCCGGGAGTCTTCATTTCCACGTTGACCTGGTTTTTCCCCCGCTCGTAGCTGAGGATTTTTACGGCGAGCTGCTTAGTAAACTGCCATGCATCCCGGTGAGAAAGCACTTCGTCTTGATAAGCAGTCAATGCTGTAGATTTGCCGCTTTTCTTCAACTCTTGCCAACGCGTTAACTTGGCAGTGTCCTCGAACCAGATCGAATTGGGCTTCACCTGCATCGTGGCTCCCTTTCGAATCTCGCCAGCAAAGGAACCGATATCCAGGGCGAGCGCAATCGGCAGCGCCGTTGCCGCGCCCGCAATGAAGGCGCGCCGTCGCATCCCGCGATCCTCCGACGTTGTTTGCTGGCGAGCCTATCGCGGTCCGGGTTAGATTGGAACGGCCGCGGCGGAGGACCGCGCTTGTTCTTTGGCCGATCGCGTCAGCTTCGGCCATCTCCTCTCTTCAGCTTCTGGCGCAGATGCGAAGTTCTGCAGTGTCCGCTTTGCTGCCGCTCTAAGACATCGCTTGGCCTGGGCTGACCCTACTTTGCTCTTCGGCAGGCGCTTGCCGACAGGAGGAGCGTTCGCGACGGCTGCAGACCCCGAGTTGTGATTGCAACAACCCGTAGGTTCCGCAGGCCGAAGAATACGTGTTCGTCCCAATGGCAAGTATAGTACTCTGAACTGTTGTGGTACTATTGTGCCGGACGGCTGATTTCGATTGGCGTGATTCGTTTCGCGAACTGCTCGAAAGGTGCATGACGCTGCGGATCGTTGGAACGTCAGCCCTTCTTTGGTCAGCAGCTTTGCCGTAGCGGGCAGCCGATGCCCCATTGCCGGAGCCGGCAGCCTCTTAGGGAAGTCCAAAGTGATACGAGACCCCGCGCGAACATTGGCCCTTGCTGAAATCGCCTTGAATCAGATCAAGGCGTTCGGACTACCAGCCGATCCCGAAAGTTACGCGGTGTGGTTTGCCTATGCCGCCGCAAGCAAACCGGAGTTAAACAAAAAGATCGACGACTTGATCGCCGCTCGCGCGGTGTCGCTCGCGGAGGTCGATCGAATTCACGACGAGCATTTATCTCCAGTTCGAATGGCTGATCGGGCCGACAAAATCGGTACGGTCCTTTCTGATCAAATCGAACATATCATCGATCTGATCGAAGCCGCTGTCGCATCATCAGGCTCTTTGGAAATGCACCTCGCAACCGCAAATCAAGAACTTAGCCGCACTGTAGACCGGGAGACCATCAAAGCTGTGGTCGAAACATTGGTGACAAGCATCAAAGGAATGGAACAGCGGGCGTCGTCGTTCCAGGAGGCGCTTCAAGCCTCACATGGGGTGGTCGAAGCTCTCAAGGAGGACCTCGCGCAGGCCCACCGCGACAGCAATACCGATCCAGTTACATCCCTCTCGAACCGGAGATATTTCGACAGTGCGCTCGACAAGGCGATAACAACAGCCACCCAGAATGGGTCTCCCCTCTCATTGCTGTTTATAGATGTTGATCGATTCAAAGAGTTCAATGATGCGCACGGTCATCAGATGGGCGATGACGTGCTGCGACTGCTTGGGACGGCTCTCAAGCGGGCTCTGAATGGAGATGGTTTCGCGGCGCGAGTTGGCGGTGAGGAGTTCGCAGTCGTTTTGCCAAATGCGGAACTGTCCGAAGCGCAACGGGTCGCTGAGAACATCAGAACGTCGATAATGAGCAGGGAAGTGCTGCGGCGCGCAACCAGAGAACGGCTGGGTCGTATAACTGTCTCCATCGGTGTCGCTCAATACGAGCCGAGTGAAAGCGCGTCAGCCCTGATCGATAGGGCGGATCGGCATCTCTCCAGAGCCAAGCAGCAGGGTCGAAACCTCGTCGTTTGGCAACCGGAGCAATCATAGTACGGTCGACCAGGCTCAGTGGCACGGCGGCGTGGCCGACCGCCGACGATTTCGGCCACCACCGATTTGAGCGCCGGCATCGATACGAATTGTTGCCCGGATCGACCGAAGTGTGTGAAATCTTCAACACGATGGCGGACATTCACCCGATGCATTTCCATCGGGTCAACGTGCAACTGATCAACCGGCAGCCGTTCCAGCGTTAAATTCTGCTCTTGGACCCCTCACTTGAAATATCCCTGAAGGATTGCAGATTCCGCTTTATGCCACGCCGTCGCCATTTTGCGTTCATTCAACGTTCACCGGAATCGCGATAAGAGGCCGCCATGCCGGCTGGAATCTGGCTCGCCTCCGCCATCTCAATCGCCGTACTGGCCGCCGAACCGGCGGAGGCCGATGATGCGCGCTGTCTCAATAAGGAGCAGCAGCGCGCCGCCATCACCAGCGGCAAGGCGGTGCGGCTCGGCGTCGCCGTCAAGGCCGTGAAGCGGCGCGGCGAGGTGGTGCGCGCCCGCCTGTGCGAGGGCGGCAAGGGCCTCGTCTATATGCTGACAGTGCTGGCGCGGGATGGCAAAGTAACCCGAGTCACCGTCGACGCGACCTCCGGCTCCGTGTTGAGCGGGGGGTGACGGGGGAGGGTATATGCGACTCCTCGTAATCGAGGACGATCCGGACTTGAACCGCCAGCTGGCGACGGCGCTCACCGATGCAGGTTACGTGGTCGACCGCGCCTTCGACGGCGAGGAAGGCCATTACCTGGGCGAGACCGAGCCCTACGACGCGGTGATCCTCGACATCGGCCTGCCCAAGATGGACGGCATATCGGTGCTCGAGGCCTGGCGCCGCCAGGGCCGCGCCATGCCGGTGCTCATGCTCACCGCGCGCGATCGCTGGAGCGACAAGGTCCAGGGCTTCGATGCCGGTGCCGACGATTATGTGCCGAAACCATTCCATATGGAGGAGGTGCTCGCGCGCTTGCGTGCGCTGCTGCGCCGCTCCGCCGGACATGCCAAGAGCGAGTTCAACTGCGGGCCGGTGCGCCTCGATACGCGCACAGGCCGGGTGACGGTGGACGGCAATCCGGTGAAGCTCACGTCGCACGAGTACCGGCTCCTGTCCTACCTGATGCATCACACCGGACGCGTGGTCTCTCGCACCGAGCTCGTCGAGCACCTCTACGACCAGGACTTCGATCGCGACTCCAACACCATCGAGGTGTTCGTCGGCCGCATCCGCAAGAAGCTCGGGATCGAAGTCATCCAGACCGTACGCGGGCTGGGCTATCTGCTCACGCCGCCGAGTGATGCGCGCTAATTCACTCGCGCTCCGCCTTTTCCTGTCCGCCACCATCTGGACCGCGGTGATCCTCATCGTCACCGGGGTTGCGCTGTCCTCGATTTATCAGCAATCGGTCGAGCGTGCGTTCGATCGGCGCCTGAGCGTCTATCTGAAGACGTTGATCGCCGACGTCGCCTCGCCCGAGGAGGCCGGCGAGAAGTTCGGTCAGCTCGGCGAGCCGTTATTCGAGCTGCCGTTGTCCGGCTGGTATTGGCAGGTGACGCGGCTCAACGCGCCGCGACCGGATATGCGCGCCTCCCGCTCGCTATGGGACGGCAGCCTGCCGCACCTGGAGGACATGGGCATTGCGGCGAGCAGCGACGGCACGCGCAGGAGCTACGTGGGCGGGCCCGAGGACCAGCGCCTGCGCCTGGTCGAGCGGACGATCGATCTCGGCGAGGAGGGACGCTACCTGGTCGCCGTCGCCGGCGATCCCTCGGAGATCGACCAGGAGATCCGCTCCTTCGACAGGGCGCTGGCGATCACCTTCGGGGCGCTGACGATCGTGCTCCTGCTCACCACGTTGTTCCAGGTCCGCTTCGGTCTCGCCCCGCTCAAGCGCATCTCGGAATCGCTCGCCGCGATCCGCGCCGGCACCGCCGAGCGGCTCGCCGGCTCCTTCCCGGACGAGATCGCGCCGCTCGCGCGCGAGACCAATGCCCTCATCGACGCCAATCGCGAGATCGTCGAGCGCGCACGCACCCATGTCGGCAACCTGGCGCATGCGCTCAAGACTCCGCTGTCCGTCATGGTGAACGAGGCATCGACGCGCACCGATCCGTTCGCCGTCAAGGTGCGCGAGCAGACCGACATCATGCGTGACCAGATCACCCGCCACCTCGAGCGCGCCCGGCTGGCGGCGCGCGCAACCGTGGTGGGCACCGTGACCGAAGTCGGCCCGGTGGTGACCGCGCTCGCCCGCACGATGGAAAAGATTCACCGCGCTCGCGGCATCGCCATCGATATCGACGCGCCGCAGGAGGCGCGCTTTCGCGGCGAGCGGCAGGATCTCGAAGAGATGGTCGGGAACCTGGTCGACAACGCCTGCAAATGGGCGCAGTCGCGGGTCAATCTCGAAGTCGTCCCGGTGCGCACCGACGGCGCCGCGCAGCCGCCGCTCGTGCGCCTGGTAGTGGATGACGATGGGCCTGGGCTGACGCCGCAGGAGCGCGAGCAGGTCGGCAATCGCGGCCTGCGGCTGGACGAGACCAAGTCCGGTTCCGGCCTCGGGCTTTCGATCGTGGTGGAGCTGGCGCAGCTCTATGGCGGCAAGCTCGAGCTCGGTACCGCCCCGATCGGCGGTCTGCGCGCCGAGCTGGTGCTTCCGGCGGCGTCCTAGAACATGATGCCGGAAAGCCTGCCGCGGACGTGATCCGGGGTGGGAACCGG